>QUBZ01000098.1 GCA_014338005.1 Chloroflexota bacterium | reverse complement strand
TCCATTGTTCGCTTTGTGCTTGACTGAGTATATCGGTGATTGGAAATTCCATGTGGTATAGTTTGCCCAATCCTTTTCACTCTTCCTACAGTTGAGCCATGCTGGAAGTGATTCGCGCGATGACCGATTATAACTATACGTTTTTCCGCCGCGTGTGGGACAGTATCATGACGTTGAGCGACGAACAGTTCACGGCGGACGTGCCATATTCGCATGGCTCGATTCGCAACCATATGGTGCATCTGGCGACTGTAGATACCCGGTGGCTGCGCGGGCTGCAAGAATCGCCGGACGCGCGGGGCTTCCGCCTGAAGCCGGAAGATTATCCCACCCGCGAAAGCGCCCTCGCCGTGTGGGAACAGGCCGCCGATGAGGTCACCACTTACGTCACCGGGCTGGATGAGACAGCTTTAGAACGCACCGTTCCGGGTATGCCGATGGCAACATGGCAGGTTTTGCTGCATATCGCCAATCATGGCACTGACCACCGCGCCCAGGTCTTACGCGCCCTGCACGACTTCGGCGCGCCGACCTTCGACCAGGACGCGGCCTATTATTTTATGCGCTAACCGGCTGCACACAGGGCGGCGGTTTTCGTTACCCGCCGCCTTTTTCTGCGTCTTTGCGGCTCTGGGTTCGGTTTTTGCCTCTGCACAGGGCGCACAGCCGCGCGCCCCTACTCGGAAATCCTCAACGCAGAACTCAGAACTTCTCCGGGTAAACTTGCCGCGCCAGCTGCTCCTCCTGCTCGACCAGCGCGCGCAGCGTGTTCAGCCCTTCATTCCAGAAGTTCAGGTCGGTCAGGTCTACGCCGACTTTGGCGAGAATTTGCTCCGGCCAGTTCGAGTCGCCGGCGGCCAGCACATCCACGAACAGCGGCACGAACGACGCGCCGCGTTCGCGGTACAGGTTGAACAGCGCCAGCACCAGCAGTTCGCCAAAGGCGTAAGCGTACACGTAACCCGGCGTGCTGAGAAAATGCGGCACATAGCTCCACCAGATGCCGTAATCGCCGCTCAGGTTCACGCTGTCCCCGAACATGGCGCGCTGAGTGGTCAGCCAGATGTCGTTGAAACGCTCGGTCGTCAGTTCGCCTTCGCTGCGGCGGGCGGTGTGGAAACCATCCTCGAAGCGGTTCATCGAAACCTGCCGGAAGATGGTGGCGAAGCTGTCCTCGATCTTCTGCGCCAGCATCGCCAGGCGGGCTTCGGCGTCGGGTTCTTTCGCCATCAGGTCGTTAAACACCAGCATCTCGCCAAAGGTGGAAGCCATCTCGGCGGTGGTCAGCGGCGTATACATGCCGAAGATACCCTGCGCCTCGGCAGCCAGGTAGCCGTGAATGCCATGCCCCAGTTCGTGGGCTAGGGTCATCACGTCGTGGGGTTTGCCCTCGTAGTTGAGGAATACGTAAGGGTGCGCCGATGGCACAGCGGGATGGCAAAACGCCCCGCCGCGTTTGTTCGGCAGCACCGGCGCGTGAATCCAGCTTTCGTCGAAGAAACGCGCCGCGATTTCGGCAAAACGCGGGCTGAAAGCGTCGAAGGCCTTCAGCACGATCTCGCGGGCTTCGTCCCAGGTGTAGAAGGTATCGCCTTCGGGGATGGGCAGCGGCGCGTAGCGGTCGTATTCGGTCAGCTCGTCCAGGCCCAGCAAAACGCGCTTGAGGCGATAGTGCCGCGCCACAATCTCGTAATTCGACGTGACAGCCTGGATGAGCGCCTCCACCACCGCATCCGGGGCTTTGTTGGCAAGGTTGCGCGAGGAAATCCAGCCGGGATACTCACGCCGTTTGTCATCGGCGGCTTTGTCGGCGGCCAGCACATTAAAAATGTAGGTCAGTTCCATCGCCTTGCCGCGCAGGGCGGTGGTGATGGCGGCGTTAGCCTTGCGCCGCGTTTCGCGGTCGGCCTCGTGCAGTTTGGTGAGCGCCTGCGTCAGCGTGATCTGCTGGCCGTCATAATCCGCCCGGATGGCGCTGGTAAGCTGCGTGAAAAAGCGCACCCAGGCCGAACGTCCAGTGACGGACTTTTCCACCAGCAGTTGTTCTTCGATCTCGCTCAGTTGGTAGGGTTTGTAGCGGCGTTCGGCTTCCAGGTAATGCCGGTAGTCGGCCAGCGTCGGGTCGTTGAGCAGCTTTTGGGCGGTTTCGTCGCCGGCTTCGTTCCATTCCAGTTCAAAAAACAGGAGCTTCTGATTAATCATCGCCCCGTATTCGGTGACTTTCTGGATCAGCGCGCCGTACTGCGGGTTGGCGGTGTCGGTGCTGTAGAGCAGCGACGCGAACGCGCCGATGCGCCCGCTGCGGTCGTAGATGGTTTCCAGCGCCTTGATGGCGTCCACCATTTCCTCGGCGTCCAGTTGGGCAACCCGCCCGCGATAGGCGGCGGCGAACTCGTCCACCTGGGTATCAAGCTGCTCCATGTCACGCTGCATGGCGGGGTCATCCGCGCCGTTGTAAAATACCGATAAATCCCAGATCACATTTTCGGCGCCGGTCGTTCGCTCAACTGCTGCTTCAACCATGATTGTATTCAACTTTCTCTCTTTAGCGGTTAAACAGGGAAATAGTAGCGGATAACGAAGCGGCTTTCAACAAATTTCACCGCCGCCGCTGTACAACTACTATCGAAATGGCAGAAATGGTTCAAAACAGCGCCCTGATTCAAAGCCGATATGGGCGCGTAGGGGCGGGTTTCTAAACCCGCCCATTTTTCGTCTCTGGGTCAAATCACGCCCAGGCTTTTGCCCACGCGCTCGAAGGCGGCCAGGGCAGTTTCCAGGTCTTCCGGCGTATGGGCGGCGCTGTTCATCACCCGGATGCGCGCCTCGCCCTTCGGCACGGTCGGGAAGCCGATCGCCATCGCAAAAACACCTTCCTCGAACAGCCGCCGGCTGAACTGCTGCGCCAGCGGCGCTTCGCCCAGCATCACCGGCACGATGGGCGTCTGCGTGACGCCGGTATTAAAACCGAGCTGTTTCATGCCCTGTTTGAAAGTTTCGGCGTTGGCCCACAGCCGGTCAACCAGTTCGGTGGATTCGGCCAGCATGTCCACCGCTTCCAGGCAGGCAGCCACGTCCGGCAGCGTCATGGCGCTGCTGAACAGGAAAGGCCGCGCCCGCTGTTTCAACCAGTCAATCAAAATCTGCTTGCCGGCGACCATGCCGCCCACCACGCCGAAGGCTTTCGACATCGTGCCAACTTCAATATCCACCTTGCCGTGCAGCTCGAAATGATCCACGATGCCGCGCCCGCCGTTTCCCAGCACGCCTTCGCCGTGCGCGTCGTCCACCATCAGCAGAATATCGTGTTCCTCGGCCACCTCATACAGTTCCGGCAGGGGGGCGATGTCGCCGTCCATGCTGAACACGCCGTCGCTGATGATGATGCGCCGCCCGTATTCGCCGGTCTGGGCAATCTTCTTCCGCAGGTCATCCACGTTATTATGTTCGTAGGCCACGATTTCGGCGCGGCTCAGGCGGCAGCCGTCAATGATGCTGGCGTGGTTAAGCTGGTCGCTGAAGATCACATCCCCTTTGCCGACCAGCGCCGGGATGACGGCGATATTGGCGTTAAAACCGCTCTGGAAAGTGAGCGCCGCCTCGACTTTTTTGAAGGCGGCCAGCTTGTTTTCCAGTTCCAGATGCAGGGTAGTCGTTCCGGCAATCGAACGCACCGCCGCCGGGCCGATGCCCATGCGGTCAATCGCGGCTTTGGCGGCTTCGCGCAGGCGAGGGTGGTTCGCCAGCCCCAGGTAATTGTTGGAACACAGGTTTAATACGCGCCGCCCGTCCACCTCCAGCCACGCGCCTTGTGGGCTGTTGAGTGCGCGGATGGTATTGTACAGGCCCTGTTCGCGCAGGGCGTTCAGTTCGGCTTCAATCCAGGCCAGTTTTTGAGACATCAAAAAACCTCACGTAATAAGGGCGAAAAATCCGCCCGGCTGCAAACTTATCGCCGATAAATAACCCATGACGGCTGCACCATTTTGCCGAATCCATCTTAACGCGGGCGGTAGTTCGGCGCAAAACCAGGCTTTTTGTTGACTCTCGACAGTGAAAAAGAAGGTTTTTTGTCAAATTTTCCACCATGAAGTTTTGTTACAGCCCTTTACAATTGCCCGCATTGTCCAACTTTTAGTGAAGTTGACGAAAACGGAGCGCAAGATGGTATCAATCGAACAGGAAAAAACCGGGTTACTCCCCCCTGATGATGTGAAGGCGTCCCCCGCCGCGCTGCTGGAGTGGGCGCGCCAGAGCGGCGTGGTCGAGGTGGATGTGAGGTTCACCGACATTCGCGGTATTGTACAGCATTTCAGCGTGCCGTTGAAGAATTTCGACGTAGACATTTTCACCGACGGCATCGGTTTTGATGGGTCGAGCATTCAGGGTTTCCAGACCATCAACGTCTCTGACCTGAATCTGCTGCCCGACCCGACAACGGCGTTCATTGATCCCATCCCGGCCAAACCCACGCTCACCCTGCTCTGCGACGTGATGGATGTGGACGGCAACCCCTACGCCCGCGACCCGCGCGGGGTGGCGCGCCGGGCCGAAGCGTATTTACGCAGCACCGGCATCGCCGATGTGTGTTACTTTGGGCCGGAAGCCGAATTTTTCATCTTCACCGGCGTGGCTTACGAGTCCACCAACAACGGCACGTTTTATAAGGTCGAGTCGTCGTCCGGCTTCTGGGGTACGGGCGAGATGGGCCAGGGCTACCGCCCGCGCATCAAAGAAGGCTACTTCCCCGTTCCGCCAACCGACAAACTGCAAGACCTGCGCGCCGAAATGGTCGCTACGCTGATGAGCGTGGGCGTGGACGTGGAAGTGCATCATCACGAGGTCGGCGGCGCGGGACAGGCCGAAATTGATATGCGTTTCTCCCCTCTGCTGCGGATGGCCGACAGCCTGCAAATCTACAAGTACATCATCCGCAACGTGGCCTACAAAGCCGGGTATACCGTGACCTTCATGCCGAAGCCGATTTTTGCCGACAACGGCTCCGGGATGCACTGCCACCAGTCGTTATGGAAGGCGGGCGAGCCGCTTTTCTTCGACAAAGACGGTTACGCCATGCTCAGCCAGACAGCACTGTATTACATCGGCGGCATCCTCAAACACGCGCCGGCCATCCTGGCCTTCGCCGCGCCGACCACCAACAGCTACCGCCGGCTCGTGCCGGGCTACGAAGCGCCGGTCAACCTGGTGTACAGCGCCCGCAACCGTTCGGCGGCCATTCGTATCCCGATGTACAGCAGCAGCCCGAAGGCCAAACGTATCGAGGCGCGCTTCCCCGACCCGACCGCTAACCCGTATCTGGCTTTTAGTGCGCTGATGATGGCGGGGCTGGATGGCATCCAGAACAAGATTGACCCCGGCGCGCCGTCGGATTACGACCTGTACGAGTCGCACAACGGCAAGCCGACCCCAACCGTGCCGGGCAGCCTGGCCGGTTCGCTGGAAGCCCTGGCGAATGACCACGCCTTTTTGCTCAAGGGCGACGTGTTCTCGCGGGACTATATCGAAAGCTACATCGAATACAAGATGGCGCACGACGTGGACGCGGTGGCGCTGCGCCCGCACCCGTATGAGTTTGTACTGTATTACGACGCATAGGAATAATGGGCTTAAGCCCATTGCCTGAACCGCTTCTCCTCCTCAGCCGCAGCCGCGCGGGGAACACCTCCGCGCGGTTTGCTGTTTTTTAAGAGAACGATGGTCGAACGATCTGCTGATGGTGACGACCGGCGGCTCTCGACTGCGCTTCCGTTCCAGCCTGGGCAGCTTCCCCGAATCGCTGGCGGTTCTTCATTATTCCTGATTCCGGCCATGCGCGCCGGACCCCCAACTTACCGGGGATTGGCGATAGCATCAATCCAGGGGTGGTGTTCCTCGTAGTGGCCGTACGTGTTGCCGACGATATAGACATACACCGGCCTGTCGGCGGTTGAGTTGGGGGCGTAGTCCCGGTAGGGGCGCATCAGGTCAGCGTCGGACAGTGTTTGAATGTGGTCAACCAACTGCCGGTGTGTCTCCTGGAAGCTGTCCAGCACGTCCTTCAGAGATTTGTCGCGGTGGCACTGCTGGATGATGGCGTTCATCCGGTCGTAATCGCCGCTCTCCCAGGTTTCGGCATCCAGCCCCATACGCTCCGGGCGCGACTGCCGGCGCAGCAGCGCATAAATGCCGTCTTCCCACACGGCTAGGTGCATCACATGATCTTTAACCGTCCAGCCGGCGGCGTCGGTCGGTTGGGTCATCTGTTCCACCGTTAACGTTTTTAGATAGGCCTGAAACTCGTTCCACCCCTGCTGCATTCGCCTGACCAGTTCGGCGGTTGTCACCTGGATTTCGCCGCTCATGAGGGGCATCCTTTGTATAAACTCACCATCACATGCAGCTAAGTGTATAGCTTATTTGTTCTACTGTCAAGCGTGCTGCTTGCCCGGCCAGGCTTTACGAGGTGCTGTCCGCTATCGCCTTCAGCCGCGCCCGGATGCGCGCCCGGTCAGCCGGCGTGTAGCGGTCAAAGTGCGGCGGGTCAGCCTCATAATCCACCTTTGGAGTGTTTCCAGACGTTTTGAGGCATAGCGGGTGAAATGCCCACCGCCGGGTTTATTGGCCGGCGACAGCAGTTCAATCTGGGTAACAGGCCGCCCCAACAGACCGCCTTCCCCCGCCTGATAAATCACAATCCCGGACAGGAAATCTTCTTCGGTCAGCAGGGGCGCAATGGGAATGCTGCGTGTGGGCGCGGTGGCGGTCAGCGTCGGAGCGGGAACGCCGGGGATATGATGCGAGCGGTAAATGGTCACATCCGGCACGGTGGTCTTTTTCGGGTGGCCTGTCGCTATCAGCGGAATAATTTCGCTGATCTGTAAAGTTTTTTCAGCCCGCGCGAAATACCCTTCCGGCAGCCCTTCGTTAACCGCCCTGACCAGATCAACGATGTGTTCGGCATGAAAACTCTACCAGCCGCTCGGCTCGTTCTGCAAGGCGCTGTTGAGGTGGGCGTTGATGCCTAGATACAGGTTGCTGTTGGCCGTGATTGTCATGCGCCGCGCTCCTAATTGTTCTCAGGATACCACAGAACGCCGAACTACTCACCCGTCCGTCAATATCTGGTCTACCGCCGAGGCCAGTTCGCGCAGCGTGCTGACCTTAAAGACGCCGTTCGCCAGCGGCGCGTAGCGGTGCATGTCGCTGTCGCCCGTCCCCCACAGCGCGGGCGGCTCCGGGCAGAACCACAGCAGCCGCCGCGCCCGGCGCTGCATATCCTGGGCGATGTCCAAGCGCGGGTCGTTGTAGTTGTTGCGCCCGTCCCCCAGGATGATGACGGTGGTTTTGCCGGTGATTTTGTCCATGTGGTCGCGTTTGAAGGTGTTCAGGCTGTTGCCCAGGTCGGTGTTGTAATAACCGGGGCGATGTTCCGAAAGCACCTGGCCGACGGCCTCCTGCGGCTGTTTGTGTTTGAACACCATGCTGATGTCGGCCAGATCGCTGATGAAGATAAAACTGTCGGTACGGGCCACCTGATCTTGCAGTTCGTAGATGAGTGTGAGCAGAAATTCGGCACAGTAGCGCATGGAGGTGCTGACATCGCAGATCAGCACCAGGCGCGGTTTAACGTGCCGGGTGCGGAACTGAAGCTCAATCGGCACGCTGCCGTAGCGCATGTTGTGGCGCATGACTCGGCGCGGGTCCATATCGCCGGCGTTGGCGCGTTTTTGCCGCAGCGATGCCCGGCTGCGTAACCGCGCCGCCAGCCGCCGGATTTCGTCGCGGATGGCGTCCACTTCGCTTTGGCCGAGCTGCGTGAACGGCACATCCAGCAAGTCCGGTTTAGGCTGCGGCTCCTGCTGCGCCATCTGCTGGGCCAGTGTCGCGCCCACATAGTTAGAAATCTGCTCGGACAGCCCTTCGGCGTTCTGCTGAAGCATCTCGCGTAGTTCCTGAAGCGCCTGGTCGCTCATACCCATCTGCCGCAGTTCTTCGAGAAGCTGCTCGATCAATTCCTGAAGCTGCTGCATCCCGGCCTGCCGGTTCATGCGGCGCTCGAACCAGTGGCGCTGGTACATTTCGCTGCCCTGGTCAAGCCCGGCCTGCTGCCCCATCTGGTCAAGCTGCTCCTGGCTGAAGGGACGCCCCTGGAGAAGCTGCTGAAGAAGCTGGCGCAGCGCGCGCGTATCGCCCATCAGCGCGCGCAGAGCTTCCTGGAGGCGCTGCTGATCTTCCGGCGAGAGGTTGTCGGGGATATTCTGCATGGGCGGCACGCCAGAGCCGAAAAACAGCGGGAAAAAATAATCGAAGGTCTGGTGGTCGCGGCCTTCCTTAACCAGTGTCGTCCGCAGCACGGAGCGGAAAAAATCGCGGTTGGACGCGCCCACTGCTTCCACGCCGAACATGGCGTCCTGGCTTTCGGCCAGCGAAATCCGCACGCCCGCCGCCCGCAGCGCCCGAATGAATTCGACCATGCGTTTATCCATGACTGTCAGCCCTTCGTCTCAATTCAGTCCGAATGTTTAATCGGCGGCCTTCGCCGGAAGCTGATCGCCGGACGAGGAAGGTAAAATGCTGATTTCCTCGCCGTCGCGCACCATCGTCGGGTCGGGCGTGTACAGGCCGTACTGGTCGAAGAAAGCGCGAATCTCCGCCGCCATCAGTTCTTCTTTTTCCATCAACAGGTTCGCCAGCGCCTCGACGATATGCGCGTTCTGGCGCAGCGCCTCGCGCGTTTGCTGGAGCGTGCGCTGGTAGGTTTCCTCCATCGCCTCTTTCATCTCCGGCGTGGTTTCGGTGCTGATGCCCCACAGCGAAATGCTGTAGGACATGGCCGCGCCCAGTGTGCCAAGCATCCCGGCGCTTGCCATCAGGCGCAGCAGCTGGCGCACCCGGTTGAAGTCCTCGCCGCGCTCGAAACCCAGCGTTTGTTTGTTCCCGCCGAAAAACTCGATTTCCGCCGCTTTGGGGGCGACGGCGACTTTGAGCCGCTGCAAAAGCTCGTCGCGGGTGATGAGGCCCTGGTAGGCCTCGCGCGCCGGGTAATAGGTGATGTGCGCGAACTTCGACCCCTGGCGGATGATGGTCATCCGGGCGATGCGGTGTTCCGGCAAAAACAGCCGGACGGCGGTGGCTTTGGCGGCCTCGCGGTAGGCCAGCCGCCGGCGGCCTTCTTCCGACATATGTTTGATCGGCGCGCGCAGCCCCATCTCGTGTTCCGGCTGCGCCCGCTGGAAGTCGGCATAAGTGATGTAACGCCGCCCGCTGAACAGCGCGTACCGCAGCGACTCGTTGAGCAGATACTTGATGTCAGCCGGGGTATAACCGGGCGTCTCACTTGCCAGGATAGATGGATCCATGCTGTCGTCATGTGCCATTTTGCTTAGGTAATAGGCGATGATGTCGCGGCGGCCTTCCATATCCGGCACGTCCACGCGGATTTTTTTATCGAAGCGGCCAGGGCGCAGCAGCGCCGGGTCGAGCGCGCCGATGCGGTTGGTCGCGCCCATCGTCAGGACGCGCTTTTCCGGCTTGGGCGGCTTGCGGCGCAGGATGCGTTTGTACCACCAGGTACGCAGGCGGGCGCGCCAGCCGTGTTCCAGGCTGAAGCCGCTCATTTCGATCAGCATAGTGCTGAGCAGCCCCATATCGCCGCCGCCGAAGAAGCCGCCGTTCGCCCCGCCCCAACCGCCGTTGTTCACGTTGGTGACGCCGGAGCGCGAGCCGATGGCATCAATTTCGTCCAGGAAAACCACCGCCGCGCCGTACTCTTTGGCGGCCTTGCGGGCGCGGCCATACATCCGCATCACTTTAAACGCGCCCATGCCCATGAACATGGCTTGCAGCGAGGACGTGTCCACGTAAAAAAACGGCACGCCGGCCTCGGTGCTGATGGCCTGTCCCAGCCAGGTTTTGCCCGTTCCGGGCGGGCCTTCCAGCAGCAGGCCGTTGAGCGGTTCGCCGCCGGCGCCTTCGTAAGCCTTTACGCCGCGCAGCAGCATAACCACCTGGCGCGCCTGTTCCAGGATTTCCGGCTGGCCGCGATAGTCGGCAAAACTGACGCCCTCCGCGCCGGGCATGATGGTATACATCCGCGACCGGCTGAGAAACCAGAACATCAGCACAAACTGGGACAGGAAAATGAGGATGATGGCTAAAAGCTGGATGACGAAACCCAATACCGTGATGAGGAAGGTCATCACGGCGGCATCGAACAGGGCGGCGGTCAGCGTGCCGCCGATGAGCAGCCATAACCAGGTGCTGCGAATAAACCGGCGGATGCGGTAGGGCAGCTTGCGCCGGCGGTCAACCAGCGTTTCTTCCTGCTCCCACTCAAAGCGGTGTTTGGTGTCCAGGTACGGCTGGTTGGGGGCGTGTTTAACCGTCACTGCGCGGCCTCCTTTTCGCTGCCGACGACGATCAGCTCATCGTCCTGGTAGAGTTTGACCTTCGGTGTGTACAGGCCGTACTGGTCAAAAAAGGCTTCGACTTCATCGGCCAGCAGCTCTTCTTTTTCCATTAAAAGCTCGATCAATGCCTCGCCCATGTCCCGGTGCAGGCGGAAGGCCAGCCGCACCTCGTCCAGCACCATGCGGAAGGTTTCTTCCATCGCCTCGCGCGTTTCGGCGCTTAACCGCCCGGATTCCCCCAGTGGGCCGAACATGCCGGCGTCGGCCATCATGTTCAGCACGTAGCGGATGTTGCCGAAGTCGCTGCCATCGCCGATGCCCATGCCGACCCCCAGGGTTTGTTCACCCTCGCCGCAGAACTCCATTTCGCCGGCTTTGCCGCCCACCGATACACGCAGGCGGTTCATCAGGTGTTCGTAAGTACTCATGTAGTCAAATTCTTCGGTGGCCGGCTGGTGGCTGACATGCCCCAGCGCGAAACCCTGGCTGATGATGGTGATGCGCGAGATGCGGTGTTCCGGCATAAACAACCGCACCGCCAGGGCATGGCCGCCCTCGTGGGCCGCCAGCCGCCGTTTGGCCTCCCGCGACATATTTTTGATCGGCGTTCGCACCCCCATTTCGTGTTCCGGCTGCGCCAGCTTAAAATCGCGGTAGGTCATGTAGGTGCGCCCGTCGAACAGGGCGTAACGCAGGGCTTCGTTGAGCAGATATTTGATGTCTGCCGGGGTGTAAAAAGGCGTTTCCGAAGCCAGGATGAGCGGATCCATGCTGTCGTCGTGCGCCATCTTGGACAGATAGTAGGCGATGATGTCGCGGCGGCCTTCCAGGTCGGGCGCATCCACGCGGATTTTTTTATCGAAGCGGCCAGGGCGCAGCAGCGCCGCATCCAGCGCGCCGATACGGTTGGTCGCGCCGATGGTCAGCACGCGCTTGCGTGGTTTGGGCGGGTTGCGGCGCAGGATGGTTTTGTACCACCACGTCCGTTTACGCGCCCACCAGCCGTGTTCCAGGCTGAAGCCGCTCATTTCGATCAGCAGCGTGCTGAGCAGCCCCGTGCCGGCGCCCATGCCGCCGAACATGATCGGCAGCCGGGTGAAGGGCGCGCGCGCTTCGCTGCTGCGGGCTGCCATGCCGCCCCGCGCGCCGATAGCGTCAATTTCATCAATGAAGATGACCGATGCGCCATACTCGCTGGCGGCCCGCCGCGCCCGGCGGTAAACGTTCATCACCTTCAGCGGGGCGATGCCGATGAACATCGAGTTCATCGAGGAGGCGTCCACAAAAAAGAACGGCACGCCGGCTTCGGTGCTGATAGCCTGCGCCAGCCAGGTTTTGCCCGTTCCGGGCGGACTTTCTAGCAGCAGGCCGTTGAGCGGCTCGCCGCCGGCTTCCTCGAACACGCGCACGCCGCGCAGCAGCATGACGATCTGTTTAGCTTGTTCCAGCAGTTCAGGCTGGCCGCGATAGTCGGCGAAACTGACGCCTTCCTGTCCCGGCCAGATGGTATACATGCGCGAGCGCCCCAGAAACCAGAACATGGCCGCGAACTGGCCGATAATCAGGCCGGCGATCATAAAAAAGCGCAGGACAAACGGCAGCGCCTGCTGCACGAAAAAGATCATCGCCTGCTCATTAAGCAGCAGCACCGTCACAATCGTCAGCAGCAGCGCCTTGCCCCAGTTGTTGCCGACAAACCGCTGGATGCGGTAGCGCAGCTTGCGCCGCCGCTGTTCAACCAGCGTTTCTTCGGCTTCCCAGGCGTAGCGCCGGGGAGTCGCCAGACTGCGGTTGTCCTCATCAGTTTTGACAATCGTCATAACGCTAAACCTCGATCAATACTAAACGATGATGCTGGCCGGATGAACCGCGCCCGCCAGACCGTTTGTTTACTGTTGGCCGCGCAGTTGGGCTTCGATGGAAGCCAGCATAAACATCGGGTGATTCGGCTGGCTGTCGTAAAAGGCTGTATCGCCGTCCTGCGGCGACTGGAAGATCATCTCGCCGTCGGCGATCAAGTTGACGAAATCTTGCAGCGTGGTGGGGCGTTTGTTGAGGTAGGCCAGGACGCTTTCGCGCGAGATGTCGAAAGTGGCAGAAATACGCGCGACGAAACTTAAACCCTTGTCGAGGGTGGGAACCATGCTCGGTTGCAGCAGATTCACGCGGATGATGTCCAACCCCTGGCTGGCCTGGAGCATTCCCTGCCAGGTGAGTTCGAGCGCGCGGCGCAGGGCATCATTTTGTTCCTGCGCGCTGGCGTCTGCGCCCAGGCCGCGATACAGCATGTAAATGTTAAAAACGTCGCTGCGGGTGTCCTGGCGGATTTCGATGATGTCAATGCTGCCGCCGGCAGCCGCCTCGATACGATCCGCCGCCGAAATCAGCGCCGGGTCGGTCTGGCCGGTTTTGTCGGCCATCACCAGCCCGGTAATTTCCACCACCCGTTCGGCAGCTGCCTCCGGTGCGGCCTGTCCGCTAAGCACCCGCAGCCCCGGCAAACTGCTGCATCCAGCCCCTAGCAGCGATAGGACGATGATGAACCACCAGTGAACTTTTACCCGGTCTTTCATAACGCCTCAGGTTTCTGCCTATACACCACTATATATGCGCTCTATACAAATGGGCTGGAAAAAACGTTCAACTTTTAAGTTTATTCATTGTACGCACGTTTGCGTTTCTTTGGATATTAATGAAGAGGCAATCTCAGCAAATCTTAACCTTCTACAAGGCTTTCGGAGGTTTCGTCCGGTTTTTTCAGCAGTTTAAACAAAATGCGCCGGGACTCGCTCAGGACGGGTCGCATATTGCCCCCCTCGTCAATCAATGTTAGACTCCTCGCAGGAGGGAAAGATCGTTGCCCAAACAAGCCCTTTACCTGAAGTGGCGGCCCACGACCTTTACCGATGTGGTGGGCCAAGAACACATCACCCGCACGCTGCGGAACTCGCTCAAAAGCGGGCGGGTTCGCCATGCCTACCTGTTCAGCGGGCCGCGCGGGACCGGCAAAACGACGATGGCGCGCCTGCTGGCGAAGGCGCTCAACTGCCACGAAGCCGACCCCGACCGGCGTCCCTGTAATGCCTGCCCGGCCTGCGTGGCGGTTAACGAGGGGCGTTATCTGGACCTGATCGAAATTGACGCCGCCACCCATACCGGCGTGGACGATGTGCGCGATCTGCGGGATAAAATCGCGTTCGCCCCCGGCGAAGGCCGCTACAAGGTTTACATTATAGACGAAGTGCATCGTTTTACCGGCAACGCCTTCGACGCGCTGCTCAAAACGCTGGAAGAACCGCCGTCCCACGCCATTTTTGTGCTGGCGACCACCGAAATAGATAAAGTGCCGGCGACCATCAAAAGCCGCTGCCTGCCTTTTGAGTTCCGGCGGGTGTCGCTGCTGGAAGTGGCCGACCGGCTTCAGCTGATCGCCGAATCCGAAGGGCTGCAAATCGAGCGCCCTGCGCTGGAATTGATCGCGCGGTACGGCACTGGCAGCGTGCGTGACAGCATCAGCCTGCTCGACCAGATTGTGGCCGACCCGGAGGAAATCATCACCCTGGAAATCGCGCAGCAGGTATTAGGCACGGCCAATCTGGCGGCAGTTAAAGACCTGGTGGAGGCCCTGGCGCGCCAGGATGCCGCGAGCGGCCTGCACATCATTAATGCCGCTGTGGATGCCGGGGCCGACCCGCGCCAGTTCGGGCAGCAGGTAGTCGAACATCTGCGGGCGGTGCTGCTGGCGCAGACGGCCGGCGCCGACCTGGTGGAAGCCTCGCGGGAAGACCGGGCGCTTTACGAGGCGCAGGCGGAATCTATCGAACGCGGCACGCTGGTACGGGCTATCCGCGCTTTCAACGACGCTGTGAACACCTACCGGGGCGGCTGGCAGCCGCAGCTGGCGCTGGAACTGGCCTTGATGGAGGCGCTCGAACCGGAACGCGCTGTTGTCTGGGCGTCTGCCGCTGCGCCCACAGCCCCGCCGCCCGGCCCGCTCCAACCGCCAGTTGAAATGACGCCGCCGGGCGCGCCGCCGGTCGTGGATGTGACCGCCATCCGGGAGCAGTGGGGTAAAACCATGCACATCCTCGGCCAGCGTAGTTCTAACGCGCCGGAAGTGATGCGATACTTCCGGGTGCTGCGGGTGGATGGCAATATCATCTATCTGGGGACAGACACCGAACTGTATTACGAAAAGCTGCAATATCCCGAAAAAGTTCAGTTGTTGGAGCAGGTCTTTTCACATGTTCATAAAAACCCGCTGCGGATCAAAATCGTGCTGGTCGGCGGCGAGATACCCAACGAAACACTGCCGGACAGTGTGGATATGAGCGACCCGCTGGCTTCATTGGGCGCGGAACTGGGCGCGGAAATCAAGCCGCACGAGCGGCGGCACGAGCAGTAATAACCGATTATAAGGAGAAAAACATGGCGAAAAAACGGGGTATGGGCGGCCTTCCGGGCGGGATGCAGGGGGGCATGGGCGGTATGATGCGCCAGATTCAAAAGATGCAGGAGGATATGGCGGCAGCCCAGGAGCAGCTTGCTTCGGAAACTGTTGAAGTGTCGGTCGGCGGCGGCGCGGTGAAGGTGGTGATTACCGGCCACCAGCGTGTTCAATCCATCGAAGTGAACAAGGATATGCTGGACACCAGCGACGAAGAATGGCTGACCGATCTGCAAGACCTGCTGGTGTTGGCGATTAACCAGGCCATTGAGGACAGCCAGACGATGGCGGCGCGCAAAATGGAAGAAATCACGGGCGGCCTGGGCGACATTCCGGGTTTAGGCGGGCTGCTTGGGGGATAAATGAGCAAGGCCATTCCCGAACCTGTAACCCGGCTGATCGAGTCGTTTTCGCGGCTGCCGGGCATCGGCCCCAAAACGGCTTCGCGGCTGACATATTATCTGCTGCGCGCGCCGGATGAGGTTTCGCTGCAACTGGCCGATGCGCTGCGCGACCTTAAAACGCAGACTCGTTTCTGTTCTGTTTGTTATAACATCACGGTTGAAGACCCGTGTTTGATCTGCGGCGATGCTCACCGCGACCAGCGGGTGATCGCCGTCGTGGAGGAGCCGCTGGACGTGCTGGCGATTGAACGTACCGGCAGTTACGACGGCGTGTACCATGTGCTGCACGGCGCGATTTCGCCGGTTGATGGCATCGGGCCGGACGATCTGCGGATCAAAGAGCTGGTTAAGCGCGTCGGCGACGAGGCGCTGGAGGTAATTATCGCCACCAACCCCGGACTTGAAGGCGACGCGACGGCCATGTTCATCCAGCGGGAGCTGGCCGGCAAAGGCGTAAAGGTGACGCGGCTGGCGCGCGGCCTGCCGGTCGGCGGCGATTTAGAGTACGTGGACTCGGTGACGCTGACGCGGGCGCTTCAAGGCCGCAGCGCATTGTAACGGGTTAGAAATTGGTGGAAATTCGGTCTTGACGGGAGCGGGTCGGGCGGTCATAATAAACCCATCTTAACAAACCAGACCTTACAGCTTAACAATTTGTGCGCCAGACAGTCCGGCATGTTGCCGGGCTGTTTACGTCTCAAAATATCCCAAAAATCCCAAATGAGTTTTGGAAAAGGATTGACGGGGTGAGAGCGGGTCTGGTAAGATAAAAGATACCACCGAGACGGAGTGGTTTCGGTGCGGCGCAGCTTAACAACAGGGAAGTGAAGATGGAAGACAGCAGAGGCGACCTGCTGAGAACAAACGCCCTGTAAGGAAAAACGCAAACGGAGAGTTTGATCCTGGCTCAGGATGAACGCTGGCGGCGTGCCTAACACATGCAAGTCGAACGGAGATAGCAATATCTGAGTGGCGCACGGGTGAGTAACACGTAGCTAACCTGCCCTCGAGAGCGGGATAACCCCGGGAAACCGGAGCTAATACCGCATAAGCTCAGGCTCTGTAGAGGGGTGTGAGAAAAGGAGCAATCCGCTTGAGGAGGGGGCTGCGGCCCATCAGCTAGTTGGTGAGGTAAAAGCTTACCAAGGCGACGACGGGTAGGGGGCCTGAGAGGGTGGTCCCCCACACTGGGACTGAGACACGGCCCAGACTCCTACGGGAGGCAGCAGTGAGGGATATTGGTCAATGGGCGAAAGCCTGAACCAGCGACGCCGCGTGGGTGAAGAAGGTCTTCGGATCGTAAAGCCCTTTTCTGCGTGAAGAGCAAGGACGGTAGCGCAGGAATAAGTCTCGGCTAACTACGTGCCAGCAGCCGCGGTAAAACGTAGGAGGCAAGCGTTATCCGGAGTTACTGGGCGTAAAGGGCGTGCAGGCGGTTGGCTAAGTTCGTTGTGAAAGCGCCCAGGCTTAACCGGGCGAGGACAATGAAGACTGGTCAGCTAGAGGACGGTAGAGGGGTGTGGAATTCCGGGTGTAGTGGTGAAATGCGTAGAGATCCGGAGGAACACCAGAGGCGAAGGCGACACCCTGGGCCGTACCTGACGCTAAGACGCGACAGCACGGGGAGCGAACGGGATTAGAAACCCCGGTAGTCCGTGCCGTAAACGATGCCAACTAGGCGTTCGGCTTGCGGAAGCGAGCCGGGTGCCGCAGGAAACCCGATAAGTTGGCCGCCTGGGGAGTACGGTCGCAAGGCTAAAACTCAAAGGAATTGACGGGGGCCCGCACAAGCAGCGGAGCGTGTGGTTTAATTCGAGGCTACACGAAGAACCTTACCTGGGTTTGACATAGCGGTGGTAGTGAAGCGAAAGCGGAACGACCTTCGGGAGCCGTTACAGGTGCTGCATGGCTGTCGTCAGCTCGTGTCGTGAGATGTTCGGTTAAGTCCGCAAACGAGCGCAACCCCTGCCGGTAGTTACAGGTGTCTACCGGGACTGCCCGTGAGAAACGGGAGGAAGGTGGGGATGACGTCAAGTCAGCATGGCCTTTATATCCAGGGCTACACACACGCTACAATGGGCGGTACAATGGGTCGCGAAACCGCGAGGTGGAGCCAATCCTGAAAAGCCGTTCGTAGTTCGGATTGCAGGCTGCAACCCGCCTGCATGAAGCCGGAGTTGCTAGTAACCGCGCGTCAGCCATAGTGCGGTGAATACGTTCCCGGGCCTTGTACACACCGCCCGTCACGTCATGGGAGCTGGTCACGCCTGAAGTCGGGAGGGTAACCGCGAGGAGCCTACCGCCGAGGGCAGGGCCGGTGACTGGGACGAAGTCGTAACAAGGTAGCTGTACCGGAAGGTGCGGCTGGATCACCTCCTTTCTGGACGAAGGTGGGGCAGCATCAGCTGACCACACCCACATTTTTCTTCCGTCTTCACTCCCCTGCCGTTAAGCCGCC
>QUBZ01000097.1 GCA_014338005.1 Chloroflexota bacterium | reverse complement strand
GGCAGCCCGGCGGTGGATGCCGGAAAAACGTCCGCCTGCCCGCCGCTCGACCAGCGCGGACGCGCCCGCCCCTTCGACGGCGACTCCGATGGCAAGGGCCTTTGCGACAGCGGCGCGGTTGAGTACACGGGGTTCGATCACCCCTCAGCGGACAATGCCGCCCCATACCGCGCCGCGCAGTTCGCCGACCACGCGCGGCTGACCTGGAATCCGGTCACATGGGCGGCCAGTTATGAAATTCAAGTGGACGACCAGGCCGATTTTTCGTCCCCGGTGTATCATCAGGCCGGCCTGAGCGCCAGCGTGCTGGAGGTGCAGACGCCGCCGCTGCCGGACGGCCTGTATTACTGGCGCGTGCGGGCGGCGGCGGCTGATGGGCGCCCTGGGGCGTGGAGCGCCGCCGATACGTTCGTGGTAATGCAGCCGTGAACGCGGGCGGGATGTGTGCCAACCCCATTTCGCCCGGAGCTATTTCTCAGGCTGCAAACGCAGATAAATCATGCCCGAACTGAACGACCTGGTTTCCAGCACCTTCATCGTCCTCATGAAGTCTGCGCCGTCAAAAAGGCGGCTGCCGACCCCCAGGACAACGGGGCAGAGCATCAGTTGAAGTTCATCAACAAGACCGGATTTTAACAGGGAACGCACAAGCGTGCCGCTGCCGACGACGGTGATGTCTTTACCGGGCTGCTGCTTCAGCTTATTGAGTTCCTCGACGAGATCCTCTTTGATGAGGTGCGAATTTTTCCACTCCGCCTTATCCAGCGTCGTTGATACGACGTATTTGGTGCGGTTGTTCATGACGGCGCTGAAAGGATCATCCTCAGGCACGGTCGGCCAGAATGCCGCAAAGCCCTCATACGTCCTGCGACCCAGTAACATCGCGTCACTTTCTGCTCACGCCGCGCCGATCACCTGCCCAACCTCATCGTTCGTAAACGGCATTGACCAACCACGACGATCTTCAGAGAGCGTCGGCTCTCCGCCCGGAGCTTCTACTACCCCATCCAGGGTAATAAACAAGGCCGCGTTTATCTTTCTCATTCTGAAGTCTCCTTTGGTTGTTTGACGATTCACAGGATAAATAATCAAAAGGGGAGCGTCTTGAATAAAAACGACAGCGGCGCAGCCATATTCCTGCTCACGACCTGGGCGGGCGTTTGTCCCATGAGATGTTTCAGGGCGCGGGTCATGTGGGGTTGATCGGAATAACCCGCCGTCTCGACAACATCAAGGATGGACATCCCCTGTTTCAGCAGCGTGGTTGCGTATCGCGCGCGCTGGATTTGATAAATCATGTTGTGCGTTAATCCGGTGACCTGTAAAAACCGGCGTTGTATCGTGCGGCGCGACAGCGTGTGCGGCTGCCCCCGTAAGGTGGCATCAATCACCGGGTCATGGACGAGCAGCCCTGCGCGCACAAGACGGCTGACAAAGGTATCGGCGTTTTCAAAATCGGGGAACTGCCAGGCCGAACCATTCAGCCAGAAGGATTTACTTGACGCGAGAGGGAGATTCACGTCCTGCCGATCTATGACCGTGCTTGCGGGAAAGATCGGCATAAACGCACCGGCCTTAAACACAATGCCACAAAACTCTGCGTCGGGGGGACTGAAGGCGGGAGTCGCTCTGGTTTCCGGGCCGCGCACCGTCAGGGTGGAGCGGTTCCGGTATTTCGTCACGACCATTTCCCAATGGCTTTCCGCCGTAGAGATAAATTCGCCGCCGGCATCGCTGCGGCTGTGCCAGACTCTTTCCACAAAAGGCGAGTCTGACAGCCGTTCCTCACAGGGCAGGCTGATGTCAAAACCGGTGCTGTCAAAGGTAGATGCCATAACCATCCTCGCGCTTCGGGGTAGGTATCCTCGAATTATACTCTAATATGGTGTAAATTATGCACACTTGTTCTGTAACTGCTGCTTTTCGATCTCAAGCCACGTATATACCTTTATCCTGCGCCCCCCAATAACTGGGGGCTTTTTCTATTGACAGCCAGATGGTTTGGGCGTACCATATGACCAGAATTGCACATCTGGTCAAATAGTCAAAAAGGCGGCTTGTGGACGGTTCGGGCAGAAATGTTGAAGCATCATCAACGGTTAATATCGAGCGCGAGCAGCGCATCCTGGACGCCGCCACAAAACTGATTGTGCATTACGGGTACGATAAAACCACCGTCAGCGACATCGCCCGCGAAGCAGGCGTTTCAAAGGGGGCGGTTTATCTGCACTGGCAGAGCAAGGATGACCTGTTCACTGCTCTGCTGCTGCGCGAGATACAGCTCTTCGCCGTCGAGTGGATGGAGATGATCGAACAGGACCCGGAAGGCGGCACGCTGCAAGGCATGTATCTGCACTCGCTGACCGTGATGCTCAAGCGCCCGATGCTGAAGGCTTTGATGACGCAGGACCGGCGTATCCTGGGGGATTTTATGCGCCGCCAGGATCGAAGTTTGCTGAAGCGGCGTAATATTATGAGCGCCGAGTTTATCCGGCTGATGCAGGAGGCCGGTGTGGTGCGTGCCGACTTGGATGCCGACCTGGCGGCTTATTTGCTGGCCTGCCTGCGCCTGGGCATGATTTACATTGAAGAAATGCTGGATGCCGACCAGATACCCTCGCTCGAACGGGCCGTTCCGGCGCTGACCGATTTTATCGAACGGTCGCTTGCGCCGGAAGGCGGCGGCAACAGCGAAGCCGGGAAACGCATCATCCGAAACATGCTCGCGGCGCTTCAGGAGCGGTGGGCGCAGGGGCAGATCGCCTGATGTTCAGCCCGGCATAGAAGCGGCTTTTTAAGCCGCCGGGAGACTGACCGAGAGAACGTGCCACCCCCTCAAAATTGGGGGATAAGGTCGAATTATAATGGCCTAAAATAAGAATACGGCTTTCCTAATTCTTCACGGGGTCATTCTAAATGGCCTTTATTTTTGGGCAGGTGGGAGGAGAGAAACATGGCAAACCACAATACGCCCGTTATCCAGACGGAAAACCTGAGCAAGGTCTACAGGGCCGGCAAACGGGATATTCTGGCGCTCAGCAATCTGACCTTAAGCGTCCGGCAGGGCGAAATCTTCGGTTATCTGGGGCCAAATGGCGCGGGCAAAACCACGACCATCCGGCTGATGCTCGACCTGATTCGCCCGACCAGCGGCAGCGCGACAATACTGGGGCTGGACGCCCGGCGCGACAGCGTGGAACTGCACCGGCGTGTCGGTTTCCTGCCGGGCGAGTTGAGCCTGTGGAAGAGCCTGACCGGGCAGCAGGTGATTGAATATGTGGCGCGGCTGCGCGGCGGCGTGGACTGGAAATATGTCCAGGAGCTGACCGAACGGCTGCAATTCGACCCCACCCTGCGCGTCCGCAGTTACTCATCCGGCAACCGGCGCAAGCTGGGCCTGCTGCTGGCGCTGATGAACAAGGCCGAACTGCTCATCCTGGACGAACCGACCAACGGCCTCGACCCGCTGATGCAGCAAATCTTCAATGACCTGATGCGTGAAGTGCGTGCCGAAGGACGCACCGTTTTTCTGTCGTCGCATATCCTCAGCGAAGTGCAGTCCATCTGCGACCGCGTGGGCATCCTGCGCGGCGGCAGGCTGCAAGCGGTGGAGACGGTCGCCGCGCTGCGCCATGCCGATTTCCGGTGGGTAACGCTGCACCTGCGGGAGGCGGCGAACCCACATCTTCTGGCGGAGCTGCCGGGCGTAACCGACCTGACGGTGGATGGCAGCATATTGAAGCTGCGCCTGCGTGGGGACTTTAACCCCCTGCTGCAAGCCCTGAGCGGCCACTATGTGGTGGACATTAAAACCGAAGAAGCCTCGCTGGAAGAAATCTTCCTGTCTTACTATGGCAACGGCTCGAATGCCCACAAGGAGGGCGAGCCGGTAAAGGAGATGGCATAAAATGGCCGGGGTCACGTTCGTTCATACGGTGCGCCGCAACTGGCGGCAGATACTTTACTGGGGGATCGGCATCGGCCTGTTGGGGATGTACGTCGCCATCATCGTGCAGGACGCCGACATCCTCAAGCAGTACGCTGAACTGGCGAAAAGCTTCCCCCCGGCGCTGCTTCAGATGTTTGGCATGAACGATGTGGCGACGCTGGCAACGCCGGAGGGTTTCATCAGCTTTGGCTTCTACGGTTATACCCTACTGGTTCTGGCGGTTTACGCGGTCATGGCCGGGATGAGCGTCACGGCCAACGAAGAAGATGATGGCATCCTGGATGTGGTGCTGGCGCTGCCCATCCCGCGCTGGCGGGTGGTCATTGAGCGGTTTTTCGCTTACGCGCTGATCGCCATCCTGATCGTGGTGGTGGCGTTCGGCGGCTTGTGGGTGGGCATCTTGTCGTCTCCGCTGGAGATTAATACCACCCGTATGATGGAAGGTTCGATCAACATGATCCCCAGCTTCCTGCTGATGATCGCCTTTACCATGTTCGTCGGGGCGGTGGCGCGTCGCAAAGCAACGGCGCTGGCTGCTGCGGCCATTTTTATCGTCGGTAGCTATTTCATCAACTTCCTGGGGGCATCGGCCAGTGGGTCGCTGGCGGATACCCTGCAAGCGGTGTCGTTCTTCAGCTACTATAACAGCGAGGATGTGCTGCTGAACGGCCTGAATATCGGGAATATGGTTCTGCTGCTGGGTGTAACGGCGGCGCTGGTCGTCGGAACGGTGTGGTCGTTTAACCGCCGCGACGTGGGCGTGTAAAACCGGCCCGCCAAATCTAAGACGGTGGGGGCGGATTAAAAACCCGCCCCTTTTGATATAGATACATGCTTCATGCCGGCACAGGAAAAATCCTGACCGGCGGGTCAATGATGAGGGATAAAAGACTATGCAAGGGGTCGTTTTCGTCGAAACGCTGCGCCGCACATGGCGGCAGACCTTATTCTGGGGTGTGGCTTTGGGGGCGCTGGCGGCGCTGGTGGTGCTGATGGTGCCGCTGTTCGATGCAATAGACTTCGCAACCATACTGGAAAGACTGCCGCCCATCGTGCTGCAAGCCATTGGCTTCGGCGATGACATGGAGTTCGCCGTGTCACCGGAAGGACTGATCGCCCTGGGGTTTTTCGGCAAGATGGCGCTGATTTTTATGGTCTATCCGGTCGTGATGGGGCTGCGCGTTACGTCCAACGAGGAGGACGACGGCACGCTGGATGTACTGCTCAGCCAGCCTGTCCCGCGCTGGCGGGTGGTGCTGGAAAAGTTCGCCGCCTATCTGCTGACCATCTTCGTATTGTCGCTGGTGATTTTTGCCGGGCTGTGGCTGGGCGCAAGCGCGGTCAATATTCCGCTTGACCTAGGCCGCATGGCGCAGGCATCTTTTAATCTGCTGCCAACGCTGACGTTTGTCCTGACCTTCACCGTTTTTATGGGCGCGCTGTTCAGCCGCCGGCAGTGGGTGCTGGCGCTGGTGACAGGTTTCGTGGTCGCCAGTTTTATGCTGGACAACATCGGCGGACTGGCAGCAAAAGGGTCGCCGGGGGAAACCCTGCGGCTGCTGTCCTTCTTCAACTACTACAACCCCAGCGGCGTAATGCAGTACGGCATGACCTGGACGAACGCGGTCGGGATGCTGGCCGTGTCGGCGGTGCTGCTGGTGGCGGCGGTGTGGGCCTTCAACCGCCGCGACGTGGGCGTGTGAGGAACGCATGAGGGAATTTGCCGCCGGCGGGTGTTTGCGATTAAAGTAGGAAATATCGAGGGGGCGGGCCGGTGGTTCGCCCTCTCTCCGAATCGCTTATTTGTGGTGTGGAGCGCCCGGCCATGTTTAAAGCGGGGTTTTTGATTTTCTGGATGCTGGCGCTGGCCGTCCTTCCGGCAGCCGCGATGGATGCGGCTGTTGAGGCCGCCGATCTCGTTCCGGCGGATTTCGCCGGGTTTATCCGGCTGCGCGTGGAGTCCAACGCCGCCCTGACCCTGGGCAACCTGAACGTATCGGCGGCGCTGGCGGCGGAACTGCAACCGGCGCGCGTGCGGCTGACTCAGGCGCTCACTTATGACGATCTCATCCCGCTGAATGCCCTGTTTGATGTTGAAAACGCTTCGTTTGAAAGTGTCGTTCTGCCCTGGCTGGGCGGCGAGGTGGTGCTGGCTTACCGGCGCTTCGACGCGGCCCTGAAAACCGAGCCGGACGATGTGCTGCTTATCCTGCCGGCGGCGAATCTGTTCCAGGCGGCGGCCAGCCTGCGCCCAATCCTGGAAGCGCAGGATTTCCCGGATCGAGACGCCTATCGCGGCGTGACGCTCTACCGGGGCGACCGGAGCGCGGTAGCATTCACCTCGTCGGCGGTGCTGGTCGGCGCGGAGGAGGTGGTGCGGGCGGCGCTGGACGTGGCGGCGGGCGAGGCCGAACCGCTGACGGCTGGCCCGGCTTTCCGGGCGGTGCAGGCCGCCATCTCCCCGGAGGCGTTTTTGTTCGCCTACACCGCCGGCGATTATCTGCCGCCGGCGCTGACCGGCCTTATCAGCGGGCGGGTGGAAGCCGGACCGCTCTTCGCGGCGTTGGGCGGGGCGCTGCGCGACGCGCACGGCGAGCCGAGGTTGGAAACGCTGCTGTTGGGCGGCGGCTTCGACGGCGCTGCCATCAGCCTGGAGATAGATCGGGATAACGCCCGTTATACCGCAGCCGCCGTTTTTCATCCAAGCGAAACGCCGAAATTAAACCGGCAGTCCACCTTCGACCCGGCGCTGTTGGATATGATCCCCCGCGCGGCCCTGCTGGTGCAGCGCGGCGACAGCCTGCAAACGCTGGCTTACGATACGCTGGCGCTGCTGCCGCTCAGCAACTTCGGCGGGCAGATGATCGGCGGGCTGCCGCTGACGACCGCCGGAGGGAGCAGTCCGCAAGTGCTGCCACCCACTGCCGCCGATCTGCAAAGTGCTGTAGAGGGTTTTTTCGATGGTTTGCGGGCGGCGGGCGGTTTCGACCCGCGTTCGAGCTTGCTGGATTACTTGCCCGGTGGTTACGCGCTGGCGCTGCTGCCGCGCCCGAACGACCCGCTGCCGGTGCTGGGCGTGCCGTTCGATCTGCTGCTGGTGGCCCCTGCCGAGGGCGGCGAAGAAGCGGTGGATGGCGCACGCCGTCTGCTGGAACTGGCCTTTGGTTTGCAGCCGGTCGGCGAAGCCGGCGCGCCTTTCGTCCGACTGGGGCGCGGCCAGACCCCGATTTTTGAAATCGGCGTGGTGGATGGCGTGCTGATTGTCGCCACCGGAGATGCGGCGCAGCGCGCGCTGGCTGCCCGGCGCGGCGATAACCGGCTGGTTGACCAGCCCGGCTGGCTGGCGCTCAACACGCCGGAAGCGCCCGGTCTGTACCTGGACTCGGCGGTCTTTTTCAACACCTTTTTCCCCACGCCGGGCGGGCGCGTGCCGGGGGAAAACGAGCGTGTGCGCCTGGGGCTGTGGAGCGGTCAGCGCGATGATGATCTGTTCGAGCTAAGGCTGGTCGTCGCGCTTCCCACGCAGTAACAGCCCGTTTCAGCCCGGCGGGTTGTCCGCGCCTCTCGCACAGAAGGGCAGCCCATTACAACCGGAGCGCCGCAACGTTGACGCTTCGGCTTCCGTATTGCTATATATATGGACGCCGCCGAATACGGATAGAAAAAAACATGAGCCAACAACCCCCACCGGAACAAAAGCCATATACCGAACTGCCTCCTCCGCCGCCCGCCGCGCCGCCGGAACTGCCGCCGCTCCTGCCGGAGATGTACACCGAGCGCCGGGGCCGCTCCGGCTGCGCCTGGGGGGTGGTGGGTGTGTTGGGCTGTCTGGTGCTGCTGGTCGTGCCGATCATCGGCCTGCTGCTGATGGGTACGGTCACGGTTAACGGCATCATCGGCGGCATCCAGAGCATGTTTAACCCGCCGGTTGTGATAACCGCCCAGACGGTGCTGGACAGTATCCAGGGCTTATCGCAGCTTACAACCGTTCGTTACAACTACTCCAGCCTTGTTACCAGCGAGCGGGACATGCCCGACGTGCTGAAGCTGCTGTACGGCGAAAGACAGGTGCTGGTAGCCGTCGGCCACGTCAACGCCGGCATAGACCTGGGCCAGATCACCGCCGGTGACATCACCCAGGACGGCAGCACCCTGATCGTCCGGCTTCCACCGCCGCAGCTTCAGGATTGTTTCGTCAACGAGCAGGATTCATATATCGCCGCGCTCAACACGGGGCTGTTTTCTCGCAGCGCGCCGGAACTGGTGATGGAAGGCCGGCGTTTTGCCGTGCGCCAGTTCCGCGACCGGGCGCTGGCAGAAGGCATCCTGGAGGATGTGCAGGCGCACACCCAGGCGGTCGTGCAGCAGTTGATCGAGACGCTTAACCCGGATGCAGCGGTGCGGTTGGTCATCACTCCGCCGGACGCCGCCGCGCCGCTGCCGGAAAGCTGCCGGTAAACAGGGGTGGTCAGCCGCGCCGGCCGTTAAAAATGCAGGCCCTCATCTCGTTCCGCCCTCAGGATTAATGAAGCATGAGAATTTGCTTAAAGGGGGCGGTTTTGTGCAGACTGCCGCAGCAAGCCTGTGGCCTTTATTTGTTGCAGCGCCCTGTATGCTATGTTATATTCACAAACTATGGCTGTATAAGGCCGCATTCGCGTGGTGCTGTTGGGGGCGCCGGGCGTTTGCCGAACGAAAAATTTAGTGTTTACAAGGAGTAAAGCAAGAATGGTTAAGTCACTTCGCTTTGTTACCCTTGCTCTGTTCCTGCTGCTGCTGACGGTTGGCGTCGTCGGCGCGCAGGGTGAGAGTGTCCTGGTTATCGGCTGGGAACAGGAACCGCCGAAACTCAGCCCCTGGGCTGACAACACCTTTGGGAGCCTGATTTACGGCTTCACCAACCGCGACCTGTGGGACTGGGACGTGAATCGTCAGATTTACCCGGTTATGGCCGCCGAAATTCCTTCCTTTGACAATGGTGGGGTGGTGACGCTGGAAAACGGCAACACCCAGGTTACGGTCAATCTGCGTGAAGGCATGAAGTGGTCGGATGGCGAAGATGTCACCACCGCCGACTGCCTGTTCTGGCACGAACTGATGATGGACCCGACCAAAGGCTCTGTCCAGCGCGGCAACTATCCTGATGTTGTCGAGAGCTTCCAGGTGGTGGATGACTACACCTTCGTCATTACCTACAACAAACCCTGGCCGGATTGGTCGAACGACGCGCCGCCGTCCTGCTACCTGCCCGCGCATGTCCTCCAGCCGGTGCTGGATGCCGAAGGCACGATTGATAATGCCGTTTTCGGCAGCGGCGAGGGTGTGGTCGGCTACGGCCCCTACGTCTTTGAAAGCTGGACGGTCGGCAGCCAGATTACCTTGGTCAAGAACCCGCTTTGGGACCTCGAACCGGCCAAGTTCGATAAAGTTATCCTGCGCTTCATCACCGACACTGCCCAGATGCTCAATGCCCTGGAAGCCGGCGAGGTGGATGTAACCTTCAACTGGTCGGACGACCTGGTGGACAGCTACAGCGCCATTAACGGCGTGGAAGTGTTCAAGACCGACGGCGTGTACGGCGATGCGCTGTGGATGAATGTGGGCAACTACAAAGGCACGGGCCAGCCGCACCCGATGCTGGGCGACCCGCTGGTGCGCGAAGCTATTGTGCGCGCCATTGACCGCGCCACCATCGCCGAAGAACTGGTTGCCCCTGGCGTGGGCGTGCCGAAGTCCTGGACGCCGGAGCAGTTCTGGGCGCCTGATCTGCCCTTCTGGGACTATGATGTGGAAAAAGCCAAGGCCCTGCTCGACGAAGCCGGCTGGGTGGACAGCAACGGCAACGGCACGCGCGACAAAGACGGCATGGAGATGGTGCTGCGCTTCTTCACCACCACCCGCCAGATTCGTATGGACTACCAGGTGGTCATTCAGGAATATCTGAACGAAGTCGGCGTCGGCACGCAGCTTCTGCCCGTTCCGTCGAACATTCTGTTCGCCTCCTTCAATGATCGCGGCATCCTGGATACCGGCGATTTCGACCTGGCGATTTTCGCGCTCAGCAGCAACGCTCTGTCGCCGGCCTTCAGCGCGCCTGACTGGTTCGGCTGCGATCAGACCCCGAACGCGGAAGACCCGACCGGCAAGAACGGCTGGGGTTCCTGCAATCCTGAATTCGACCGCCTGGACCTGGAAGTGGCCCAGACCGTTGATCCTGAAAAGCGTCTCGAACTGGCTCACCAAGCCCAGAAGGAATTCTTCAATATGGGCTTCTGGCACGGCCTGTACCTGCGCCCGACCTGGTATGCCTTTGATACTACGGCGGTCGTGGTGGACGAGAACGTGAAGAACCTGGGTACGCTGGCATCCAACTACTTCAACCATATTGAATACTGGCAGCCGGCCCAGTAGGCAGCAGCTATCGGTCTGGTAGGGGCGCAAAACCTTGTGTCCCTGCTCTCGATATTTCACGGTTCGCGTAAGGACACGGCTTGCCGTGTCCTTACAGTAATATCACGGCGAGATAACCGCTTATGGGAAAATACATCATCCAGCGAGTGCTGCAAGCCATCCCCCTGGTGTTCATCATCACCATGCTGGTGTTCGTGCTGATGAAAATTGCCGGCGACCCGCTGGCTTACCTGGCGCAGGACCCGCGCGTGAGGCCGCTCGACCGCCTGGTGCTGCGCGCCAAATACGGCCTGGACGACCCGATGGTTATGCAGTTTATCTACTGGGTGTTCGGGGACGAGGGCGTGGAGCGCCCGGTAGATGTGGACAATGATGGCGAAACCGACTTCACGGCGGTGGGGGTGCGGCGCGGCATCATTCGCGGCGATTTTGGCGAATCCATCCGTTTCCGCAAACCCGTCACGGAGGTCATCGGCCAGTTTTTGCCGAATACGCTGCTGCTCGGCACGACAGCGTTTGTCGTCACCATCATCCTGTCGCTGGTGATCGGGGTTTTTGCCGCCTTAAGGCAGTATACGCTGGCGGATAACATCATCACCGCCGGCACGTTTATCACTTATTCCATGCCGGTTTTTTTGCTGGCGCTCATCCTGGTACAAATTTTCGCCATCCAGTTCCGGCGGTGGGGGCTGCCTTCGCTACCGGTTTCCGGCATGTACGACCCGCGCGGCAACCAGTCCATTGACGAACTGGTGCGCCATATGATTCTGCCGGTCGCCAGCCTGGCGCTCATTAACATCGCCGGCTGGAGCCGCTATATCCGCGCCACCATGCTGGAAGTGATTAACAGTGACTACATTCGCACCGCCCGCTCGAAAGGCATCTCGGAGCGCCGCGTGATCTTCCTGCACGCGCTCAAAAATGCTTCGCTACCGCTGGTGACGCTCATTGGGCTGAACCTGCCGTTCATCCTTAGCGGGGCGGTGATTACGGAGACGATTTTCTCCTGGCCGGGCATGGGGTATATGTATATCAACGCGCTCGACCAGTTCGACGCCTCTCTGGTGGTCGCCTTTGTCTTGATGATCGCGGTAGCGGTGGTATTTTTCCAACTGCTCACCGACGTGGTTTATGCCTGGTTAGACCCCCGGATTCGATATGACTGAGCCGTAGGGGAGGGTTTAGAAACCCTTCCCTACCAGTATTTGAGGTTTAGAGTGTTATGGCTACCGCAACTCAAACACAAACAGGCGTCATTAATCTTCAGGAAGAACGGCGTCAGCCGCAGTCTATGACGCGCATCGTCGTGCGGCGGTTTTTCGCCCACCGGATGGCCGTTGTGGGTGTTATTCTGCTGGCGTTAATCGTGCTGTACGTCACCGTCGGCGCGTTTTTTTTCACCGAGGCCTATGCCAATAAAACCAACGTGCGGGCGAAGTTTGCGGCCCCCAGCGCCGATTACCCCTTTGGGACGGACAGTGTTGGGCGGGATGTGATGGCACGCACCATCTACGGCGGGCAGATTTCGCTGGCAATCGGCGTGGTGGCGATGAGCATCTCGGTCACGCTGGGGACGCTGATCGGCCTGGCCGCCGGGTATTTTGGCGGGCTGGTGGACGCTATTCTCATGCGTCTGGTGGAGGCGATTCTAACCATTCCGCTGCTGATTTTGCTGCTGCTGCTGTCGCGGGCGCTGATGGAAATCAGCTCCTCTACGACGGTTATTCTGGGGCGCGAGATCAGCGTGACGGTAGTGGTGATCGTCATCATCATCGGCCTGACCAGCTGGATGGGGCTGTCGCGCATTGTGCGCTCGCTGGTGCTGTCGCTTAAAGAGCAGGAATTTGTGGTGGCGGCGCGTTCGATGGGCGCCGGTAACGGGCGCATCATTTTCGGCCATATTCTACCCAACTGTGTCGCGCCGATTATGGTTTCCGCCACGCTGGAAGTCGGCGTCGCCATCGTCATCGAGGCCGCGCTGAGCTTCCTGGGTTTTGGCGTGATGCCGCCGACGGCCACCTGGGGTAACATCCTTAACGGCGCGCGCCAGAGTATTGACGACCTGTGGTGGCTGTGGGTCGCCCCCGGCGCGCTGATTATGATGACCGTGCTGGCGATTAACTTTATCGGCGACGGTCTGCGCGACGCTTTTGACCCGCGCAGCATCAAGTAGTGCCATCGGCACCTTTAAGATAAGGCTGTTTTTGAAAGCGGGCTGTGACGCCCGCTTTTGGTTTTTTTCGCTCCAATCCGCAGAATTGAACCATTGTCACCGGCTTGGCGTATTTATGTCCAGCGGGCTTGTCAATCATAACAAACGGCGTTATGGTTGGCATCCGCTGTTAAAACAGCAGCCTTATCTTATTTCGGGAGGAATAGAGCAATGCTTAGAAAGCGCACTCGCTGGTTCGGGTTCGTGCTGGTGCTGGCTGTGCTGCTGACGATGGTCGGCGGTTTCGCCGGCGCGCAAGAGCCGAAGGTACTCATCAACGGGATTCGCATGACCGCCGGCGACCCGAACACCCTCGACCCCCAGTTAGCCCAGGACAATAAAGAAATTACGATCATTAACCATTTATTCGTCGGCCTGACCTCGCAAGACGAAGTGACCTCCGAAGTGAGTCCCGGCGTCTCGACCTGGGAAATCTCCGAGGACGGCCTGGTTTATACGTTCAACATCACCCCGGAAGTTTCCTGGGTGCGTTACAACGCCGAAACCGGCCAGGTGGAACAGGTTCTGGACGAAAGCGGCAGTCCCCGCTACGTGACGGCGGCGGACTTTGAATATGCTATCAAACGTTCGCTCGACCCGGCGCAGGCTGACCCGTATGCCTACGTACTGGCGCCTTATATCGTCGGCGGCGTGGAATATAACGCCGGCGAGGGCGCGGCGGAAGATGTGGCCGTTGTGGCTACCGATACCTACACCTTGCAGCTGACCGCGCCGGAAAAAGTCGCCTTCGCGCTCAACATCTACGGCATGTGGATGGCGCGTGCCACGCCGCAGTGGGCGATTGAAGATGCCGGGACGGCCTGGACTGAGCCGGAGAATATCGCCACTTATGGGCCGTATGCCTTGAAGGAATGGGCGCACGAGGAAAGCGTGACATTGATTAAAAACCCCTTCTGGGCCGGGACGGAAGTTTATCCGCAGCCGAGAATTGATGAGGTGATTATCCGCTTCCTGGACGATGCGACCCAGCTTCCCGAATATGAAGCCGGGACGATGGACGCCATCGAAGTGCCGCAGGCTGAAATCGAACGTATCAAGGCCGACCCAGTGTTGAGCCAGGAATATACCGCCGGCGCCGACAACTGCTCCTACTACTACGGCTTCAATGTCCAGAAGCCGCCTTTCGATAATGTCCACATTCGCCGCGCCTTCTCGCTGGCGATTGACCGGCAGTCCATTGTGGATAACGTGACCAAAGCCGGCCAGATTCCGGCCCGCTGGTTCACGCGGCCCGGCCACAACGCCGCCCCGTCGCTGGAAGAATTCCCCGACCTGGGCATCGGCTTCGACCCGGACATGGCAAAAGAAGAACTGGCGCTCGGTTTGCAGGAACTCGGCCTGGCGTCGGCTGCCGAATTGCCGCCGCTGACCCTGGCCTTCGGCAATACCACCGGCCATACCCAGATCGCGCAGGCCATTCAACAGATGTGGGCGGACACGCTGGGCGTGACGGTTAACCTTTCGGCGCTTGACCCCACCACCTACTTTGTCACCCAGCAGCAGGATGCCGAGATGATCCATCGCAGCGGCTGGTGTTCCGACTACCCGGATGCCAACAGCTTCCTGTACGATGTGTTCCGCTCCGACTCCAGCCAGAACTACGGCCACTTCGCCAGCGCCGAGTTTGACCAACTGGTAGACGAAGCCCGCGTGCTGGATGACACGGATGCGCGGCAGGAGAAGTATGCCCGCGCCGAGCAAATCCTGAACTGGGAAGAAGTGGGCATCGCGCCGATTTACTGGTACGTGACCAAACAGCTCACCAAACCCTATGTGGAGCGCACCTACTCGATCATCGGCAACGAGAACTTCACCCGTTGGGACATTAGCAAGTAGCCAGTTTCGCGGTACAATCCAGGAAAGGGAGAAGTTTTAACCGCTTCTCCCCTGGCTAAAATCAGTTGATGTCTGGTCAGGGGCGGGGTCATAACCCGCCCCTACACTAAATCCTGGTGAGCCAGACCCCGCTGGCCTGGCCGGTTTGAGAAGAACGGCAAAAAAATATGGCACGCTTTATTGCCCGTCGCATTTTATGGTTGTTTCTGGTTTTATTCACGGTTTCGATCATCACCTTCACCCTGATGCACGCCGTCCCCGGCGGCCCGTTTGCCCAGGAGAAGGCGCTGCCCCCGGCGGTACTCGCCAATATCAACGCTAAATATAATCTGGATGACCCCTTCCTCATTCAATATCTGAATTATCTGGGGGACATCCTGCTGCCCCGCATTACCAGCGGCAAACAGCCCAAGTCGCTGGAACACGAGTTTCTCATCAATATCAAACTGCCGGGCGAAGGCGACCCAACCCTGCGCTGGATGAACTGGGGGCCGTCCTATAAATCGTCCAGCCGGACGGTAAACGACATCTTCCGGGAAAACCTGCCGATTTCATTCCAGTTGGGGGTATCGGCGCTGGTGATCGCCATGTGTATCGGCATCCCGCTGGGCATCATGGCCGCGCTTAAACGCAATACAGTTTACGACTACGCGGGCATGGGCGTCGCCATCTTCGGCGTATCTGTCCCGGTTATCATCACCGCGCCGCTGCTGCAATATATTTTTGGCGTTCAGCTTCGGGCCGTGCCGGTCAGTGGGTGGGGGTCGTTCCAGCATATGATTTTGCCCGCCCTGGCACTCGGTTTTACCCAGTCGGCGCTGCTGGCGCGGCTGACGCGGGCCAGCCTGCTGCAAGTGATGAATGAGGATTACATCCGCACCGCGCGGGCGAAAGGTGTTTCGGAGCGCATGGTCGTCATCCGGCACGCGCTTAAAAACGGCATGATTCCGGTGATAACCGTCATCGGCCCGCTGTTCGCCGCCCTGGTTACAGGGACGTTCGTTGTAGAAACCATTTTTGGCATCCCCGGTATGGGGCGTTTTTTCGTCACCAGCGTCACCGGGCGCGATTATCCGGTCATCATGGGGACGATTTTACTGTACGCAATTTTTCTGGTGCTGGCGAACCTGATCGTGGATTTAATCTACGCCTGGGTTGACCCACGCATCCGGTTTGACTAGCGGACGAGGGACATCACTATGGCGGTTATGGAACAGCAAAGCCATACGGCGGGGCCGGTAACGCGCCTGGGCGCTCGACCGAAGGGCGAAAGCCTGTGGGTGGACGCCTGGAAGCGCCTGCGTCGCAACCGGCTGGCCGTCCTGGGCGTGGTTATCATCGTGATTAACCTTCTGGTCGCCATTTTTGCGCCGGCGCTGGCCCCCAAAGACTATAAAACCCAGGTGCTGGCGGACAATAACGCCGCGCCGGAGTGGGTCATCAGCCTGTTCCCGAACATGAAAGCGAAGGGAACGGAGGGCGGCTTCGTCACCGTGAACAACAGCTATCTGTTGGGCGCGGACAGCCTGGGGCGCGACCTGTTAAGCCGCATCATTTACGGCGCGCGCGTGTCGCTGGCGGTGGCTTTTGTCGGGCCGGTCGTCAGCATTATCATCGGGCTGATTGTGGGGGTGGTTGCCGGATTTTTCGGCGGGCGGGTGGATAACATCCTCATGCGCCTGGTGGACATCATGTACGCCTTCCCCACGTTTCTGCTGGTTGTGCTGCTGATGGCTTTTTTCCGCACCAGCTTCGGCGGGGCGCAGCAGCCCGGCACGCTGGCTTACACCCTGGGCGAACTGGACGCCTCGATGGGCGGCATGTTGTTCATTTTTCTGGGCATCGGCATGACCAGCTGGATGCAGATGGCGCGTCTGTCACGCGGGCAGGTGCTTTCTGTGCGCGAAAAAGAATATATCGAAGCCGCGCGCAGCATCGGCACGCCCACACGCGCAATTATGGTTCAGCACGTGCTGCCGAATATCCTGGGGCCGCTGATCGTGGCTGAAACGCTCACCATCCCCACCTACATTTCCTACGAGGCATTCCTCAGTTTCATCGGCCTGGGTGTGAACCCGCCCACGCCAAGCTGGGGCGGCATGATTTCCGAAGGCGCGCGTTCGATTGCCACCTATCCCAATCAGGCGCTTTTCCCGGCGCTGGCGCTGTTTTTTGTCATGTTCGCCTTTAACTTCCTGGGCGACGGCCTGCGCGACGCGCTCGACCCGCGAATGCGCGGCGTGGACTAAACCGCTCGACCGCTGCAAACGAAAATGTCGAACCGGGGGTTTTCCACAGACCCCCGGTTGTTTTGCTGCCCGGCGGCGGTTTTTTATTTTCTCTTTATAGTTTGTGCATGACTCACTCGTTGTCTGGTTCAGATTGTCGCTATAATGAAAAATAGAAGTTTAAGCTAAAAGCTTTTTTTCTATGCGAACCATGCGACTCGAACTGCGCCTTAGCCTGCTGTATTTCGCGCTTGCTACCCTCTGGATTATTCTGTCCGATGCCCTGCTGGCGGCTGTTGCCGTTCCAGAAATCGTCAGCGCCGGGCAGACCTACAAGGGTGCGCTGTTCGTTTTCGTCACTTCGCTGCTGCTGTTCGCGCTGTTAAGCCGGGAAATGGGACACCGGCGGAAGGCCGACCGCGCCGCGCGTGAGGGTGAGATGAAGTTCAGCTATCTGTTCCTGAACAACCCGCTGCCGATGTGGATTTACGACCTGGAAACACTGGCTTTCCTGGATGTCAACCAGGCGGCCATCGGCCAGTACGGTTATTCGCGCGCAGAGTTCCTGAACCTGAAGATTACGGACATTCGCCCACCGGAGGATGTGCCGCGCCTGATGGAGAATCTTGCCGAGGCGCGACCGGCGCTCCAGCGTTCCGGGCTGTGGCGGCATCGCCTGAAAAACGGCCAGATCATTTATGTGGACATCGTATCCTACGAGGTGCGGTTTGATGGGCGGAAGGCGGCGCTGGTGGTCGCCCACAACGTCACCGAAAGCATCCAGGCGCGGCGCGACCTGCAAGAAAGCAGCGAGCGGCTGAAGGCTGTTTTTAATGCTTCCCCGGTGGCGATTTTCGTTTTTGATACCGAAGGCCGAATCCGGCTGTCGAACCCGGCGGCGGAACAGATGTATGGCTGGGGCGCTGCCGAACTGATCGGGCAGAGGCCGCCGTTTGTGCCGCCCGGCAAAATCGGCGAGTTTGATGCTTGGCTCATGGGTAAAAAGAGTGAAAGGCAACCAAATCAGCAATGAAAGCGGGCGAGACGCGCTTCAGATTACGACGGAATTCACACAAGGCAATGTAG
>QUBZ01000209.1 GCA_014338005.1 Chloroflexota bacterium | reverse complement strand
CGTTGTTCGGGCGTCGGCTGAAGTTTGACCTGAGCAGTCAGTTTCATGCCCTAAGTATAACTCAAACCATCGTATATTTCAAGGCCTTGAATTTGGTAGTGTCAGAGATTGAAAGGAGCAAGAGCGCATTCCTCCACCCGCTAAAGCAGGTGATTTCCTGCGCTAAATCTTATGAGGCTTATGTCGAAGTTTACCGCTGGCAGGCCGGACGTTTCGTAAGGCAGGGCGCATCCACGCCGGACACGCCCTTCGAGTCGGCGGCATTGGGCGGCAAAACGGTTGATCTGGCAGCAGTGTTCGGCAGTGCCTAACGCCGGCGCGAGTGTTGTTGGCGTGGGCGCTGGTCTTCGGTGGCGGAGTCGTCGGCGTGTTTGGCCTCGTCCTCGCCTTCGGCGTACAGGGGAATTGTGCCGGTGATGCCGGAGGTATCATCTTCCAGTTCCGGCAGCGTGGGCGGCTGCGGCGGCTCGTGCGCCACCTCCGGTTCGCCGTCTACCCGGCGCATCATGCCGGTTTCTGACCCGGTGTGGCGTGGTCTTGTGGGTTTGTTGGACATCCTTCACCCCTTTTGCAGCCCGAACCTCACCATTTTAACACAGATTAATCAAACCGTACACCAACTTTTACGGCCCCAGTGTGGATTCGCCGTTGATCTGGCCGGCAATCCAGCCGACCACGCCGTCCGCCGTCTGCACCTGCCACCAGACCAGGTTATCCGGCGTGGTGACGGGGCCGGCCAGGATGGCGATATATTCGCCGGAGCGCAGCGCGGCGCGGGCGATGCCGAAAGTCGTGCCGGGGCCGGTGCGGATGTTCAGCTCCAGCGCATAAATACGAAGCTGCTGCCCCGGCTGGTAGGCGCTGCCGGCCACCACACCCGAAGGAATGCCGGATGAGGGCGGCGTTTCCTCGCTGGGCGGCAGGTCGCCGGCCACCCAGTTGATGGCGCGCGCCCCGGCCACCTGCCCGGTGATGTTGCGCAGTCCACCGTTGATGTCCGCGATGTACTGCTGTCCGCCGGTCTGGACGAAAACGGCGCGGCCATCGGGACTCCACTCGACGCGCTCCGGGAAACCCGTCCCTATAGACGGCGTGAGCGCCCGCCCGGCCTGGTCGTAGATTCGCAGCGGCTCGCGCGGGCCGTTCCGGTCGCCGGGCGCGCCCAGGGCGTAAATGCGTCCATCCGCCGCCGGGCTGGCGAAACCCATCCACAGGCCGTTCGCTTCGGCGTTGTAGACCATTTCGGCAAAACTGCCATCCCGGTTCAACCAGCCGACATACACGCGGCCATCCGGCGCGGCGCCGCTGACCAGGATACGCCCGCCGTCCCGCGACCATGCGCCGTACTGGTAGCGCACGACGGGGGGACGCCAGTCGCGGGCGCGTTCGTCCCGCGTGATGGGCAGCACGATGAGCGCCATCCGGTTTTCGCCCGGCAGGAACAGGCTCACCAGCAGCGCGTCGCTGCCCGGCGACCAGTAGGCGGCGCGGCTTTCCCACAGGTCGGGGTCGGTAGGGTTGCTGACGATGAGACAGCCGGGGAAACCGGGCGTCGGGCAGTCCACCAGCAGGTGCAGCGGGGGGAACTGCCCCGGCTCGAAGTACCACACGCCGTCGTCGGCCAGCTTGCGCCCGGCGGTGATGAAGGCCAGGTAGCGGCCATCCGGCGACCAGTTGATGGCCGACACGTAGGCGTTATTTTCGTCCCGCGATTGGGCGATGAACTGCGAGAAAGGCGACGTATCGGGCCGGTAGTTGATCGTGCCGGTCAGGTACAGGTTGCCCGCCGTATCGGTGCTGGCGTACAGGTTGGGGTCAACCGGGTTGCGGGCGAACAGCGCCGGGTCGTTGTGCGGCAGGTTAAAACCGGCAGCCCCGCCCCCGGCGCTGAGGGCAAAGGCGCGCGTCTGCGGATTGGCCGGGATGAAGGTCGGCACGACCGGCGGCGCAGGCAGCGTGGGGGCCAGCGTCACGCGCAGGGCGACGGTCGGCTGCGGCGTGGCGGTGAAGGTGGGCGGCCCGGCCTGGGGCGAAGCCTCCGCCGGAGACGGCGCGGCGGCGGGTGTATCGGTCAGCGCGGCCTCCGCCGTGACGAAAGTCGGCGTGGCGGGCAGAGTCGGCCCCGGCGTGGGCGACGGCGCGAAAAATACCGTCAGTT
>QUBZ01000003.1 GCA_014338005.1 Chloroflexota bacterium | reverse complement strand
ATTGTTCGCTTTGTGCTTGACTGAGTATATCGGTGATTGGAAATTCCATGTGGTATAGTTTGCCCAATCCTTTTCACTCTTCCTACAGTTGAGCCAATTGAAAATGCATCCTTGATGGATGGCGCGCGCACACGCATCTTCGCCGGTTTTCAATATTTCAGCAAATTTGTGCCACAGATTCCACGCTACCAACGGCTGGCTGCCAAAACCGAGTCCATTTACATATTCGGCGTACCGGATGTAGAACTGCCGCCCCTTGACAACATCACTTATGTGCAGCTCTCCACTCACGACCGGCTAACAAAAGAATGGTTTTTGGTATCGTATGGGCGCGACTATGCCAGTGCGCTCGCCACCGAAGAAACCAGCCGTTTTAATAACCCCGATGACCAGCGGTTGTTTCGCGGTGTGTGGACTTTCAACCCTCACCTAGTCAGCATTCTGGCGGACTGGCTGACCAGCGCCGTAGATGCCCGTCCTATACCCTGGACAGCGGAGGACATAAGCCCTCTCAATCAAACACAATTCATGCTCAACAGTATGGCGCGGCTGCTCAACCAGATCAATCGAATACCGCCGAGCGATGCCGCTCTGCGCGATGAAATCGAAGCTACTATCCGCACCGAACTGCGCCCGGTAATTGAGCGGATGAACTAAAAACTTATCACTGAACGCATCTGATATCGTTTGCGCTGGCCGACCAGCTACCGTTCGTCAAGCGTCTGCGCGAAGGCCAGCCCGAAGCGTGCCGCTTTTTCCAGCGTGGCCGGCACGATGTTGGCGCTGGTGTCGCTGCTGCGATGCCAGTTGACCAGGTAGCCATCCTCGCCTACGCCCACCAGGCAGATGCCCCGGCAGCCGCGCCCGCGCAGCGCCCCTACTTCCTCGACGATGGTCATCGGCACGCCCTTCACCCCATATTCCGGCAGACGCCGCGCCGTTTCCGCCGCCAGCGCCGCCGATTCCGGGTCGGGCTGGTAGCCGCTGAAGCCGGACATACCAGAATGCCGCGTCACGTAGGCCAGTTCGCCCGCGCCCACCATCTCAAAATCGAAAAAATAGGCGTCCTTCAACTGCTCGCCATAAACATCCAGCAGCGCATGAGCGCCCAGGTCGCCGGACTCTTCCGCCCCCGTAAACGCCAGCCATACCTCTGTGTGCCGCAGCGGATTCTGCCGCAAATATCCCGCCAGCCCCAGCAGGCAGGCCACCGCCGTCGCGTTGTCGTTCGCGCCGTCAATCCAGGGCCCCTGCTCATCGGCCACCAGCAGACCCAGCGCTGCCGCCATGCCCAACAGGCTCAGCCGGTAGTCGGTTTTAAGCGCGTTTTTCGGCCCCACCGCCCGCAGCAGTTGGATGACCCCGTTTAAGGCCAGCACGATGATACCCAGCGAACCGCTTTCCCGCAGGAAATATTTGTTCGGCTCGCCAAAGGTCAGGCGGTGTTTGTTGGCGTCCACGTGTCCCAGGAACACCAGCTTATGCCGGGTTTCCGCCGCCGCCGGAAAGCGCGCGATCTGCGTCGAACTCGGCCCGGTCGGGGCCAGCCCGGCCAGCAGGCTGCGCTGGCCGCCGGTCGTTTGCCGCACCGCATACGCCCCATACAGCGACAGCAGCCCGCCCACCAGCCGGCCCAGCCGCCCCGGCAGCAGGTTTCCCGCTAGCCCGATCAGCGCCGGGAAAATCAGCGAGTAGCCCCAGGTATCCGGCGCTTCAAACGGCAGCGTTTCGACTTCCGTCACGCCCACTGCCGCCAGCGCCCGCCGCACATAATCATGTGCCTGCTGCTCGCGCGGCGTGCCGGCGGGCCGCGGCCCGATGTCATCCGCCAGCGCCCGCACATGCGCCATCAGACTTTCAGCCGAAAGCATATCGCCCATGATAATTTCCCCTCAGAATCAAAAAAAACCGGGATATAGCATCCCGGTTTGATATTAGCTCTTGTCCCGCCATCCGGCAATTGAATTGAGCGCCGGGCGCAGCCGCACCCCACTAAACAGACTGTTCAGCAGCGAATCCAGACCGGCGTGCCTGGGTTCTGACTCAGCACGCAGAACTCGGCACCCAGAACTCGGTCTTAACGCTTGGTATAGGTCGGCGCTTTGCGGGCGCGCTTGAGGCCCGGTTTCTTGCGTTCTTTGGCGCGCGCGTCGCGGGTCAGCAGTTTGTGTTCCTTCAACTGCGGCTTCAGCTCCGGGTCAAGCGCGATCAGCGCCCGCGCCAGCCCCAGCCGGATCGCGTCGCGCTGGCCGGTGATGCCGCCGCCGTTAACCTGCACCGTGATATCGTAAGCCTTCAGCTGTCCCAGCACCGCCAGCGGCTCCAGCAGGATGTCCACGTCGCCCAGGCGCGGCAGATAGTCGCTGCCGTCTTTGTCGTTAATCACCAGGTTGCCCGTACCGCCGGGGAATACCCGCACGCGGGCGGTTGCCGATTTCCGGCGGCCAATGCCTTCGTAATACTGTGCCGACATCTATTGCACCTTCCTAAAACTCAAGTACTTTGGGCTTTTGCGCGCCGTGCGGGTGTTCCGGGCCGGCGTAAACCTTCAGTTTTTTTAGCATGTTGCGCCCCAGCGCCCCATCCGGCAGCATCCCTTTCACCGCCGCCGTGATGACGCGATCCGGGAACTTCGCCAGTTGGTTACGCAGGCTGACCGCCGTGATGCCGCCCGGATAGCCTGAATGCCGATAATAAAATTTATCGTCCAGTTTGTTGCCGGTGACTTCGATCAACTCGCAGTTGATGACGATCACATAATCGCCAACGTCCATATTCGGCACGAAGTAGGGTTTGTGTTTGCCGCGCAGAATCGGCGCGATCTTCGCCGCGAGACGCCCCAGGTTCTGCCCCTTTGCGTCCACAATCCACCACTCGCGCTGTATGTCTTGTGGTTTGGTAACGTAAGTTTTGCTAGGCACTTGTTTTTCCTCCGGCGGGCGTCTCACCCACCATCATGCTGTCGTTCGCTTTTGCGCGGGTATGGTTTTTCACCCCCGCTGCTCATCATTTATACCGCACCGCTTCGAGCGTCAGCCCTTGCGGTGGGGCGATTACCTTCACCGCCGGCAGTTCCGCCCGGCGGAAAACCGCCTCAAATGTTTCAACACTCCACCATCCCCGCCCGACCGTGACCAGCGCCCCGACAATACGCCGCACCATACGGTACAAAAAGGCGTTGGCTTCGATCCGGTACGTCCACAGCGTCCCCCATTCGGCGGGCTGCGCCGTCCACTCCGAACGGTACACCCGGCGGACGGTGTTTTCGCCCTTCGGCGGCGTGCCGAACGCGCCAAAATCGTACTCGCCCACCAGCAGCGCCGCCGCCTGCCGCAGCCTTTCGCCGTCCAGCGGCTCGCGCACCCTCCAGGCCCGGTGGAGCAAAAGCGGCTGCCGCTGTTCCGCCTGAATCACGTCGTAACGATAACAGCGGGCGCGGGCATCAAAACGCGGGTGAAAACCCGGCGGCGCGCTCGTCAGACTTTGCAGGGCGATGTCGTCCGGCAGATTGGCGTTGATCGCCCGCAGCAGCGCCGTTTCGCCGCGCCGCCAGTCCACCTCGAAGGCGATCACCTGTCCGGCGGCATGTACGCCGCTGTCGGTGCGCCCCGCGCCGGTCACGCTTGCCTTTTGCCCGGTCACGGCGGCCAGCGCCCGCTCAACCGCACCCTGGATGGTCGGTTTGTCCCCCTGGCGCTGAAAGCCCTGGTAAGCCGTGCCGTCGTAGGCCAGCGTGGCGCGGTAGCGCAGAGCGCCTACTCCTCGCGTTCCACCAGTTCTAGCAGCACCATCTCGGCGGCATCGCCCTGGCGCTGCCCCAGCTTCAGAATCCGCGTGTAACCGCCGGGGCGGTTTTCGTAGCGCGGCGCGATGTTGTTAAACAGCTTGCTCACCAGGTCACGGTTGTTGTTCAGCCGGCTGGCGGCGATGCGCTGCGCGTGCAGGACGCGGTTGGGGTCTTCGTGCGCGCGGCTGCGTTTCGCCAGCGTAATCAGTTTTTCCACGTCGCTGCGGATAAAATCCGCCTTCGCGCGCGTGGTTTTGATGCGGCCATGTTCCAGCAGCGCCGTCGCCAGGGACAGGCGCAGAGTCTTGCGTTGAGCGCCGTTGCGCCCCAGTTTTTTGCCTCGTACTCGATGTCGCATGGTGCGTCCTCACTCATTCCCTGTCGTCAGGCTGGTGATGTTAAATTCTACGTCGTCGGCAAGATAGCCCTTGTCGCGCAGTTTGACGACCAGTTCATCCAGGGACTTCTCGCCGAAGTTGCGGATGGCAAGCATCGCGTCCGGCCCGCGCGCCAGCATGTCCAGCACGTCCCCGATGGTGGTGATGCCGGTGCGCTTGAGCGAGTTAAACACCCGCACGCTCAGGTCGAGTTCCTCGATCAATTTGTCGTACAGCTCCGGCTTCCGGCCATGCGTGTCCTCGACCGGCTCTGCGATGTCGGCCAGCTGCTCGTACATGGACTCCACGCCGCCGATGACGGTCAAGTGTTTCATCAGAATTTGCGCCGCCTGGCTGAGCGCATCCTGCGGACGCACGGCACCATCCGTCCAGATTTCGATAATCAGTTTGTCGTAATTGGTGCGCTGGCCCACCCGCGCCCGCTCGACATCAAAATTCACCCGCCGGATCGGGCTGAAAATCGCGTCTACCGGCAGTTCCCCAATCGGCAGGCGTCCCCGGTCTTCCGCCGGGCTGTAGCCGCGCCCCGCCTCGACCGCGAATTCGATCTCCAGGTGCGCGTCCGGCGCATCCACCGTGAACAGATACAGGTCGGTATTGATGATTTCGACCTCCGGCGGGCATAGAATATCCGCCGCCGTCACCGTCCCCGCGCCGCGATGTTCCAGCCGCAGCCGGGCGGTTTCCCCCTCGTGCATCTTCAGGCGCAGCTGTTTGATCTGCAAAATCAACTGCGTCATATCCTCGCGCACGCCAGGAACGGCGGAAAATTCGTGATGCACGTCGGACACGCGAATGCTCGTCACCGCCGCCCCCGGCAGCGACGACAGCAGCACGCGCCGCAGCGCCGTGCCAAGCGTTAATCCGAAGCCGCTCTCCAGCGGGCTGATGACAAATCGCCCATAATTGCGCGACGTAGCATCCCCCTCGACCTTGTGCGGCAGCACCATATTATTCATAACCACAGTCTGTTTTTCCCTCCGGGCTTCCTGCCACTTACGAGTTATCAGTTACCAGTTTTCAGTTTTTATGTCGTCAATCCGGGTAACAATAAAAGGCCGACCGATAACCGACGACTGACAACTGATGACCAGCTACACGCGGCGGCGTTTGGGCGGGCGAACCCCGTTGTGCGGGATGGGCGTTACGTCGGTGATCGAGCGCACCTTCAAACCGCTGCCCTGAATCGCGCGGATGGCGGCTTCTCGACCCGGCCCCGGGCCCTTGACGAAAATATCTACTTCCTGCATCCCGTGTGTCTGCGCCACTTCTGAGGCCGACTGGGCGGCCATGCGGGCGGCGTAGGGCGTGCTTTTGCGGCTGCCCTTAAAGCCGCTCGTCCCGGCGCTGGCCCACGCCACCACATTCCCCAACTGGTCGGTCATCGAAATGATGGTGTTATTAAACGTGGCGTGGATGTGCGCCTGCCCGTAAGGGATATTTTTGACCACCTTTTTCGCCGTGCGGCGAGCGGCGGAACGTCTGGGTGTTTTTGCCATACTCCCTCTCTCAACATGGCATGGGCGGGAAAACGCGCCCTACCGGACAGGGCGCATTTATCCGCACCATATCGAACTATACGGCCGGCTGGTGCCGGTTATTTCTTGGTCGCGCCGCGCCGGCGGCCACGCCCCGGAACCGTCTTACGGACGCCGCGCCGGGTGCGGGCATTGGTGCGCGTGCGCTGGCCGCGTGCCGGCAGGTTCCGGCGGTGGCGCAGGCCGCGATAACAGTTGATCTCCACCAGCCGTTTGATGTTCAACTGCACTTCGCGCCGCAGGTCGCCTTCGGTCGTCAGTTTAGTCACCTGTTCGCGCAGGCGCGTCACTTCGTCCTCGGTCAGGTTGCGAACGCGCGTATCCGGGCTGACCCCGGCGGCGTCGAGAATCTGGCGGCTGGTCGGGCGACCAATCCCATAAATGTACGTCAAAGCCACTTCGATCCGTTTGTCGCGGGGCAGATCCACCCCTTCAATACGCGCCATTTATATATGTCCCCTCGCCTTAACCCTGGCGCTGCTTGTGCTTGGGATTTTCACAAATAATCATCACGCGCCCGTGCCGTTTAATCACGCGGCACTTCGGGCAGCGCGGTTTGATAGACGCTGATACGCGCATGGTTTAAATACCCTTTACGTTTCTACAAGGCGTAAGATTTTACCAGTTTTTGAAACCGGTGTCTACTGCGAATTTCCCCACACCCGGCGGCTGTAGGGGCGGGTCAGGGCTGGCGCCTAAGGCTGAGGCCTCAAGCGGCTTATGCCGGTGTTTACCGCGACAATTCCGCGATGCGCTGGCGCACGTGCGGCGGCAGTTCGCGGCGGCCCGCCAGTTCCACATAGGCGCGGTAAATCCGCAGCGCCGGCTCAAGCTGGCCGATGTCGTACAGCGTATCCGCCAGCGCCAGGTAGGCTTCGGCCCGGTCGGCCTGCTCCGGGATGCTGGCCTGATAGTCGGCGATCACACCCTCCAGGTTAAAGCGGTCGGCGTCGCGCACGATGGCGCTGCTGTAATCTCGCAGCGCCCGTATATAGTCCCCCGCCATCACCCGCACGCGGGCGCGCATGGCGTACAGTTCGGCATCCCAGGGCGTTAGCTTGATCGCATGATTGAGGTTTTCGACCGCCGGCGGGAACTCGCCCAGGCCGGCGTGCGCCCGCGCCCTCCCCACATACAGCCGAACGTCATCCACCCCGCGCTGGGCGGCCTGTTCGTAATCCGCCAGCGCCAGCCGGAAGCGCCGCTGCAAAACCTGGACTTCGGCACGCTCGAAGTAGGCCTGACCGTTGTCCCTGTCCCGTTCAATCGCCCGCGTAAAACTCTCGAAAGCCCGGTCAGGGCTGCCGCGCCGCCGGTAAATCATGCCCAGCAGCAGATGCGCGCAGCTGTCATCCGGCGTCAGTTCGACCAGGCGGCGGGCGCTCGCCAGCCCTTCCTGGCGCACAGCCGGCGAAACCGGCTGTGCGGTATCCGCCATATACAGGTACAGTTCCGCCAGCCCCCGGTAGCCGTCCGGTCGTTCCGGGGCCAGTTCGATCACGCGGTGGAAGTCCTCGCGCGCCAGTTCATAAAGCTCCATGCCGCGCCGGACATAACCCCGCTCGATATACGCCTGTACCCAATCTGGGCGCAGTTCCAGCGCGCGACCCAGGTCGGCCAGCGCCGGTTCGTTTTCGCCCATCCAGCTGTAGGTGACGCCGCGATCCAGGTACAGCGCCGGCTCATCCCCCGCCAGTTCAATCGCACGGCTTAAATCGGCAGCAGCGCGTTCGTAATCGCCTGCATCACGGTAGGCTATACCCCGCGCATGGAAGACTTCGGCATAATCCGGTCCGAGTTCCGCCGCGCGGTTCAGGTCGGCCAGCGCGGCCTCGGTTTCGCCGCTTCCGATCAGCAGCCAGCCGCGCTGTACATAAGCCTCCACCATCTCCGGGGCCAGTTCTATCGCCTGGCCGAAGTCCGCCAGCGCCGCGTCGTTATCCCCCAGACGGCCATAAATCTGGCCGCGCTGCACGTAGCTGGCCGGGTCTTCCGGCCCCCGCTCGATGGCGCGGTTCGCATCCACCAGCGCGCGTTCCAGGTCGCCATCGGTAAGCTGCTGCCCGGCATCGAAAGCCATCATAAACACGTCGGCGCGCCCGCGCAGCACCCACACGTCGTCCGGCAGCCGTTCAGCCGCGCGATTCAGGTCATCCAGCGCCGCCGGGTAATCGTGCAGATGGTACAGGTACACCAGCCCGCGCTCGAAATAAGCATAACCCAGCTCAGGGTCACGTTCGACGGCGCGGTTGAAGTCCTCCAATGCCGCTTGGGTCTGCCCCGTCCAGCTTGCCAGCTTGCCGCGTTCCAGGTATGCCCAGCTCATGTTAGGGTCGCGTTCCAGGGCGCGGTCATAATCGGCCCGCGCCGCCCCGTAATCGCCCTTATCCCGCTGAACGATGCCCCGCTGCAAATACAGCGCGGCGTCGTCCGGCGACAGTTCTACCGCGCGGTCATAATCCGCCAGCGCGTCATCATAAGCGCCGCTGGCATGAAAAACCTCGGCGCGTTTCACCAGCGCGTCCAGGCTGCCGGGGGCGCGTTCCAGCGCCCCCGTATACGACTCGATGGCCGCTTCAAAATCGTAATTTTCCACCGCGCGGTCGCCTTGTTCGATTAACGCAATTGCTTCAGCCGCCGGGCGCGCGGCAGCCGTGCCTTCCGCCTGCGCCGTCAGGGTCGCTCCGGCTCTGGCTGTTTCGGTCGCCGCCAGGTCGGCGCTTTCCCGCGCGGCGGTGGTGGCTTGCAGCCAGGCCGCCGCTGCGGTCGCCGTCCCTTCTACCACGCGCGTCGCCTGCGCGTCCAGCGTAGCCGCCAGAGCGGTCGCCGTGTTTTCAACGTCCAGCACCTGCCGGCTGCGCGCCGTGCCGAGCGCGTCCAACGTGGTCTGTTCGATGACGGCGGTAGCCGTCAAAAACAGCGGGTCGAAGGTGGGGGTAATCAGCGCGTTCTGCGTGGCCTGCACGATAAGCGCAGTGGCCGTCAGCATCATGGCATCGAGCGTCCCCGCCCCTTCCGCCACCGGTGTCCCTGCCGGTTCTGCCGGGCGGCTGGACAGCAGCAGCGCGCCGCCGATGATAACCACCAGCGCAGCGATGCCGCCGATGATCGCCCAGGGCAGACGCCGGGGCGCGGCCTCGACCGCCGGGACGGGCGGCGCGGCGGATGGTTTGGTGATAGGGGTGTCCATCTTCACCGTCGGCTGGTCGCCGTTGGCGGGCGATTTGACGGTTTCCGGCAGTTCGCGCACCGCCGCCTCGAACGCCAGCGCCAGCGCCAGGCACGACGGGTAGCGGCGCTCCGGCTCGCGGTCGAGCGCCTTCAGAATGGCCGCTTCGGCGGCTTCCGGCAGCTCAGGCCGCAGCGACCGGGGTGGAGGCAGCGCCGCGCCCATCATCTGCATGTGGATGACCGCCAGCGGCGTTTCCGCCTGGAAGGGCGTGCGCCCCGTCACCATCTCGTACAGCACCACCCCCAGCGAATACTGGTCGGTGGCCGGCGTCAGGTCTTTAGCGCCCCGGCACTGTTCGGGACTCATGTACTGCGGCGTGCCTAACACCGCGTCGCCGGTCAGGTCGAGCGTGCCTTCCACGATGCGCGCGATGCCGAAATCGGTCAGGTAGGCGTTGCCGTCCCGGTCAATCAGGACATTGCCGGGTTTTACGTCGCGGTGCAAAACGCCGTTGGCGTGAGCATGATCCAGCGCGGAGGCGATCTGGTTGACCAGCCGCGCCGTCTCATCCAGCGGCAGATGCCCATTCTGGCGAATCCGGTCGGCCAGTGTGCCGGCGGGCAGGTAGCGCATCACCAGGTAAGCGATGCCGTCTTCCTCGCCATAAGCATGAACCGGCAGGATGTGCAGGTGTTCAAGCCGCGCGATGGCGCGCGCCTCGCGCCGAAAACGTTCCAAAAACTGCGGGTCTTGTGAATACTGCTGCGGCAGGGTCTTCAGGGCGACGTAACGATCTGTGCTGGCGTCGTAGGCTTTATAAACCGTCGCCATGCCGCCCATGCCGATCTGTTCGACGATACGGTATCCGCCGAGGGTGCGCCCAATCATGCTCGACTCCCCTGTGTAGCCGTGCGGGTTATTGATTCCATTGTAGTTCAGTCCCGTCCGCCCCGCTACCAACGTCCAGGGAAGAAAAATCTAACGCTGAATCCGCATCCGAATCAAAAAGGGCAGGTTTTGAAACCCACCCTTACCTATGTTTTTTTCTCTGCGCGCCAGGTGAGCTTTTAACTCAGCACGCAGTACCCGGCACTCCGCACTGATCTTACGGCAGCGTCAAAATCACCGGCTTGCCGTCTGTGATGGCGATGGTATGCTCAAAGTGCGCGCACAGCGAACCATCGGTTGTGACGACCGTCCAGCCGTCGCCCAGTTCGCGCAGTTCGCCGCGCCCGGCGATCACCATCGGCTCCAGCGCGTAGGTCATGCCCACCTGCAAGGGGGCGTTTTCCCAGCCGCGCCGCCGTTTGCTGCCGCGCGGCCACCAGTTTGGCACCTGCGGGTCTTCGTGCATCGCCCGCCCCACGCCGTGTCCGGTGTATTCCCGTGCCACGCTGTAGCCCTGCCTTTCGACAAACGCCTGAATCGCCAGCGCCACGCCGCGCACATCGTTCGGCAGCACCGACGCCTCGATGCCCACGTACAGCGCCCGCTCCGTCACCTCCAGCAGCCGCCTCACCGACGCCGGAACTTCACCCACCGCCGCCGTAAAAGCCGCGTCGCCCACGAAACCTTGGTAATGGCAGCCGGTGTCCAGGCTGATGATGTCGCCCTCTTTTAAAATGCGCTTCGGGCTGGGGATGCCGTGTACCAGTTCGTCGTTGATCGAAGCCGTGATGCTGGCCGGGAAGTTGGGCGCGTTGGTTTTGGGATAGTTCAAAAACGCCGGTGTCGCGCCATGATCCCGGATGACCGTCTCGGCGATTTTGTCCAGTTCGGCGGTGCTGATGCCGGGGCGAATGGCTTCCCGCATGGCCTGGTGCGCGCGGGCGACGATACGCCCCGCCTCCCGCATGATGGCGATCTCATCCGGCGTTTTGAGGTGAATATTCATACTCGTCCTAACGAAACCGCGCGTCCCTACGACCGCACTGAGGCGATCACTTGTTCAATTTCGCGGCTCACGCTCTCAATCGGCTTCGAGGCGTCCACCCGCTGCACCAGCCCCTTGCTCTCAAAATATTCGATGAGCGGCTGCGTCGTTTGCAGGTAGGTATCAATGCGCTGGATGATGGCATGTGCGCTGGCGTCGTCCGCCCGGCGAATCAGCTTCTCGCCGGTGGCCTTCAGCGTCGCTTCCAGGCGCGGCGGATATTGTTTGTTGGCATCCTCCACGAACGCCCATTCGATGCCGTCGCTGTTGGAGTAGATGTTGTAGCTCTCGCCGCTGGCCGATGTCACCCGGCCAAACGCCCGCCGGAACGCCTGGTACAAATCCAGGTCGAGCAGCAGCACCGCCGTCAGGCTTTCGCCCCGGCTTTGCAGGTAACTTTCTAACCACTGTGCCTGGCCGGGACTGCGCGGATAGCCGTCCAGGATGGCGCCTTTAGCCGCGTCCGGCTGTTCCAGCCGTTCCTGCACCACTGCATTGGTGATTTCGTCCGAAACCAACTGGCCGGACTTCATGATTTCCTGGATTTGCTGCGCCAGCGAGTCGGTGCGCGTTTTCATCGCGCGGAAGAGGTCGCCTGTCGAAACGTGCGGGATGCCGTAATGGTCGCGGATAAAGGCCGCTTGTACGCCCTTCCCAGAACCCTGCACGCCCATCAGAATAATATATAGCCCTGCCATGTTAAATAGTTTTCCTTTTCATCTACAGTCTATAGTCAACAGTCCACAGCCAAAATGGCCGCAGACTGAAGACTAACAACTGTAGACTGAAGACTAGCCCATAAATCCTTCGTAGTTCCGCATCACCAGCTGCGCCTCGATCTGGCGCATCGTGTCAATCACCACACCCACCACGATGATGAGGCCGGAGCCGGACAGCACCTGTGCCGCGTTGCTGGCCGTCCCCACCGTCTCCAACGGGAACAGCAGCCGGTTTATCAGGTCTACGATACCCGGCACGACCGCGATCACGCCCAGGAACAGCGCGCCGATCAACGTGATGCGCCGCGTCACCCGGACGATATATTCCTGCGTGCGTTTGCCGGGACGAATGCCGGGGATGAACCCGCCGTTGCGCTGCAAGTTTTCCGCCAGGTTTTGCTGCTGCACCATGATGTCGGTATACAAAAAGGTGAAGCCCACCACCATCAGGAAAAATGTCAGCCAGTAGGCCAAACCCTGGTGGTTGCCGAACGTCTGAGTAATCATGTCCCCCACCGGCCCCGGCGGGAACAGGTTGGCGATGATGGCCGGGAAGGTGATGAACGATTGGGCGAAAATCAGCGGAATCATGCCCACCGCGTTCACCTTCAGCGGGATATGCGTCGTGCCGCCGCCGTACTGCCGCCGGCCGCGCACGCGCTTGCCATACTGCACCGGCACGCGCCGCACCCCCTCATAGATATACACGATCACCACCACGCTCCCCACCACGATGACGATGAACAGCAGCAGGTTGTACAGCGCCGGCTGCGTGCCGCTGGTCAGCAGCCGCACCAGGCTCGACGGCGCCTGCGCCACAATGCCCGCGAAGATGATGATCGAAAGCCCGTTCCCGATGCCCTGTTCGGTAATCAGTTCGCCCAGCCAGATGGCGAACATCGTCCCGGCGGTCATCGTCACCAGCACCGAAGCCGTCAGCAGCAGGTCGGTCCCAAACCCGTCAATGATCGGTCGCCCGCCCAGCACGTTAAAAATCTGTATCTGGCCGATGGCTTGCAGCAGCGCCATCGGAATCGCCAGATAATAGGTGTACCGCTGGATTTTTTCCTGGCCGCCCGGCTCTTTCTGGATGGCTTCCAGCGCCGGCACCAGCGGGATGAGCAGTTGGAAGATAATGGACGCCGTGATGTACGGGTACACCCCGTTCGCCATCACGCTGAAGTTTCGTACCGCGCCGCCGGACAGCAGGTTCAACACGCCCAGCAGGCCGCTCTGTTGGCTGGCGAACAAAGCCTCCAGCGCGCTGGGGTTCACCCCCACCACCGGCACGTGCGCCGCAAACTGGTACACCACCAGAATCAACCCGGTGATGAGCAGTTTATTCCGCACATCCGGCAGCCGCCACGCATTCCGCAGTGCTTCAATCATAAGGTTTCCGTCCTCATAACAACGATATGAGTAACGAGGCGCAAGAGGTGACGGATGGATGAACACTCATCCCTCACCCTGCATCCCTCATTACTCATACCTCATCACTCGTTACTATAGAGTTTTTCCAGGACTTCCTTCCGCAGCTTGCGGACGGTGGCCTTCGCGCCTTTGATTCGCAGCGGGATGATCTCGACCGTTCCACCCGCCCCGGTGATTTTTTCCTGCGCGCCTTTGGTAAAGCGGTGTGCTTTCACCGTCAGCCGGCGGTTCAGCTCGCCGTTGCCCAGGATGACCACCGGCTGGAATAGATCTTTAATCAGGCGTTTTTCGTGCAGCAGCGCCGGCGTCACCGTCGCGCCTTCGTCCAGCCCGGCCAGCGCCTCGATTTTCACTTCCTGGTACTCGATGCGGAAGATGTTCGTAAAACCGCGTTTGAACGGCAGCCGCCGCACCAGCGGAAGCTGGCCGCCCTCGAAGTACGCGCCTTTAGTCTTGCCACGCCGCGCACCCTGGCCTTTAATACCTCGGCCCGAATAGCGCCCATGCCCGGACGCGATGCCGCGCCCCCAACGGATGCGCTTTTTTTTGGAACCCTTGTCGGGTTGCAGGTCATGCAGTTTCATCAGCGACTTCCTCCACCTCCACCAGATGCCGCACCTTAAACAGCATCCCGCGCACCTGCGGGGTGTCCGGCACAGTGACCTCATGGTTGATCCGCCGCAGCCCCAGCGAGCGCACCGTGTCGCGCTGGCTTTGTTCGTAACCGATCAAACTGCGGCGCAGCGTAACCCGCAGCATCTTTTTCTGCTCACTCATTCGGCGTTCCCTCCTTGCGGCGGCGCGACCAGAAGGGCAGCAAATCCTGCGGGTCTTTGCCCCGCGTGGCGGCGATGTCCTGCGGGCTGCGAAGCTGGTTGAGCGCGTCCAGGGTCGCCATCGTCACGTTCAGCAGGTTCGGGCTGCCCTGGCTCTTGCTCAGGATGTCGCGCACGCCGGCGGCTTCCAGCACCGCGCGCACGCCGCCGCCGGCGATTACGCCCGTGCCGGGCGAAGCCGGCTTGAGCATCACCACCGCGCCGCCGTAGCGACCGATTACCGGATATGGGATGGTCGTTTCGTACAGCGCCACCCGCCGCATATTGCGCCGCGCGCGTTCCGCGCCCTTGCGGATGCTGTCCGGCACGCCGCGCGCTTTGCCGATGCCCGCGCCCACGCGCCCCTTGCCGTCGCCCACGATCACCACCGTGCGAAAGGCAAACCGGCGGCCACCTTTAATCACTTTGGCGACGCGCTTGATGTCTACCACGCGCTCGTCGAGTTCCTCGCGGTCTTCGTCCCGGTCACGTTCGGCGCGGTCGGGGCGGTCGCGCTTCGGCTCGCGCTCGCCCCCACGCTCACCGCGCTGGCCGCCGCCGGGGCGTTCTCCTCTGCGTTGTGGTCTATTTCCAGCCATGTTTTGCTCCTAAAACTCCAGGCCGCCTTCGCGCGCGCCCTCGGCCAGCGCCGCCACCCGACCCTGATACTGGTATCCACCCCGGTCGAACACCACTTTTTGAATACCCACGCTTTTGGCGCGCTCGGCCAGCACCTGGCCGACAATTTTGGCCGCTTCGGTCTTTTTCTTCCCGGCCACCTGCGCGGCAATCTCTTTATCCACCGTCGAGGCCGACACCAGCGTCCGCCCCGCCACATCGTCAATCACCTGAGCATAAATGTTGGTCAGGCTGCGGAAGACGTTTAACCGGGGGCGTTCGGGGGTGCCGTTCACGCGCGCCCGCACGCGCCGGTGACGCCGGGCCCGCGCGGCCTCTTTAATTTCCGTCTTGCTGCTCATCGTTCCCTCTTTAATCGGTTCCGAGTGATGAGGCATGAGGTATGAATAAAGCCACGTGCCTGTTACAGCCCTTACTCAGCACGCATACCTCGGCGCTCATCACTTCTACTTCGTCTTACCGGCTTTACCGGCTTTACGCCGGATGGTTTCGTCGCTGTAACGCACGCCCTTGCCTTTGTACGGTTCCGGCGGGCGCAGGCCGCGAATGTCCGCCGCCGTCTGCCCGACCACCTGTTTATCTGCGCCGTCAATGTGGATGACGCGCCCGCGCTCCTCGACGCTGAAGCTGATGCCCGCCGGCGGCGGCACAACGATTTCGTGCGAGTAGCCCAGTTTCATCACCAGGTCGTCGCCGCGTTTGTCGCTGGAATAACCCACGCCTTCGATCACCAGGGTTTTACGGAAACCGTCCGTAACACCCGTCACCATGTTCGCCAGCAGCGCCCGCGTCAGGCCGTGCAGCGCCCGTATCGGCCCCTGATCGTTGGGCCGCTCCACCAGCAGCTTGCCATCTTCCTGCTTGATGGCGATTTCCGGGTGAACGGTCATTCGCAGTTCGCCCTTCGGCCCTTTAACGACCACATCCTGGCCGCTGATGGTGATATCCACCTTCGCCGGTATCGTTATCGGCTTCTTGCCAATCCGTGACATAATGACCTCACCACACGTAACACAAGACTTCGCCGCCCACGCGCTGGCGGCGCGCTTCCTGCGCCGTCATCACGCCCTTCGGCGTCGTCACGATGGCGATACCGATGCCGCTCATCACGCGCGGCAGGTCCCGCCGCCCCCGGTAAATCCGGCGGCCCGGCTTGCTCACCCGCTCCAGATGCGTGATAACCGGCTTGCGGTCGCGCCGCGCGCCATAATACTTCAGCTCGATCCGCAAAATCGGCGCCGGTTTTTCGTCGCCGACCGCGTAATCCTCGATAAAGCCTTCCTCTTTCAGGATGCGCGCAATCTCCAGCTTCAGCTTGGAACCGGGCATTTCCACCGAGGGTTTGCCCGCCATCAGCGCGTTCCGAATCCGGGTCAGCATGTCGCCTACAGGATCGCTAATCATGCCCCCTCCTACCAGCTTGACTTCACGACGCCGGGAATCTGACCCCGCAGCGCCAATTCGCGGAAATGAATGCGGCACAACCCAAAGCGGCGGATGTATCCATGCGGACGCCCGCACACTTTGCCCGAATTCGGGTCAATGTACTGGCAGCGGTTGTGAACGCGGACTTTGTACTTGCGCCGCCCTTCGCGGGCAACAATTGATTTTTTCGCCATCTTGTTTGTGTCCTCTAGCTCTCGCGGAAGGGCATACCCAGCAGTTTGAGCAGGCGGCGGCCTTCCTCATCCGTCCTGGCCGTCGTGACAATCGTGATTTCCATGCCGCGCACTTTGTCAATCTTGTCGTACTGGATTTCCGGGAAGATCAACTGCTCGCGCAGGCCAATAGTATAGTTGCCACGCCCGTCCATCTTGGACGGAATGCCGCGAAAGTCGCGCACGCGCGGCAGCGCGATATTCATCAGCCGGTCCAGCATTGACCACATCCGTTCGCCCCGCAGCGTCACCTTCACGCCGATGGAACGCCCCTCGCGCAGCTTGAAGGTGGCGATGCTCTTTTTCGCTTTGGTGATAACCGGCTGCTGCCCGGTAATCGTCCGCAGGTCTTCTACCGCGCCGTCCAGCACTTTGGGGTTATCCAGCGCCTCGCCCAGGCCGATATTGATGACCACTTTTTCGACGCGCGGCACCTGCATCACGTTTCGGTACTTAAATTCGTTCATCAGCGCCGGAACGATCTCTGCCCGGTAGCGGTTTTGTAACACATGCTCTGCCATCTGGTTCGCTCCGGTCAATCTATATTCGCGTTGCATTTTTTGCAGTAGCGTGTTTTAAAGCCGTCGTCCTTAAAACGATAGCCCACGCGCGTGCGCTGGTCGCACTTCGGGCAAACCAGCATCACATTCGACAGGTGCAGCGGCGCGTTAAATTCCACGATCTGCGCCGGAATCTGCCGGCTGCCCACCTGTTTGGCTTTCTCATGTCGTTTGGCGACATTCACGCCGCTGACGACTACCCGGTTGGCCTTGTTCAGCACAGAGATCACCTCTCCGCGCTCGCCCACGTCCTTCCCGGCAATCACCTCGACGTTATCGCCTTTTTTAATCCGTTGCATCGTTTTCCTAACTCCCAGGATACACGCCGTTTTCCCCGCTGCCGGCGGCCAACGGCGCAATTTCCGACCCTCTACAGCGTTTCCATCGCCAGCGACACGATTTTTAAGAAACCCTTGTCGCGCAGCTCCCGCGCTACCGGCCCAAATACGCGCGTTCCGCGCGGGTTCACGCCGTCGTCGGCCAGCAGCACGGCGGCGTTATCGTCAAACTTGATGTACGAGCCGTCGCTGCGCCGGTATTCTTTGGCCGTGCGGACGATCACCGCTTTCACCACTTCGCTCTTTTTAACGCTGCTGTCGCTGGCTGCCGATTTAACGGTTGCCACCACCACATCCCCTACATAGCCGTACTTCCGGCGCGAACCGCCCATCACGCGGATCACCAGCAGCTCGCGCGCGCCGCTGTTGTCGGCGACGACCAGCCGCGATTCGTTCTGAATCATGACTCCTGCTCCTCGCCTGCGCTGCCCGCTGCCGGGCTATCACCTTCCGGCAGCCCTTTGCCATCCTGCACTTCTGCCGGGGCATCGCCGGCCAGCGGCTCCAACACGCGCCCGCCGGGGCCTTCCAGCACCTTTTCCACCACCCAGCGTTTGTTTTTGCTGATGGGTTTGCTTTCTACCAACTGCACCACCGAGCCGATCTCGATGGTGTTGCTTTCGTCATGCGCCATCACCTTTTTGGTGCTGCGGATGACCTTTTTATAGACCCGGTGCGCCTTGCGCCGCTCGATGGCGACCACGACGGTTTTTTCCATCTTGTCGCTCACCACGCGCCCGACCAGACGACGGCGACTGTTAGGCATCTTTTTCCTCCTTGCGCGCCTGCTCGGCGGCCAACTGCCGTTCGCGCAGGACGGTCTTCAGCCGGGCGACGGTGCGCCGCGCACGGCGGGGCGCGTTGGTGTCCTCAAGCTGACCCGAAGCCATCTGGAAGCGCAGGTTGAACATGGCTTCCTTCTGGTCTTCCAGCGCGTTCAAAAGTTCTTCATCGCTCAATTGACGAATCTCACGGATTTGCATCTTCCCAGTTCCCTTTCTCGGAGATTACGATTCGAACTTGATCTCCTGGCCGGAAATCGGGTCAATCCGCTTGACGATCTTCGTCCGAATGGGCAGCTTGTGGCCTGCCAGCCGCAGCGCCTCTACGGCGTCTTCTTCCGGGATGCCGCCCATCTCGAACAGCACGCGCCCTGGTTTGATGACGCAGACGTAGTATTCGACCGACCCCTTGCCTTTACCCATGCGGGTTTCGGCGGCCTTCTGGGTGTACGGTTTGTCCGGGAAAACCCGAATCCAGATTTTCCCGCGCCGTTTGGTGTAACGCACCATCGTGCGCCGCGCCGCCTCGATCTGCCGCGCCGTCAGCCACACCGGCTCCAGCGCCTGCAAACCATACTCGCCAAACGAAACCACATTGCCCCGGCTGGCTTTGCCCTTCATGCGGCCCCGCATTTGTTTCCGGTACTTCATGCGTTTTGGCATTAACATGCTGTTTTGTCCTCGTTATCCGCCCATCCGCCGGGGAGGGCGCGCCCGTTACGGGCTAACGTATACGTCCTTCTTCGGCTCGGCGGGTTTTTCTTCGCGCAGCACTTCGCCCTTGTAAATCCACACCTTCACGCCGATGCGCCCGAAGGTCGTCAGCGCCTCCGCCTTGCCGTAGTCAATGTCGGCGCGCAGCGTCGAACGCGGCACGCGGCCTTCGCTGGCCCATTCGCGCCGCGCCATGTCCGCCCCGGCCAGCCGCCCGCTCACCTCGATTTTGATGCCCTGCGCGCCCTGGCGCATGGCCTGGCTGATGGCGCGTTTGATCGCCCGGCTGTGGCCGATGCGCCGCTCCAACTGATCCACGATATTTTCCGCCACTAACTGCGAGTCCAGGTCTGGCTTGTCAATTTCGGTCACTTCAACCTTGACCTTCGCCTCGCTGCCCAGCAGTTGTTCCAGCCCCGTCCGCAGCTCTTTAACCGCCTCGCCCTTGCGCCCGATCAAAATGCCCGGACGCGCTGTGTGAATGTTCACCAGCAGCTGGTTGGGATACCGCTCGATCTCCACGCGGGAAACCCCCGCGCGCGCGCCCTTTTCTTTGATGTAGCGGCGAATGGCGAAATCCTCTTGCAGCAGGTCGGTATACCGCTGCCCTTCGGCGTACCAGCGCGCGTCCCAATCGCGGTTGATCTTCAGGCGGAAGCCGACGGGATGTACTTTGCGTCCCATGTTACGATGCCCCCTCTCGCTCGGCCAGGACGACCGTCACGTGCGCCATACGCCGCACGCGCGGTTTGTAGCGTCCCCGCGCCCCGGCCTTCACACGTTTTAAACGCGGGCCTTCGTCGGCGGTGATGCTCTTCACATACAGATCGTCCGGGTTCAGATCGTGATTTGCCTCAGCATTAGCCATCGCCGAAAGCAGCGTCTTACGCACCAGTTTGGCGCCTTTTTTCGGCATATATTCCAGCACGGTGGCCGCCTGTTTCGCCCCCATGCCGCGCACCTGGTCAATCACCAGCCGCAGCTTGCGCGGCGAAATCAACAGGGAGGTGGTTCTTGCTCGCACGTCCATCACGGCCTCCTATTTCTTCTTCTCGACCAGATGGCCGCGATAGGTGCGCGTCGGCGCGAACTCGCCCAGCTTGTGGCCGACCATGTTTTCGGTGATGTAAATCGGCACATGGCGGCGGCCATCATGGATGGCGATGGTGTGGCCGACCATCTGCGGGAAGATCGTACTGGCGCGGCTCCAGGTGCGGATGACCACTTTTTTATTGTCCGCGTTTAACTTTTCGATTTTTCTCAGCAGCTTGGGGTCTATAAACGGCCCCTTCTTTAATGAGCGTGACATCGTTTCCTACCTCTGCTCTCAGCAGTTAGCGATTGGCCGGCGCTGTAACAGCCGGCACAGACGGCCTGCCTTCCAGCGCCCGGCACGTTTTAGCGGCCCCCGCCGCGCCGCCGGACGATGAAGCGGTCGGTACGGCGGTTAACGCGCGTGCGTTTGCCCAACGCCGGTTTGCCCCAGGGCGTTTTCGGCCCGGCCATACCGATTGGCGACCGGCCTTCGCCACCGCCGTGCGGGTGGCTGCCGGGGTCCATCGCGCTGCCGCGCACCGTTGGCCGCCAGCCCAGCCAGCGCCGCCGCCCGGCCTTGCCCAGCTTGATATTGCCGTGATCGGTGTTGCCCACCTGGCCGATGGTCGCCATGCAGCGGTCATGCACCAGCCGCACCTCGCCGCTGGGCATCCGCACCTGGGCATAAGCGCCTTCCTTCGCCAGCAGCTGCGCCGAAACGCCCGCCGACCGCGCGATCTGCCCGCCCTGGCCGGGCGCGAATTCGATATTGTGGATCAGCGTGCCGACCGGAATCTCCCGGATCGGCAGCGCGTCGCCCACCCGCAGTTCGGCCAGGTCGCCGTTGGCTACCCGGTCGCCCACCTTCAGCCCCAGCGGGGCGATGATGTAGCGGCGTTCGCCGTCTTCGTACTGCACCAGGGCAATCCGCGCCGAGCGGTTCGGGTCGTATTCGATAGACAGCACTTCCGCCGGGCTGTCAAACTTGTTGCGCTTGAAATCTATGATGCGGTAGCGCCGCTTGTGGCCGCCGCCGCGATGCCGCACGGTGATTTTGCCCTGGTTGTTGCGCCCGCCTTTTTTGCGGATTGGCTCCGTCAGCGACCATTCCGGTCGTGACGTGGTGATCTCTTCAAACGTGTGGCCCGTCATCCCTCGGCGGCCTGCCGAGGTGGGCTTGTAGACTTTAACCGGCATAATAATCACCCCACCTACAGGTTGAACAGCTCAATCTTATGGCCGGCTTCCAGCGTCACAATGGCTTTTTTCCACTGCCGCGCGCGCAGATACCACCGGCGGCCACGCTGCCCGCGTTTGGCAGGCATCACCATTGTTCGCACTTTCGCAACCTTCACGTCGTTCGGGAACACCAGTTCGACCGCCTCTTTGATCTGAATCTTGTTGGCGTCCGGGTGAACCTCGAACACGTATTGATTGAGTTCTTCCGACTGAACACTTGACTTTTCGGTAACGACCGGGCGGATAATCACGTCATAGGGGTGCAGTTCAGCCATTGTCGCGCTCCTCCCGTCCCCAAATGGACTTAATCACTTCCAGCGCGTCCAGCGGCACGACCACCTTATCGAATTTCAACAGGTCGCGCACGTTTAGATAGCTGGCCCGTAAATACTGCGCGTTCTCCAGGTTGCTGATGCTGCGCTCCACGTTTTCGTTGCGTTCGGCCAGCAGCACCAGCGCCGACGTATCCGCGCCGACGATGGCCGCCAGTGCTTGCTGCATCTGTTTGGTCCTGGGCGACTCAAGCGCCAGCCGGTCTACGAATACCAGTTGGTTATCGCGCGCCAGCGCGCTGAGTGTGCAGCGGATGGCCTGCCGGCGCATCTTCCTGGGCATGTCTTTGGTATGCTTGTGCGGCTTGGGGCCTTTCGGACGACCGCCGCCCACGAACTGCGTGGCATCCCGCGAGCCGTGACGGGCGCGCCCGGTCCCTTTTTGGCGATACCACTTGGCCGACGTGCGGCTCACTTCGCCGCGCCGCTGCGTGCTGTGCGTCCCCAGGCGGGCGTTCGCCATCTGGCGCACGTAAGCCTGGTGCATCAGCCCGGTATTCACTTCCACTTCAAAAATATCGGCGGGCAGGTCTATCGTGCTGACCTGTTGGCCGCTGACGTTTATCACGGGAACTTGCATGGTGACTCGCTCCTCTCGCCTTAACCCCGCCGCACCCGCGCCGGTTTAATCATGACGATGCCGCCGTTGGCGCCGGGAATCGAGCCTCTGACGGCGAGCAGGTTTTTATCCGCGTCCACCACGACCACTTCCAGGTTTTCTATCGTCACGCGCTCCGAACCCATATGCCCCGGATAACGCTTGCCTTTAAGCGTGCGCCCCGGATAGGTGTTGGCGCCCGCCGAACCGGGCGCGCGCGTCCGGTCAGAAGCGCCGTGTGTTTTGGGCTGGCGGTTGAAGTTGTGGCGTTTGATGCCGCCCTGATACCCGCGCCCCTTGCTGACGCCGATGACATCCACGCGCTCGCCTTTGGCGAATACGTCCGCCTTGATGGTTTCCCCCTCCGCAACGTCTACTTCACCATCCCGCACCCGGAACTCCCGCAGGTGGCGCAGGGCGGGCAGGCTGTTGCGCTGCAAGTGGCCGAGCTGGCCTTTGGTCAGGCGCTGCGGTTTGGTTTCCCCAAACCCGATCTGTACGGCGGTGTAACCGTCTTTTTCCGCCGAGCGGATTTGCGTTACGTAACACGGGCCGGCCTGAATCACCGTCACAGGGATGACATCCCCGTTTTCATCGAAGATCTGGGTCATGCCCACTTTTTTACCGATAATGCCCTTCATCATCTGTTGCCTTTCCCTGAAGGAGGCGGAGACACGTCTCACCAGACACGCTTCACCGGCGCCTTCATCAGCTCTCAGTTGCGCAGCGGCGGACGCCGTTCCCACGCCCGCATACGCCCTCTACTTCACGACAATATCCACGCCTGCTGGCAGATTCAGGCGCATCAGCGCATCAATCGTCTTGCTGTCCGGGTCGAGGACATCCACGAGCCTTTTATGCGTGCGGATTTCAAAATGCTCCTGGGAGTCCTTATCAATAAACGGGCTGCGCCGCACCGTAAACCGCTCGATGCGGGTCGGCAGCGGCACCGGCCCGACCACCCGCGCCCCGGTGCGTTCTGCCGTTTCCACGATGCGCTGCACCGACTGGTCTAAAACCCGGTGGTCATACGCCTTCAGCCAGATGCGAATTTTATTTCGTACCATAGTGTCCTCGATAAGAAGTCCGGCGTGTGTAGGGGCGGGTTTCAAAACCCGCCCCCTACGATTAACCGGATATACTCTGGTGTTACTCCAGAATTTCGGTGATGACACCCGCGCCGACGGTCAGGCCGCCTTCACGGATAGCGAATTTCGACCCTTTTTCCAGAGCAACCGGCGTAATCAATTCGACTTCCAGGTTCACGCTGTCGCCAGGCATGACCATTTCCACGCCCTCCGGCAGTTGAATGGTGCCGGTCACGTCCATCGTGCGGATGTAAAACTGCGGGCGATAGCCGGGGAAAAACGCCTTGTGGCGGCCACCTTCGTCCTTACGCAGCACGTACACCTCGCTCATGAAGCGGCGGTGCGGGGTGATGCTCTTGGGTTTCGCCAGCACCATACCGCGCTCGACATCCTCACGGGTGATGCCGCGCAGCAGAATACCGGCGTTGTCGCCGGCTTCGGCGGCATCCAGTTCCTTGTGGAACATCTCGATACCGGTCACGACCGTCTTCATGATCTCATCGCGCAGGCCGACAATTTCGATTTCCTCGCCTTTGGTCAGCCTGCCGCGCTCCACGCGCCCCGTCACCACCGTGCCGCGCCCCTTGATCGAGAACACGTCCTCAATCGCCATCATGAAGGGTTTGTCCACCTCACGCATCGGGGTGGGGATGAACGCATCCACCGTGTCCATCAGCTTCAGGATGCTTTCGTATTCCGGCGCGTTCGGGTCATCGCTGGTGGACTCGTTAGCCAGCAGCGCCGAGCCGCGCACGATGGGAGTATTGAAGAAGCCGTAGCTCTCCAGCAGTTCCGTCAGTTCCAGTTCCACCAGTTCCAGCAGTTCGGGGTCGTCCATCTGGTCAATTTTGTTCAGGTACACGACCATCGCCGGCACTTCCACCTGGCGCGCCAGCAGCACATGTTCGCGCGTCTGCGGCATCGGGCCGTCGGGGGCGCTCACCACCAGGATCGCGCCGTCCATCTGCGCCGCGCCGGTAATCATGTTTTTGATGTAGTCGCGGTGGCCGGGGCAGTCCACATGCGCGTAATGGCGCGCGTCGGTTTCGTACTCCACGTGACGGATGTTGATGGTGATGCCGCGCGCTTTTTCTTCCGGCGCGTTGTCAATGTCATCATATTTCATCCGTGCGGCTTTACCCTTCAGCGCCAGCACCTTCGTAATGGCTGCCGTCAGGGTCGTCTTGCCATGATCGACGTGACCGATCGTGCCGATGTTCACGTGGGGTTTGGAACGTTCAAATTTGGTCATTGTGACTCTATCCTTTTCCTCTGGCTTAACACTCAGACGTTTTTGCTGTTTTTGATAAGGGCGCGATGGCGCGCCCCGCCGGAAATTATCCTGCTCTAGCGAGTGCCCTTGACTACCTCGTCCGCGATGTTCTGCGGCGCGATGGCGTATCGCTCAAACTCCATCGTAAAGCTGCCGCGTCCCTGCGTCATATTCCGCAGTTGGGTGGCATACCCAAACATCTCGCCCAGCGGCACGGTCGCCCGCACCGAAGTTGTCCCCGCGCCGCGCGGCTCCATGCCCACAATCGTCCCCCGCCGCGCCGACAGGTCGCCGACGACCGTCCCGGTGTAGTCCTCCGGCACGACGACTTCAACCTTCATGGTCGGCTCCAGCAGCACCGGCCCGGCGCGGTGCGCGCCTTCCTTCAGGCACATCGAACCGGCCACCTTAAACGCCATTTCGCTGGAGTCCACTTCGTGGAAAGCGCCGTCTACCAGGGTAGCTTTAATGCCCACCAGCGGATAACCGGCCACCACGCCGCCTTGCAGCGCATCCCGCACGCCGTTGCGCGCCGCCGGGATGAACTCTTTCGGAATCGCGCCGCCCTTGATAGCGTCTACGAACAGGAAATCCTCGCCGGGAGGCAGCAGCTTGCGGTCTTCATCCGTCAGCGGCTCGAACTCGAACACCACCCGCGCGTACTGGCCGGAGCCGCCGGTCTGCCGCTTGAAGGTCGTGTCCTGGCGCACGCTGCGGGTGATGGTTTCCCGGTAGGCCACGCGCGGGCGGCCCACCGTCGCCTGCACGCCGAACTCGCGCAGCATACGGTCTACCAGCACCTCCAAGTGCAGCTCGCCCATGCCCTTGATTTTGGTCTGGCCGAGTTTGTCGTCCACCTCGATCTTGAAAGTCGGGTCTTCTTCTGCCAGGCGGCGCAGGGCGATGCCCATTTTGTCCTGGTCAGCCTTGCTGTTCGGCTCGATGGACAGCTCGATCACCGGCTCCGGGAAGCTGATTTTTTCCAGCACAATGGGGTTGTTCGGGTCGCACAGCGTATCCCCGGTGAAGGTTTCCTTCAAACCCAGGATGGCGGCGATGTCCCCGGCGTGGACTTCTTCCACATCTTCGCGCCGGTCGGCGAACATCCGCACAATGCGCCCCACCCGCTCGCGTTCGCCTTTGGTGCTGTTCATTAGGGTAGAGCCGGAACGCACCACTCCGGAATACACGCGGAAAAAAGCCAGCCGCCCAACATACGGGTCGGTCAGAATTTTGAACACCAGCGCCGCCACCGGCTGATGGTCGGACGCTTCGCGCGTCAGCGGCTCGTCCGTCTTGGGATGCGTGCCTTTGATGGCCGGCACATCCAGCGGCGAAGGCAGCAGTTCCACCACTTTATCCAGCATCAACTGGACACCCTTGTTTTTGAGCGCCGAACCGCACAACACGGGATGCACCTTGCCCGCGATGGTCGCGGCACGCAGCGCGCCCAGCAGTTCGTCGTTGGTGACTTCATCCTCCATCAGGTACTTTTCGGTCAGATAATCATCATTTTCGACGATTTTTTCGACCATCTCTTGGCGGCGGGTTTCGGCCTGCTCGCGGTAGCTTTCCGGGATGGGGTGTTCCTGAATATCCGTGCCTTCGTCGTTGCCATAGGTGATAAGCTTCATCTCGATGAGATCAATGATGCCGCCGAAGTCCGGCCCTTCGCCGTAAGGCATCTGGATGGGAACCGGGCTGCCGCTCACGCGGTCAACGATCATCTCCACGCAGCGCCAGAAGTTCGCGCCCGTCCGGTCCATCTTGTTGACGAAACAGATGCGCGGCACGTTGTAATTGTTGGCCTGCCGCCAGACCGTTTCCGACTGCGGCTCGACGCCGGCCACCGCGTCAAAGACCACCACGCCGCCGTCCAGCACGCGCAGGCTGCGCTGCACTTCGGCGGTAAAATCCACGTGGCCGGGCGTATCAATGATATTGACCTGATACCCCTTCCACCCGGCGGTCACGGCAGCGGCGGTGATGGTAATGCCGCGCTCGCGTTCCTGCTCCATGTAGTCGGTCGTGGCCGCGCCTTCATGCACCTCGCCGACGCGGTGAATCATGCCGGTGTAATACAGCACGCGCTCGGTGGTCGTCGTTTTACCGGCGTCAATGTGGGCGATGATGCCGATGTTGCGGACTTTATTCAGGTCAAGTACGGTTTCAGCTTTTTTCGCCATGTATCCTCAGATTAGCTCTTAGCTGTTAGCGATTAGCAGGGCCTCTGCATCGGTCTCCGCTAATGTCGCGGGTTTGTGTTCCACGCCGCGCGCTGATGGCTAATTGCTAACGGCCTCGTTACCGAAAATGGGCGAAGGCGCGGTTCGCCTCGGCCATACGGTGCGTATCATCCTTCTTTTTGATCGAAGCGCCCTGCCCCGAAGCGGCGTCCATCAGTTCGGCGGCCAGTTTTTCCGCCATGTTGCGCCCGCCCCGGTTGCGCGCGTTTTCCAAAATCCAGCGCATCGCCAGCGTTTGCGCCCGGTAAGTCGGCACTTCCACCGGAACCTGATAGGTCGAGCCGCCCACGCGCATCGGTTTAACCTCGACGGCGGGCGTGACGTTGCGAAGCGCCTGCTCGAACACCTCAATCGGGTCACGTTTGGCGCGTTCCTCGATCAGATCGAGCGCCTTGTAGGCCAACTGCTGGGCGGTGCTTTTTTTGCCGCCGTACATCATGCGATTAATTAACATCGCCAGCAGCACGTTGTTGTACTTTTGATCCGGCATCACCGGACGCCGGGTCGGGCGGTATCGTCTTGGCATCAGAAACCCTCGCTTATTTCTTCTTCGCGCCAGCGGCAGCACCGGCCTTCGGACGTTTGGTGCCGTATTTGCTGCGGCCCTGCTCGCGGTTTTTCACCCCGTCGGTATCCAGCGTGCCGCGCACGATGTGGTAGCGCACGCCGGGCAGGTCTTTCACGCGGCCACCGCGCACCAGCACCACGCTGTGTTCTTGCAGGCTGTGTCCCTCGCCGGGGATGTACGCCGTGACCTCGATCTGGTTGGTCAGGCGGACGCGCGCCACTTTCCGCAGGGCGGAATTCGGCTTTTTGGGCGTCATGGTTTTAACCACCGTGCAGACACCCCGCTTTTGCGGCGCGCCCTTACGCCGCCGGGTGCGCTTCTGGGTGAAGGCGTTCAGCGTATATTGCAGCGCCGGGGCTTTGGTCTTGCTCTTTTTATCCCGGCGGCCCTTCCGAACCAACTGGTTGATGGTTGGCATATCATTCTCCGAAAATCAATCTATCCATTTTTGGACATGCAAACGGGCGTATCTAAACAGCAGAACGCCCGTATCCGTCTTCGGTCGAAGGCGAGCTGCCCCGCAATACGAGACGCTTTCGCCACCAATTCGCTCAGTTCGACGCCGTATTGCCTCGGTTCGGGAGGTTGCGCGTCGTCTTATGCGGGTTGAAATAGTAACATTTCCGGTAGGCTGTGTCAAGCGCCGGGTTTGCCCGGAACATGGACAAACCGCCCGGTCTTTTGCATTCTTTTACGAATAGGCGGGATTTTATATGTTACAATGTCCGTACAAAATTTGGGGCGAAGAGGGCGGCTGTGAGCGAATTTCAACCCGACATCTGGCGACTGCAAGCAAAATCTGACATCCGAGGATTGATCGAGGCCCTCAAACATCCCTCCCCGGCGGTGCGCCGGCGGGCAGCAGCGGCGCTGCGCGCTCTGGGAGCCAGCAGCGCCATTCCGGCTTTACAGGCTGCCCTGGTCAAGGAACAGATCACCGACGTGCGAACCGCCTTCATCCTCACACTGGACGCGCTTTTCCAGCAGGAAATCGAGGAGGACAGCGACAGCCCCACCGACCAGTACAACCGCGTCGTTCGTTTGATCGCCCAGCTTAACAGCCGCCAGCCGGAACGGATCATTTACGCCGCCCGGCGTTTGGGCGAGCTGAAGGAAAAAATCGCCGCCGAGGCGCTGGTGCTGGTGTTTCATAATACCGATCTGCCGGGGCGCGTTCGGCTGGCGGCGGCGGAAGCCCTGCTGGCGCTGGAAAGCGCCCCGATTGAAGTGGCCCTGCTGGGCGCGCTCCGCAGCGCGGACTGGCGCGTGCGCCGCAACGCGGCGGCGGTGCTGGGCCAGTTAAGTGCCGATTGGGCCGTCGAACCGCTGCGGGCTGCCCTGAGCGACTCGACCGAGCTGGTTCGCCGCACGGCGCAGGCGGCGCTTAAACGCATCGGCACGCCGGAAGCCCTGATTGCCCTGGCTTCTGCCGAACCGCCGTCCCTTAACCCGGTGCTGTTTTTGCCCGCGCCGGAAGCGCCCCCAAGCCCGCCGGAAACCCCTGCATCACCGCCGGCCCCTGCCGCCCCGCTCTCTCCACTGGAAGCCGATGCGCCCGCCGACGAGGAAGATACCCAGCCTACTTCGACCGTAGGATAGCCGGGTTAAGCGCGCATGTGCCGTCCGGCAGATGGCGCAGGTTTTCAGCCGGGATGCGGTACAGTTCATAATCGCCCTGCTCAAACATCGGAGTCGGGTCGGCGGCTTCCAGCGCGCCGGTCAATACCTGCCGGTCCACATTAAACGACCCCAGCAGCACGTAATCCGGGCAGGCCACCAGGGAGTTAAACACTTTTGAATCGTAGGGGCGTTTGAAAAACAGGGATTCGGTGATCGCATTGGCGACCCGCGTGCCGGGATAAACAAAACTGCCGGCGGTAAGGTAGCGCACCGGCCATTCCCAGGTCAGCACAACCTCATCCGGCGCAACGTTGGATTCCACAAACGCGGCCATCGCAAAAAAATCGTCCCCGCGCCGGTCGTTAAACATGTCCGGGATATGCTGCGCGCCGATGGCGAGACCGCACAGCCCGGTTAAAACGACATAACTCAGCCGGGTACCGAACCGCCGCTCCAACCACCGCGCCGCCAGAAACGCCAGGAAGATCATCACGAATACCATGCCGATGAAGCTGTACCGCTGCCAGCCGATGGACACAAAAGCGTACCAGCCGATCCACAGCGCCGTGAACAGCAGCAAAAACCCCTGCACGCGGCGCGCGCCCGCCCCAACCGGCGCGGCGGCAGGGTCGCGCCGCTGTGCCAGCAGCAGGCCGCCCAGCACCGTCCCGGCCAGCGCCAGCCGCCATAAAACGCTCAGTTCGCGCAGGTTACGCAGCGTGCGGAACGGGATGATGTGAATCAGCGCCCCTTCGCGCAGCGTTTGCATATTTTCGGCCCACTGCGGCCCGGCCATCTGCGCGCGCCACAGCGTATCCAGGCCGTAAACCATACCCATCACGCCGGCGAGCAGCAGCCAGCGGCGGCCTTCCTGTGGGCATCGCGCCAGGCTGTACAGCGCCCACAGGCCGGTGGATGCGGCCAGGATGAGCAGCACCTGTGATTTGATGGTGATCGCCAGCCCAAACAGCAGCCCCGCCGCCAGATACGACCGGGACCGCGCCCGGTCGCTTAGCAGCAGGTGCAGCCCCAGCGCGATGCACAAAATGGCCGGGATTTCGCCCAATACCTGGCGGCTCATCATGATATAGTTAGCCGTCGAGTCCCCCGGCAGAACCAGGATGAACAGCGCCGCCAGATAAGCCGGCAGCGCCCCATACAGCCGGTAGGCCAGCGCATACAGGGCGACCAGCGCCAGCACCGCCGTAACGGCGATGGTCAGCCGCGCCAGTTCCAGGTTTGGCCCGTACAGTGTATAAAACCAGGACAGCGGCACCAGAATCGGTGGCCCGGTCTGGATGGCCGGGTCGGCGATCCGCAGCCCATCCGCTGACGGCAGCGCGTACAGGCCGGTTTCGGCCAGGGTGCGCGCGGTCGCTAGGTTCAGGCCTTCGTCATACCATGTATACGGAAACTCGGCCAGCCGTACCACCAGTAACGGCAGCGTCAAAAGCAGCACCAAACCGAACAAACCATGTCTGCGAAGCAAGTTTACTACCATCAGAATCCAAACGACCCTCTGCTTTTTTTGCGGATACACCTTCATCGTTCTCAAATTACCTAAAACTGGCAGAAAATGAAATGAGAAATTGGGATGAAAACCCCCGTCTGTGGGGGTTTTCCCCATGCGTTCATCCTGGATTGGACATAAACAGCCCTCGCCAGATGGCCGCAGCCGTGTCACAATCGGCTCCCTATGTTTCCCGGCACGCCGGATGCTGTGGTTTTAGAGGGGGAATCCACCATGCCCGAAAATGCGCTCGCCCTGCTGATCGTCGGCCTGATCGCCGGCGTCGCCTCCGGCATGTTTGGCATCGGCGGCGGCGTGGTCATCGTCCCAGCGCTCATCATCCTGGGCTTCGAGCTTCAGGAGGCCGCCGGCACGTCGCTGGGCGCGCTGCTGATGCCGGTCGGCATCTTCGCCGTGATCGAATATTACCGCGCCGGAAAGCTAAAATTCGGCATCGCCGTACCCATCGCCGCCGGGCTGGTGGCCGGTACGATAGCCGGGGCGGAGATCGCCCGCAACCTGCCGTCCGAAACGCTGCGCCAGTTGTACGGCATTTTCCTGATCTGGACGGGGTGGCGTTTTGCCGAGCCGCGTAAGATGTGGCAGGAATGGCGGGCCAAAACCCCCGCCTCCAAAACGCCGGAAGAAAACACGACGACGGCAGCCTGGTATATCCTGCTGATGGTGGGGCTGGGCGCGGGCGTGCTGGCCGGCATGTTCGGCATCGGCGGCGGCGCGATTATCGTGCCGGTGCTGGTCGGCCTTCTGAAGTTCGATCAAAAAGTGGCCGTCGGCACATCGCTGGCGGCGCTGCTGCTGCCGGTCGGCCTAGGCGCGGTTATCATCTACTACCAAGACGGCAACCTCGACCCGGCGGCGGCGGCCCTGGTGGCGGTCGGCCTGCTGATCGGCGCGCTGGGCGGCGCAAAAATCGCCCTGGGGCTGCCCTCGAAAACCGTCAAACAGCTGTACGGCCTGTTCCTGGTCGTCATCGGCCTGCGTTTCGTCGGCCTGCTCGACCCGATCATCAACCTTTTGGCCGGGCGCTGAGGTTTAAACCGCGCGCCTAAGCCGCCGGCGGGGCGGGCGGCTGGCCGCCGGCCCCCGCGCCCTCGTTCTGCGTATCCAGCGATTTCAGCGCGTTGAACAGGCCGGCGATCCTGGCGATGGTCTTTTCAAAGTCCTCGCCGCTCAGCGCCTCGACTTTCGTCCGCAGCGTTTCGGCCACTTCCGGGATGTTCAGCAGCATATCCATAAAGGTATTGCCACCCGCGCCGGCCCCGTTCCCGCCGCTGAACTGCACCATCCGCACGTTGCCACCCAGACCGGCCATTGCCTGCGCGATGGCCTGCGCTTTGGCAATTTCGGCCTTCATCACTTCTTCCACGATAAACTGCCGCAGGTTGATGGCGTCCTCGGCGGCGGTGGCGGCAGCGATCTCGCGGCGGCCTTCGGCTTCGGCCAGCAGTTTGGCTTTTTCGCCCTCCGCCTGCGCCAAAAGCTGGGCGCGTACGCCTTCGGCTTCGGCTTTCGCGCCTTCCGCTTCGGCCTTCTTCATGGCCTCCAGCGCGGTCGCTTCGGCGCGGCCTTTGTTGCGTGTGGCCTCGGCCTCGGCCTCGGCGCGCTTGCGGACAGCCTGCGCCTCGGCGTCGGCGGTGATGGTGACGCGGTTGCGCTCGCCCTCAGCCTCGATTTCGATGCGGCGGCGTTCGGCCTCGGCGCGGATTTCCACCGCCTGCCGTTCGGCGCGCGCCGGCACCAGCACCTCGGCTTCCTGCTGCTGTTCAACCGCCAGCGCCCGGCGCTGCTGCACTTCCTGGTCGGCGGCGGCTTTTTCGATGTCTACCCGCTTGTTGACCTCAACCTCGCGCAGTTCAAACGCCTCGCGCTGGGCCAGGATTTCGCGCTGGGCTTCCAGTTCGGCCTGTTCGGCCTCGCGCCGCGCCTGGGCGGCTTTCACGCGCGCCTCGCGCTCGGCTTCGGCCTGGGCGATGGTGGCGTCGCGTTTGACGGCGGCGATCTGCGGCGCGGCCATCGCCTCCAGATAACCTTCCCGGTCGGTGATTTCTTCGATACCCATCGAGATCACCCGCACGCCCATGGCGGCCATGTCGTCCGAGGCCAAATCCTGGACGCGCTGCACAAAATCGTCGCGGTCGCGGTGAATGGCCTCCACCGTCATCTGACCGACGATAGCACGGAAGTTGGCGCTCAGCGTTTCCATGATGACCTGGCGCACTTCCTCCCGGCTTTTATCCAGGAAGGCTTTGGCGGCGGTTTGCAGCGCCTTTTCTTCGCTGTCTATCTGCACCTGCGCCACCCAGTCCAGCTGAATCGGCACGCCGCTGACCGTATACACCTCATCTTTTTCAGTTTTGATGGTGATGATGGTCAGGTCGAGCTTTTTGAAGCTCTCCAGGACGGGAATAACGAACACACCCCCATTCGTTACCAGGCGCGGCGTCTTGCGCCCGAACACCACCAGCACTTCGTTGGGCGGAACACGGTGGTAATAGCGCGTCAGCCATACTACCAGGGCCACCACCAGGACGATAATCACCAGCGGTACGCTAATCACTCCCAGAATATCGGCCATGTTTAACTCCCCGTTCGCTTCTTTTTGACGCGCAAAAACCGCCCGTCTATGTCCACTACTTCCACAATATCGCCGCGCTTCAGGGGCGCGGCGTTCACTTCCTTGACCGGATACTTGAGAACCTGCTCGCCTTCCAGGATGACCTCGCCGGTTTTCCCGGCGGGCGAGTCAATCGTCACCCGTCCCGACAGCCCGATCAGATCGTCGCTGGAAAAAACGCGCGTCCCCTGCTGCGCGATCACAAACCGCAGCAGACCGATCACCAGCCGCCCCAGCACCAGCCCGAAGGCCAGCGCCGCGCCCAAGATCACCAGCGCGTTCCAGCCCGCCAGCGTGCCGGTCAGCCCGACCGCGCCGAACCCGGCCAGAAAAGCCGCGATTACCCCGCAGCCCAGGCCGCCGGCTTCCCCGGCATCCGGCGACTCCAGCCCGAACAGGCCGCCCAGGGGAGAGCTTTCCAGCACGCCGTCCATACCCAAGTCGAGCGACTCGCCCCCGCCGCCGACGATCATCAGCAGCAGATAAGCCAGCCCGACCAGCATGATAATCCCGAAAATGATCTCCATCGTAATTTTGCCCGCCTTCACGATGAGCGGTACAACAGGCATTATAGCCGGATTTTTTGCCGCCTGCACGACGATTCCGCCGGATGGGACACGCCCTCATCCCGCCACAGGTTCGCCGGGCGAAATGGAGCCGCCATGTTTCGACTGTTGACTGCCGCGCTGCTGCTGCTGGCGGCCTGCCGCCCCGATGTGCCGCCTGTGACCCCGCCGCCTGCCGCCCGAATCCTCAACTTCTGGCAGCCGGTTTCCGCTGTGCTGGCGGGCGAGCCGCACATCTGGCGTTTCGCCGCGCAGGAGGGGGACGCCGTTCGCCTGCGGGCTTTGGGGGATGATGTGATGCTGGCGCTGTTTTCCGGCGCGGGCGAGCTTCTGGGGCAGGGTAAACAGATCGAAACCGCGCTGCCGGCGGACGCCCTGTACACGGTGCAGGTCAGCGGCAGCGGCCCGTATGAGCTGAGCCTCAGCTACACCGACCGCCCCGACCCCGCCGCCGTCACGCCCTCGCCCCTGCCGGAAGTGGTCGGCGTGCCGACGCCCACGCCGCCCTATTACGCCGCCCTGGGGGATGTGATCGGCGCGCTGATGAGCGGCGAAATACGCACCGGGGCATTCGCCGGCGCGGGCGAGCGCCACGTGTATACCTTCGCCGGGCGGGCGGGGCAGTACGCCAGCATCGCCATGCGGCGCATCTCCGGCACGGTAGACCCGGTGCTGACGCTCTACGGCCCGGACGGCGCGGCGCTGGCGACCGACGATAACAGCGGCGGCGACCGGGCGGCCTTTTTACGCAATATCCGCCTGCCGGACGACGGCACATACAGCATCCAGGCCGGCGGTGACGACTTCATCGGCGGTTACGAACTGAGCCTGCTGGTCGGCGCGGCGGCTTTCCCGGTTACGGCGACGGTGATCGTCCATCCTACGCCGACGCCCATCCTTGACATCCTGACGCCGGCGTTTGCCGCGCCCGCCGATGGCCGCCTGGCCGACCACATCCCGGCGCTCGGCAGTTTGCCCCGCCCCGGCGACGTGGCCCGCTACGCCATCGAGGCTGCCGCCGGCGCGGTTATCAGCCTGGGCGTTCGACCGGCGGCGGGGTCGGCGCTGGTCCCGCGCCTGGAACTGTACAACCCGCTGGGCGAACAGGCTGCTACAGCATCCGGCGCGGCGGCGGGCAGCGCGGGTGAGGCGCTTATCCCGGCGCTGAATGTCCCGGAAGCCGGCGTGTACCTGGCCTACGTCACGGCGGAAGACGGCACAACCGGCGAATTTATCATCGCTTACGGCGAAGGCCCCACCCGCGAGGACGTACGGCGCGGGCGCATTGAACCCGACCAGCCGGTGAACGCCGGCCTGTCGTTACGCGCCGCCCGCGACCTGTGGAGTCTGTTCCTGCGCGCCGGCGACGAAATCAACGCCGCCGCCCGCCCGGTTAACGCTGGGATCGAACTGTCGTTAGAACTGGTCGCGCCGGACGGTTCGCCGGTCGCCCAGGGCAGCCGCGCCGCCGGCGGCGATACGGTCATCGCGGCGGCGCGCGCGCCGGTTACGGGGCTGTATTTCTTGCGGGTGGCGGCTTCCGGGTCGCGCGCGGAGTATTCGCTGGTATGGCGCGCCATCCGCCTGTCGCCCACGCCCACGCCGCAGCTGCGCATCGTGCCGGCGCTGCTGGTGGACGATTTCGCGCCCAGGGATACCTATCTGTTTTACCCGTTCCAGGGGCAGGCCGGGGAGCAGATCGAAGTGCGCGTCGCGGCGCAGCCCGGCAGCGAACTCGACCCGGTGGCGGCGCTGGTCGCCCCGGACGGCACGCTGCTGCTGGAGGTGGACGACTTCGAGGGCGACCTGAATCCCTATTTTATCGTCACGCTGCCGGCAGACGGCACATACCGCGTGCGGATCAACGGTTATCTGAGCGCCGGCATTTTTGAACTGGCGGTCAGCCGGCTGGTGCTTTAGGTTTAAACAGCCGCATTTCATTGGTGGGTTCAAAACCCAGGGTTTCGTACACCGGGCGTCCCTGGTCGCTGGCGTGCAGGCTGATGGCCGTGATGCCCTGGGCATAACACCATTCGATGATGGTTTGCACCAGCCGCCGCGCCAGCCCACACCGCCGGAAGGCCGGCTCGGTGTAAACGTTGAGGATATAACCCCGGAACGGCGCGGCCCCCATCGGGCCGGGCGGCCAGTCCATCAGCCACAGCCCCGCCCCGGCAGCGATCGCTCCTCCCGGCGCGGCAGCGAACCAGCCGCGATAGCGCCCGTTTTCCAGGCGTTCCCGCAGCCAGACGGCGAACGCGGCGGACTGCTCGGTCAACCTGTCCCGGTCGGTATAACCCATGTCCTCGAACATTCGGCGGCGGTGCGTTACAATCACCGGCGCTTCGCTCAAGCGTGCCGGGCGGATGTCGAATGTCTCGTCCATCAGATCAGCCTTTGTATTCAATCGCCCAGGTTGAGGACGGTTTAACGCCCATCCTCACCGGACATCTTATCGAATGTGCGGCTGTCCCGGCAATCAGGCCAATAGACCAGACTCAGGGAAAAAGTTATGTCCGACCTGCTGCGCCCCTCTCCACGCTACAAACCGGTTTCGCTGTTTGTCACCTGCCTGGTGGATATGATCTTCCCGCAGACCGGCATTTCGGTGGTCGAAATCCTCGATCATCTGGGCATCGAAACACGCTTCCCCGCCGGGCAAACCTGCTGCGGCCAGCCGGCTTTTAACACCGGCTTCCGGCATGACGCCCGCGCCGCCGCCCGGCGTTTTTTGGAGGCTTTCCACGACGCCGACGTGATTCTTGCCCCATCCGGGAGCTGCGCCGCGCTGGTGCGGCACGAATACCCGGAGCTGTTCCGCGACGAGCCGGGCTGGTACGACCGGGCCGCGCGGGCGGCCAGCATCACCTGGGAATTCACCGAATATCTGGTGGACGGCCTGGGCATCACCGATCTGGGCGCGGCCCTGCCGCCGACGACGGTCGCTTTCCACGAGGCCTGTCATGGCCTGCGCCTGATGGGGCTGGGACGGCAGGCGCGCGCGCTGGTCGGCAGCGTCCGGGGTGTCAGCCTGGTTGAACTGGACGGCTACGACCAGTGCTGCGGTTTCGGCGGCACGTTCGCCGTCAAAATGCCGAACATCAGCGCCGCCATCCTGCGCGACAAAATCGCCCGCATCGAAGCCTGCCCGGCGGACGTAATCGTTACCGGCGATGTAAGCTGCCTGATGCAGATCAACGGCGGCCTGGGCCGCGCCGGGCGTCCGCGCCGCGTCGTCCATGTGGCCGACCTGCTGGCGCGTGGTTTAAAACGGTGATGGTTCTTGACAATCGCGCTGGATTCTGTAAGCTGTTTCGTCAAAAACCTGCTGAGTGGTTGCGGAGTCGTAACGCGATGACGGAAAGTGCCGCTCAACCCGGATTGATGTATAACCATCTGGACAGCGACATTCACGAATTCGTATTTATCGAGCCGGGCAAAGCCGATATAGATCAGTTTTTTGCCATCCTGGAGCGCCTCCTGATCGAAACGCCGCCCGACCGGACGCTGCGGTATCTGGTGGATGTGGCGCACAGCAGCCGGGGCGTTTCGCTGGTGGCGATGGCGCAGCGGTTCCGCCGCCTGGAGGCGCAGATTCCAAACCGCGCGCGCGGGCGCACCGCCGTTTTGCACCGGGCAGGGGCGCTGCTGAACTTCGTGGATGATTTTATTCACGCGCTGGCCCCTCAGCAGGACAAAACGCGCTTTTTTACGGCAGACCGGCGCGGCGAGGCGCTGGCCTGGCTGCTGTTCGAGTGAGACGAGACGCGGCCTCAGTCGAATTTCGGCGGGCGCATCTGGTCATCCCACAGCGTTCCGCCGTGCGGCAGCAGGTTATCCGGCACAGGTTCGCCTTTCTGCCGCAGTTGGTAACGCTGGCACTGCTGGTAGCCGCCCTGGCAGTACATTTCCATATATACGACCTGGGCATAATGCTTAAAATAACGAAAGATCGGACACTTTTCGAGATACAGGCAGTTTTCCATAAAACGAACACCTTGTGCATTTTTTCACATTATACTGTAAATTCGGACGCTCAAATGCCGCCGGTTTGATGGGGGAAACCATGCCCGCAGTCCATACGGCCACCTTCCGTGTGCGCCATTATGAATGTGACGCCTACGGCCACCTGAATAACGCCAATTATGCCCGCTACATGGAGGAAGCCGCCTTCGAGGCCAGCGCCGCCGTCGGTTATTCCCAGGCGCGGTATCAGGAAATCGGGACGCTGTGGCTGGCGCGGGAAACCGAAATCGAATATCTGCTGCCCCTGCGCTACCGCGACGAAGTGACCATCAAAACCTGGGTGGCGGATTTTCGCCGCGTGCGGTCGCGCCGCCTATACGAATTTTACCGGGACGGCCGGCAGGTGGCGCGCGCCAGCACCGACTGGGTTTACCTGGACGCGGCCACGCTGCGCCCGGCCACCATCCCGCCGGAGATGATCGCGGCTTTCGCCCCGGACGGGCTGCCGCCCGCCGCGCCCCGCCCGCCCTTCCCGGCGCAGCCGCCCCCGCCGCCGGGCGTTTATATCCAGCGCCGGCGCGTCGAATGGCGCGACATTGATACCGCGCAGCACGTCAACAACGCCGCTTATCTCAACTACATCGAAGACTGCGGCATCCAGGTGGCGACGGCTTACGGCTGGCCGACTTCGCGCAGTCTGGCCGCCGGTTTCGCCGTCGTCGCCCGCAAGCACCACATCGAATACCGGCAGCCTGCCGTCCTGGATGACGAACTGGAGCTGGCGACCTGGGTCTCCGGGGCCAAACGCGCCACCGCCACCCGCTGTTACACCATCAAACGCGCCCGCGACGGCGAACTGGTGGCGCGCGCCAATACGCTGTGGGTGTGGGTGGATGTCCGCACCATGCAGCCTATCCGCATCCCGCCGCAGTTTGCCGAGGATTTTGCCCCGAACATCGTCTCGTGAATCGTTTCACAATTGTTCCCGGCGGCGGGCTGTGTTAGACTGAATCTAAATCGGAGCGGTTAGCGTTTGGCGCTAACCGCTTTGTGTGGACAAGCATTGGCTTCGCGCCAGGAGATTTCGTGAATACGAGTATCGCCATCACCCTTGCAACCCAGGCCGCCGAACTGACCGACCTGACCACCCGTTTTCAAGCCCGTTACGCCAAGCTCAACCGGCTTTCCCCCACTACCCCCATCGAAGCGCACCGCCTGGCGCACGCCATTTTTGAAAAACAGCGCGAAATCGCCCAACTGCTCGATACCGACGCGCTGGTAGAGCCGCTGCCCCGCTGGCCCTGGTGGCAGCACCAGCTTACGCTCGATCTGGCGGCAGTCGGCGACCTGGCGCGCGAAATCAACCACCTGATTACCTGTTGCGCTTACGGCGAAGCCCTCGCCAGCAGCGACCTGGCGCCGGCCATTCGCAGCTCGCAGGCGGCCATCGCCGGGATGCTGCACCCAGACGCGCGCGCCGCCGCGCTCCAGCGCCGGCACCAGCGCCACGCCATCGGCAGCCTGCTTTCCTGGAACTGACTTTTCACCTCAACACCCCAATTTCACCCCGGCAGGAGGGTTTGCAGGCGCGTGCCGTTGTCGTTCACGCTTTCCACCGCCCAGCCTTCCAGGCCGCTGGCGGCGCGGATTTTCCACCACGTCAGCCCTTCGGCAAAACGCGGCCCTTCCAGCAGCGTCACGCGCGCGCCGCTGGGCAGCTTGCCGGCGATGGCGAAGTTCGTGCCGGGGCCAAGCCGCACATTCAGGTTATCGCCCTGCGTGGTATTGATCGTCGCCAGGCCGCCCACCGCCAGAAAACCGCCGATGGCCGGGGTCGCCGCCGCGATCTGCCCCGGCGAAACCAGCGCGGGGACCGGCGCCCCGACAAATGCCGCTGCCGCCACGCCGGGCGCATAAACGGGTTCGGCGATCTGCGCCCAGGGTAACAGCGCCACCGTCGAAGCCGCCGCGCCGCCCGCCCACACGATCACCGGCTGCGCGTTAGGGGCGCTCGTCCACACCGGCGCGCCGGCGTTCAGGCCGCCGCGCGTGTTGACGTAAACCAGCGTGGTCGCGCCGGGGTTAAATGCGCCGGTGGTGTACAGAAAACCTTCCGGCAGGCCGGCCACATCATCAATCACCACCGCCGACGGCAACGCCCCGGCCACATTGCCATCCCGCCGGACGACGCGCCACTGGCTGAATGTGCCGTCCGCGCTGCCGGCGTTCACCAGCACCAGTTCGCCGTTCTGGATGAACCGCGCCCCGAACAGCGATTCGCCGGGCGTGTTATAAAACGGAAACCGCGCGCCGCTGACCGGCTCGTAAACGTGCAGCGTATTGGCCTGGAAGAAGATGAACGAGTCGCTCTGGTTGGGCAGCCGGGCGTCGTACAGCGCCATCACCGTTTCGCCGGTTGACGGCAGCGTGTCGGCTTGCAGCCCCGGATAACCGGGATGTGCCGCCAGCGCGCCGGTATCCAGATTCCAGGCGTAGCTGTCGTATTCGGCAGCGCCTTCCGTGCCGGACTGCACCAGCGTGAAAATCACTTCCCGCCCCAAAAAGCGCCGCACGACCGGCGTCAGGCCGTAACCGCCGGGGATGCCCAGCACGCCCACCAGCGTATCGTCGGCGCGCAGTGTGTGGGCGATTGCGCCGGTGCGCGTATCCACCACGACGACGGCCCAGCCGCCGCCGTCCAGGCTGTAACCGAACGCCAGGGCGGTATTATCGTCGTTGAACACGTCCTCATCGGCATTAAACTCGAACGTATCGGCAGTCGTCAGCGGCAGGCTGAAGGCCGCTTGCAGGCCATCCCGCCCGCTGATGACCAGCTGCCCCTGAAAGGTGGCGCTGTTATACACCACATAGGCGAACGGCGTGCCGCCATGCCCGACGGCGGCGCGGCGCGGGTAGCGGTCGAAACCCGGCGGCAGCGGCAGCGCGAACGAATCCACTTCGCCGGCCTCGTTAACACGGGTCATCACGCCGGTCGCGCCGTCGAACAGCCAGGCCGTCCAGCTTTCACCCTGGGCGGCGGCAGGATGCGCCAGCAGCAGAATCACCATCAACAGCACCCATTTGTGCATTTTGCCTGTTTCCTCTGTTTGTTCTCTCACGCGGCCAACCCATCTGCGCCCAGTATAGCAGAAGTCCGCCCGCGCCGTGTCCCTCGGCTGTGGATGGCGATTTTCGATATAGGCTGACCCTCTGTTCTGCGTTAAAATGAGATTGCTTCGGATGATAAACAACTATAAGGAAACGGGCCGGGTTATGCCTTTGAAGATTTATAACGTTCTGGGCCGCGAAAAACAGGACTTCGTGCCGCTCGAACCGGGGCGCGTAGGCATGTACGTCTGCGGGCCGACGGTGCAGGATTACGCCCACCTGGGCCATGCCAAAACCTATCTCTCTTTTGATATGATCGTGCGCTACCTGCGTTTTACCGGCTGCGATGTGCTGTACGTGCAAAACCTGACCGATGTCGGCCACCTGCTGGACAGCGGCGAAGATCGCATTTTGAAGAAGGCTGCCCAGGTGCAGGCCAAACCGATGCAGATCGTGGAGTATTACACCCGCAGCTACTTCGAGGATATGGACGCGCTCGGCGTCGTCCGCCCCGATATTTCGCCGCGCGCCAGCGGCCACGTGCCGGAACAGATCAAAATGATCGAAACGCTGATCGCCAAAGGCCACGCCTACGAGGCCAACGGCAGCGTTTACTTCGACGTGACCACCGCCCCGGACTACGGCAAGCTCTCCAACCGGCGCATCGAAACCCAGGCCGCCGGCTCCCGCGAGGCGGTGCGCGACGAAAAACGCCACCCGGAGGACTTCGCGCTGTGGAAAAAAGCCGAGCCGGAACATATCCTGCGCTGGGAGTCGCCCTGGGGCGAAGGTTTCCCCGGCTGGCACATCGAATGCTCAGCGATGGCGAAAAAATACCTGGGGCCGACCTTTGACATTCACGGCGGGGGCGTGGATAACATCTTCCCCCATAACGAGTCGGAAATCGCCCAGAGCGAATGCGCCAATGACGCCGACTTCGCCCGCTACTGGATTCTGGTCGGCAGCCTGACGGTGGACGGAATCAAGATGTCCAAAAGCCTGGGCAATTTCATCACCATCAAGGACGCGCTTAAACAGCACCGCCCGGAAGTGATCCGCATGTTCGTTTACAGCGCGCACTACAGCAGCCCGGTGGATTACACCGCTGAGTCGCTGACGGCGGCGGCCAACGGCTGGGAACGGCTGTACGGCGCGGTGCGGCTGGCGCGGCAGATGAAAAATGACGCGCCGGAAGGCGACGCCGGGAACGGCATTCTGCCCCGCCTGGACGAAACCCGGCGCGATTTTCTGGCCGCGATGGACGACGACTTCAACTCGCCCAAAGCCATCGCCGCCCTGCAAGAGCTAACGCGCGACGTGAACACCCTGCTTAACAGCGGCGCGGCGGTCGGGCGCGGCGTGCTGGAAGCGATTGAAACGACCTACCGGGAACTCGGCGGGGACGTGCTGGGGCTGATTCCGGCGGCAGAAGCAGCCGGCGGCGACAGCCGGCGTGAGGCCGGGTTGATCGGCCTGCTCATCAGCCTGCGGGCGGAGGCGCGCAAAAACAGGGATTTCGCCACCAGCGACCGCATCCGCGACGAACTGAAGGCGCTGGGTGTTATCCTGGAAGACCGCCCCGACGGGACGGTATGGCGGACGAATTAAGCGATAAGTTGTTTAGTTCCGAGCGCCGAGTCGAGGACAGCGGCGGCCTTTTTAACTCGGAACTCGGAACTTAAGCAGCGGAGTTATAAACATGGCCGAATTTGTGTATGGACACTGGGCGGTGATGGAAACGCTGCGCGCCGGGCGGCGCGGCGTCGAGCAGCTTTTGCTGGCCGAAACGGTCGAGGAAAAAGGCCAGGTCGCCCAGATCGTGAAGCTGGCGCAGGAACGCGGCATTAAAATTCAGCGTGTGGCGCGCCGCATTCTGGATGATGTGTGCGACGGCGGCAGCCACCAGAGTACGGCGCTGCGCGTGGGCGCATATCCTTATGTCGGGGTCGAGGAGATGCTGGCGCTGGCCCGGCAGCGCGGCGAAAAACCCTTTATCCTGGTTTTAGACCTGCTCAAAGACCCGCAGAATGTGGGCGTGCTGCTGCGCGTGGCGGATGCCGTCGGCGTGCATGGCGTCATCCTCCAGGAGCGGCGCGGCGTCAGCATCACGCCTGCCGTCGTTAACGCTTCGTCCGGCGCGGTGGAATATTTACAGGTCGCCCAGGTGACAAACCTGGTGAACACCATGAAGGAATTAAAGGAACAGGACATCTGGATTGTCGGCCTGGAAGCCGGGACCGACCTCAACCCGCTGGACAGCACCCGGCTGGATATGGCGCTCGGCCTTGTCCTGGGCAGCGAGGGCGAGGGGATGCGCCGGCTGGTGCGCGATACCTGCGACCTGCTGCTGACGCTGCCGATGCGCGGCCACCTGGCAAGCCTGAACGTGGCGACCGCCGGTTCGATTGCCCTGTACGCCGCCTGGCAGGCGCGCGGCTGGCCGGGCTGGGAACGTGCCTGATTTGGAGTGCCGTGTTTTGTCTTGACTCAGCACTTAAAACTCAGCACTCAGTACTTAATTTTAGAGAGGTGGAGCAACCATGATTAACGACATCATTAACGAAGCCAAACACAAGATGAAAGCCAGCGTCAGCGTTTTTGAGCAGGACTTGCTCGGCATTCGCGGCAGCCGCGCCAGCACGGCGCTGGTAGATCGTCTGACGGTGGACTATTATGGACAGGAAACCGAACTTCGCCAGCTCGCCACCATCTCCACGCCGGAGGCCATGCAGATTTTAATCCGGCCTTACGACCGCAGCGCGGTGAAATCCATCGAAAAAGCCATCCAGACCGCCAATATCGGCGTTAATCCCAACGTGGACGGCGAGGTTATCCGCCTAAACATGCCGCCGCTGACACGGGAGCGCCGCCAGGAGTTGGTGAAGTTCCTCAGCCGGCGCATGGAGGAGGCGCGGGTCGCCATCCGCAACATCCGCCGCAGCGCCAATGACGACCTCAAGGAATTTGAAAAAGAGGGTATGATTAGCGAGGACGATAAAAAACGCGGCGAGGAAGAAATCCAAAAACTCACCGACCAGTTCATCGCCCAGATCGAAGAACTGGGCAAGATCAAAGAAAAAGAGATCATGGAAGTGTAAGCGCGCGCTTTTTAAGGAATAATTGAGGCGGCTGTGTATTATAAATGGGTGAGTCCTGCGCGATAATGGGCTTAGAAACGTTTGGGAGAGGCGAGGCAAATTCATGATCGCTGCTGTTCGAGAGCAAGAACCGATTAAGCAATCGCTGCTGCCGGAGCGCGTGCCTCGGCATATCGGGATTATCATGGACGGCAATGGGCGCTGGGCGAAGGCGCGCGGCCTGCCCCGCAGCGAAGGGCATCGCCAGGGGACGGAAAATCTGCGCCGGGTCATCAAGGCCTGCGTCGAATTTGGCGTGCCGATCCTGACCATTTATGCCTTTTCTACCGAAAATTGGCGGCGTCCCCCGCTGGAGGTGCGGCTGCTGCTCACCATCCTGGAGACGGTGATTGACCGCGAGCTAAAGGAACTGCACGAAAACGGCGTCCGCATCCGGCATATCGGCCAAACCGACCGGCTGTCGCCGGCCTTGCGGAAGAAAATCCAGGATGCCTGCGACTACACCAAAGATAACCAGCGCCTCATCCTCAACGTGGCTTTCAACTACGGCGGGCGTGACGAGATCATCCAGGCCGTGCGCGAAGTGGTGCGGGCCGGCATCCCGGCGGACAGCATCACCGAAGAGGTGCTGAACCAGCATATGTATACCAGCGGCCTGCCCGACCCTGACCTCATTATCCGCACCAGCGGCGAGGTTCGCGGCAGCAACTTCCTGATCTGGCAGGCGGCTTATGCCGAGTATTATTTCACGCCCATCTGCTGGCCGGACTTCGACCGCGAGCAGCTTCTCGAAGCCATTTGGGAATACAGCCGCCGCACCCGGCGCTTTGGCAAAACCGACGAGCAGCTTGGCATCCCGGAGGAATAACCGCCGGGCGGCGCGCAAGAACGATCTTGACATGCCGCCCCGGTTTTGCTAACATCAAAGGCGCTTTCCACAGTAGCTCAACGGCAGAGCAATCGGCTGTTAACCGATGGGTTCCTGGTTCGAATCCAGGCTGTGGAGCAGACCAACGCCTCGCGCTCGCGGGGCGTTTTCGTTATCATCATGCCGCACGGCCCACAGGCGAGAAGGTGATGATGACCGACCAGCCCATCCAGAATTTTTACCCCGATGAAGTCGCCATCTGTTACGGCTGCGGGCGGCTGAACGAACACGGCCTGCACCTCCAGACCTTCTGGGACGGGCAGGAAGGTATCGCGCGTTTTACGCCGCGCCCGTATCATGCCGCTTTCCCCGGCTTCGTCTACGGCGGCCTGCTCGCCAGCCTGATTGACTGCCACAGCATGGGGACGGCCATCGCCGCCACCTACCATGCCGAAGGCCGCCCGCCCGGCAGCCTGCCGGAAATCACCTACGTGACCGGCAATCTGAACGTTTTTTACCTGCGCCCGACGCCGCTGGGCGTGGAACTGGTCTTGCGCGCCCGCGTGACCGAAATCACGCCCAAAAAGGCGCTCGTGGCCGTATCGGTTTTCGCCGGCCCGGACGAGTGCGCGCGCGGCGAGGTGGTGGCCGTCCGCGTTAAGTCGCGGGCGACGATGGGGCAGCCGTGAGTTCCGACGATTTTTTGATAATTACATAATTACCTGCAAGGAGTTCGTTTTTTATGCACACCGACCGTAACTGGTTTAAAGATGCCGAAGGGCGCATGCTCATCCTGCGCGGCGCGAACCTGAGCGGCAGTTGTAAAGTCCCCTTCTCGCCGGACGGCGCGACCTACCGGCTGGAGGGCTTTTTTGAACATCGTAACGTTTCTTTCGTCGGGCGGCCCTTCCCGCTGGATGAAGCCGATGAACACCTGTCACGCCTGCGCGCCTGGGGCATGACCTTCCTGCGCCTGCTGACCACCTGGGAAGCCATCGAACACGCCGGGCCGGGACAGTACGACGAAGCCTATCTCGATTACCTGTACGCCGTCGTCAAAAAGGCGGCGGAATACGACATCGCCGTGTTTATTGACCCGCACCAGGATGTCTGGTCACGCTGGACGGGCGGCGACGGCGCGCCCGGCTGGACGCTGGAAGCGGTCGGCATGGACATCAGCCGCCTGCACCGGGTCGGCGCGGCCATCAGCCACGCCACGCACGGCGACCCCTTCCCGCGTATGATCTGGCCCACCAACTATACCAAACTGGGCGCGGCCACCCTGTTCACGCTCTTTTTCGGCGGGGATGACTTCGCGCCCGCCACCCGCATAGACGGCCTGCCGGTTCAGGAATACCTGCAAAGCCACTATATCAATGCCATCAAACAGGTGGCGGAACGCCTGAAAGGGCTGCCGAATGTGGTCGGCTACGACTCGCTCAACGAGCCGAGCGGCGGATACATCGGCACGCCGGATGCCGCCGGCCTGCCTGAGGGGCTGCTGAGGATGGGCGCGTCGCCCACGCCTTTCCAGGCCATGCTGGCCGGCGCGGGTTATCCGCAGACGGTGGACGTGTACGAACTGGGTTTCACCGGCGCGCAGGTTTCCGGCCAGACGGTCATCAACCCGGACGGCCTGTCGCTGTGGCGGGATGGTTTTGAATGCGTGTGGAAACAAAACGGCGTCTGGACGGACGAGGGCGGCCAGCCGCGCCTGCTGCGCCCGCATCATTTCGCCCGCAAGCCGGATGGCTCGCTCATCAGCCTAGCGAACGATTACATCAAACCCTTCATCGTGCGCTTCATCACCGAAATCCGCCAAATCGTCCCGGATACGCTGCTGTTCCTGGAAGGCGTGCCGGACGGTGAGCATCCCCGCTGGGACGCCGGCGACCCGCCCGGAGCGGTCAACGCCGCCCACTGGTACGATGGCATCACGCTGGTTTTGAAGCAGTTCAATCCCGAATTTACGGTAGACTTTAACACCGGCCAGGCCATCACGGGCGCGGAGGCGGTGGCACAGTCGTTCGTGGAGCAGATTCGCCGCCAGAAGCAGGGCGGCGACGAACAGCGCGGCGGCCAGGGTATCCCTACGCTGATCGGCGAGTTCGGCCTGCCGTTCGACCTGGACGATAAAAGCGCCTACCGCAGCGGCGATTTTTCCACCCATGTCCAGGCGCTTGATTTATACTACGACGCGATGGACGCCAATCTGTTAAGCTGCACTATCTGGAACTACACCCCGGACAATACCAACGCGCGCGGCGACCTGTGGAACGACGAAGACCTTTCGATCTTCAGCCGCGACCAGCAGGATCACGACTGGCGCGAGAACATCCATTCCGGCGGGCGCGGGCTGGCGGCTGTCGTGCGGCCCTATGCCCGCAAAATCGCCGGCCAGCCGCTGCGGATGTGTTTTGACCTGGACAGCCGCGTTTTTGAGCTGGACTTCCGCCCTGACCCGGCGGTGAGCGCGCCGACCGAAATATTCGTGCCGGATTACCAGTACCCCGGCGGTTTTACGGTTGAGGTCGGCGGCGGCAGCTACCGGCTGGACACCGGCAGCAGCACGCTGCTGGTGGAAGCCGCCGGCGGGGAGGTCTGCGCCGTCCGCGTGCGCCCGACGTAAGTATTAGCGCGCCTTCACCCCTGCCAAAGGCCGCCGGCGCGGGTTACAATCGGCGCGGCTGGACACCCGGAGGACAACATCGTGAAAGCACTCATCACCGGCGGCACGGGTTTTGTCGGCTCGCATGTGGCGCGGGCGCTGGCGGCGGCGGGCCATACTGTCCGCGTCCTGCACCGCCCCACCTCGCGCCTGGACGCGCTGGACGGTCTGCCGTTCGAGTCGGCATTGGGGGATATATTGGATGCGGACTCGCTGCGGGCGGCCTGCGCGGGCTGCGACTGGGTTTTCCATGTGGCCGCCGTCGCCGACTACTGGCGGGCGGACACAGCGCGGCTGTTTAAGGCCAATGTGGACGGCACGCGGCTGGTGCTGGAAGCCGCCCGCTCGGCAGGCGTCCGGCGTGTGGTGTTCACCAGCAGCGCGGCAGCGGTCGGCCCCCGCGACGACGGCAGGCCCGCCGATGAGAGCGAGCCGTTTAATCTGCCGCCGGAACGTTTCCCCTACGGCTACAGCAAGGTGCTGGCGGAGCAGGTGGTTCGGGAAGCCGCAGCCGCCGGGCTGGATGCCGTCATTGTCAACCCGGTCATCGTGTTGGGGCCGGGCGACCTGAACATGATCTCCGGTTCGTATATCACGCAGGTGAAAAAATTCGGCCCGCTGGTTCCGGTCACCTCCGGCGGCATCAGCGTCGTGGACGTGCGCGACGTGGCGCGGATGCACCTGGCAGCCGCCGAACGCGGGCGCAGCGGAGAGCGGTATCTGCTGGGGGCGGCCAATCTGCCCCACCGCGACTGGTACGCTTTGATCGCGGAGGTGGTCGGCGCGCGCAGGCCGTTTTTCCCGACGCCGGATTGGGCGCTGCCGCCGGTCGCCGCCGCGATTGATCTGGCGCGCCGCCTGGGCATCCAGACGCCGGTGGACAGCAACCAGGTGCGCCTGGGCGGGCGCTTCATTTATTTTGATTTCAGCAAAGCCTGGGGCGAACTTGGTCAGCCCCAGGTGACGATGCGGCAGAGCGTGGAAGATACCTACCGCTGGTATCAGGCGCGCGGGTATGTATGAGGCCGCGCCCTCGCCGCAGGCCGATAACGGCTTATCCCTCGCCTTCGCCGACCGGCTCTTTGGCCGTCGAAACGCTCATCCAGTCCGGGCGGTCGCCGCGCAGGTGGCCGTATACCGGGCGCTCGTTCCGCAGCATGTCGGTAAAGGCCAGAATGTCCCGAATGTTGAGGAACAGATAGCCCTTTTTTTCGGCTATATCGTACATCGGCTCCGGCACGGCGCTGTCGTCGTCCACAAAATACACGTCCATCGTGTACTCGCCCCCCGTGCAGCGCACGATGGCGCGCACCCGCACCGTCACGCCGCCAAAGTTCATCAGTTCCAACTGCCGCCAGATAATCATGTATTCCTTGATCTCGAAAACTTTCACCGTTTCCATGCTGCTGCTCCTCAAGGTTTTTTCGACCGGGTACGCTGTTCAGTTTACTCCCAACCTGCGCCGGTTCACAACCAGGACAAGATGGGGTTTGCAGGGCGTAGACAAGCGGCACTATAATAAATACAGGTCAGCCGAAACGTGCCAGGTCATCGTCCGGTGAGAACCTTAGTGCCAAGTTATACCCGTTACAGCCACCATGCCCGCCGCGCCCTGACGCATACGGCGCTGGTGGTCAGCCGTTTGCGCCATCCGCTTGCCGATACCGGCCACCTGCTGGCCGGGGTGATCCTCACCAGGGGCAGCCTGGGCTGCCAGGTGATGGAGGAGCTGAACCTGACCGCCGACATCATTGAGCAGGTTTTGAAAACGCTCACGCCCAGCGTCGAATCGCTCCCGCCGGACATCCCCAACGCCGACGAGTTGAATATCGCCCTGGCGCTGGCCGCCGACGAATCCAGCTGGCTCGGCCACCATTACATCGGCACCGGCCACCTGCTGCTGGGTATCACCCGCATGAACGTGGGCAACGCCCGCGCCCTGCTGCGCCACCTGGACGTGCCGCCGGAGCTGCTTCGACGCCACGTCCGCCGCGCCCTAAGCGACGGTTTTACCGAGCCAGACCTGCACCTCGCCAAACGCAACGCCCGCCTCAGCGAACTGTCGCGGCGTGTCATCAACGCCGCCGAACAGCTGGCCGTCACGCTCGACCATCCCACCGTCGGCCAGGGACATCTGCTGCTGGTGCTGCTGCTGGAGGAGCGCAGCCCGATTTCCGCCCTGCTGCGCGCCGCCGGCCTGGACGAAACCCGCCTGCGCCGGGAGCTGGAAAGCGGCGATACCGCCCTGCTCGCCAGCCTGGAGGACATCCTCAACCGGGCGCTCGACCAGGCGCAGAACCTGGGCAGCCATTACACCGGCACCGAACACCTGCTGCTGACCCTGGCCGCCGACGAAACCGGGGGCGCGCTGCTGCGGCGCTACGGCCTCAACCCGGATGACCTGCGCCGCCTCGCCAGCAGCCAGGAAATCGCGCCGCCGTCCAGCGATTAAAGACCGCTTGCTGGCTTTTGCTTAACGTTGTTATAATTACCCCAATATCGCATCGCTGAAGGGAGGACGCCTGTATGCAGGCCAACGAGCGTTTTCGTCTGGTCGTCCGCCGAGGCCCCCAGCCGAACCAGGTTTATGAGCTGAACAAAGACATCATTACCCTCGGTCGTGACATCACCAACGACATCACCATCAACGACCCGGAGGTAAGCCGCCACCACATGCGCCTGACGCGCGGCGCGGGCGGTTTTACGCTGGAAGACTTGGGTTCGACGAATGGGACTTTCGTTAACGGACAGCGTTTAACGGGCGCCAAGCCCTTAAACAACGGTGACATGATCGGCCTGGGAGAAACTGTCACCCTGGGATACGAACTGGTGCGGGCGCAGGCCGCCGCCGCGCCGCCCGCCGATGTCGGCCCGGAGATGCCGGCCACGGCGGCTTCCCCGGTGGCGCGGCCACCGCAGCCCCCGGTTTCGCAGCCCGCACCGTCGCCCTTCGGTTATGCTCCCGCCCCCGAACAGCCGGCGTATACGCCGCCGCAGGCGCCCCCCGGCCCCGGTTACGAATATGACCCTTACGCCGTCCGCGAGGAAGAACCGCGCAGCACCGCCCGCTGGATATTGATCGGCTGCGCCGGGATTTCGCTGCTGTGCTGCTGCGGCACGCTGGCCGGCGCATTCCTGGTAGACCAGTTGTGCCTGTGGGACCGGCTGCCGCTCATCTGGGACATCCTGCGGGCGCTCGGTTACAGCGTCACCTGCGGCTGATCTGGAAAGGCGCGGCGGGTACGTTCAAGCCCCGTTATTATGGATGGCGATCACCCTGGCGCAGGGTGAAGATTAACCCTACCACGATAAAATCCGGCTCATCGCCGGCAGTTTTTCGGCCACCTGTTAGCTGTATCAGTCGCCCGGCGTCACCGCCCGGTGTTCGCCGGTCTGGGTCAGGGGCGCGGGATGTTCGCGCCGCAGCCCCAGCAGCGCCGGCACCAGCGCCAGCCCGCAGATCGCCGCCCCCAGCAGCCCCATTTCCCCAAGCACCTGCACCGTGATCCGCGAGTACTCGTCCACGAACTGAGTCGGGTCGGCCACCGCCGACCCCAGTTCGGTAGCCGCCAGCTGCGATATGCGCTGTAAGGCCAGGCTGGTCAGCGAGGCGACCGCCACCGTCATGCCGACCAGCCGCAGGATGATGACCAGCGCCGAGGCCACGCCCCGGTGATCGTCGTCGGCGGAATTGATGACGGCGGCGCTGATGGGGGAAAAGGTCAGCCCCAGGCCGACGCCCACCAGCAGCATTTCCAGCGCGATGATGGCATCCGGCAGATCAATCCGCCAGGTCTGCCACATAAGCGCGAAACCCAGCCCCGCCAGCGCCAGCCCCGCCGCCGTTGTTTTCTGGTAGCCGAAGCGGTCGCTCAACCAGCCGCCCGGCACGGCGGCCAGCGCCATCGGTACGGTCAGCGCGGACAGCAGCACCCCGGCCTGCAAGGCCGCCTGGGATAGTTTAGATGCGTCCTCAATACGAATGTTGACCAGAATCGGCACGCTCACCAGGCCGATCATCAGGCCGAAGCCGACGCACAGGTTCACCAGCGCCCCGGCGGATAAATTGCGGCGGCGGAACAAAGTCGGTTCGATGAGCGGGTTTTTCACCCGCCGTTCCACCCATATAAAACCGACGAACAGCGCCAGCGCCAGCAGCAGCACCGGCCCGGCATAGGACGGGATGCGTGTCAATTCCTGGAAAGTGGCCGTTGTGCTGGAAACTTCGATGTTCGCGCCCAGCCCGACGATCAGCCCCACCAGCGCCCCGGTGATGAGCAGCGCCCCGGCCCAGTCGAAGCGCCCGGCGGCGCGGTGCATCGGCACGCGGCGCAGCGCCCACAGCGCCAGCGCCAGCGCCGCCAGCGTCACCGGCACGTTGATCCAGAACAGCGTGCGCCAGTCTGGGGACGGCCAGTAGCTTAAACCCAGGCTGTCGAGAAGCTGGCGGAAACCGTCCCGGTGAGCGGCGAAAAAGTTCACCAGTATGCCGCCGTACAGGTGGCCCAGCACCCAGCCCAGCGTATCCACCGCGCCGATCACGCCCAAAGGCTGCGCCCGCCGCGCCGCCGGGAACAGGTCACCCACCAGCGCCAGACTGACGGGAACCAGCGCGCCCGCGCCAAACGCCTGCACCACGCGCCCCAGGATGATCGCCAGCAGAGTCACGCTCTCCCGGTCGGGACGCTGCCCCAGGCGGCGAAAAATCGTATACAGCGCATCGGTCGGTCCCAGGTGCGCCGTCGCCACCAGCACCGAGCCGATGATAAAAATCAGCAGGCAGGCCACGTACACCCAGCGCCGCCCCAGCAGGTCGCTGATGCGCCCCATGAACGTCATGCTGACGGCATATGCCAGCAGATACCCGCTCACAATCCAGGCCGAATCGTCCAGCGAGGTTTGCAGCGGCAGCCCCAACCCGACGATAATTTCCGGCAGGAAGGCCGAAACAATCGTTAAATCCAGCGACCCGATGAACACCGGCACGCAGATCAGCGCCAGCACAACCCAGGGCCGCGCCGGATGTGCCTTCGATTGTCCTGTTACTGCGGTCATGAGGCCGCTTCCGGGTCGTCCAGGCGGGCGGGCTGGTCGAAGTCGTAGACCTCAATCTCCCAGACCGTCGGTTCGGCATCCTCCGCGCCTTCGCCTTCCGGCTGGACGATCTCGAACCGCACTGGCAGCAGCGATTCGCGGTGGATAAACACGTCCGCCACCACCTGCCCCGTGACCTGAATTAAACCGGCCATAAATGCCGAAACGTCTTCGCCTTCCGCCTCGGCTTTGATGTGGTAAACCGGCGTGCCGTCCACCAACTGTTCGCTGCCGATCATCTGCAAGCCGGTCAGCGCCCTGATGGCCGCCTGAAAGCCGGTTTCCGCCGCCATCAGCGCCGCCGGGGTGAAACCCGGCACGAAGGCCAGCCGAACCCAGGTGTTATTCGTCCAGATGCCGCGCAGCCATTGATTTTGTCCCCGGAAGAAAATTTCCAGGTCAATCGGCAGCCCGGCGGCTATCACGCGCACCCCTGCCTGGATGGTATCCGGCGCGGCGTACTGCACTTCCGCCCGCCGGAATTCGGCATAACCATAGTCGGTATTAATGTAATATTCTCTGCCGGTGCGCTCGACCGTCATCCGAAATGTCTCGGTCTGGCGGATATTGGCCGCCGCCTGGCTCAAAAGCTGCTGCGGATCGGGCGGCGCTGCGGTGGGCGCGCCGGTGCATCCGAAACTGAGCAGCAGTAACACAATAACAAAACGTCGCACAACGTTATCCTTCCGCAAGTGAAACGCAGCACGGTCTAAAGGTTTTCGATGACCTCACCCCCTCGCGCTTTGCTCGTTTCCCTCGCTCCAATGGAGAAGGGTTAGGGGTGAGGTTGCTTAGTGTACACTATTCGATATACGAAAAAGAGTGCCGCGTGTTGCGGCAAACCGGCAGACCTTAACGTTTGCGCCGGTCGCGCTCCGGCAGCGGCTGCACCGCCACGTACATACGCGGCCCGGCTTGCTGAACATATTCCAGCACCTTCGGGAAGTTTTCTTCCGGCAGGTACAGCGAATCCACCACCAGGGCATTATCATTCCAGGGCTGGTAATAATCGCGCATCCGCACCACATCGTCCCAGCCGACCGGCTTCCAGCCCGGCACATACTGGACGCGGTGAGTCATGCGCTCCTGCCACACCGTATCGTCGGAGCAGGTGCAGTAAATGGCGGCAAACTTGGCGCTGTAGCGGGCGGCGATTTCGCTGGCGACGGTGCGGAAGTGATCGAGCGGGAAGGTCGCGTCCAGGATGACGCTCAAACCCAGCGAAAGCTGCTCGTCGGCCATATCCAGGATGATGTAATAGCCATCGCCGCTGGAGGCGTCCGCCAGGTTGTGGTCGCGCAGCACACGCTGGACGCGGTCTTTGGCGAATACCGGGATACTTAACTCGCGCGCCAGCATCCGCGCCAGTGTGGTTTTACCGCTGCCGGGCATCCCGGCGAACAAAATCAGGGTCGGGTTCACGCTGGCTGCCTGCCGCTCACTTGATTTTCGTCCAGGTGCGGGTCTGCGGGCCGCTAAAGCGGAACACACCCACCGGCGCGTCAATGTAAAACGCGCCCGTGCCTTCTTCAAACTGGATGGTGCGCTGGTCCCGGTTGAGGCCGGAGGTGGCCCAACCCAGCGCCCCAGTCCACGAGCCGATAGGCGCGTTGGTATTGCAGAACGCCCAGGCGAACAATTCCTGCGGGGCCAGCAGCCCGCTCGGCGGCGTGCCAAAACAGGTGTAGCTGGTCGTGCCGTCCCAGCCGTTGGTATAACCGATATACAGGTTGTTCTGCGCCTGCAAGCCGTAAATGGTGTTCAGGCCGTTGGCGTTGACGTACACCATAAACCCGCGCTCGAACGACTGGAATGCCCCCTGCCCGATAGCGCCCACCGCCGTCGGACACCCCGAACCCGGCGGGGCGAACTCGTTGCCGAAAAACCAGCCGATGGAACACTGTATCGTGATCGGCACGGAGGCGGTCGCTTCCTGGCCGCCGCGTATCGCCACCAGCCGGTAGACCACCAGCCGCCCCAGGTTGCCCGGAACCAATACCGGAAGCTGGCCGGACGGCACGACCGAAAACGTCTGCACGACGGCCCCCTGCTGGTTGAGCTGGTCAATTCGCGCCGTGTCGGAAATCGTCTGCCATGTCAGCGTGATGCTCGTGTTGGGCGCGACACTGGTGGCGCTGGCCGTAAATGTGATAATCTGGGGCGTACTCGGCGTCGGCGAAGCGGTGGAGGTTTCGGTCGGCGTCGGGGTATTGGTCGGCGTATCGGTCGGCGTGATGGTAAACGTCGGCGTGATGGTGAAGGTCGGCGTCAGCGACGGCGTAAAAGTGGCCGTCGGCGTGGGTGTATTCGTCGCCGTCGGTGTAAAAGTGGCCGTCGGCGTCGGTGTAAAAGTGGCCGTCGGCGTGAACGTCGGCGTGTTGCTGGGCGTCAGGCTGGGCAGCACCGCCAGCGTCGGCAGATCAACAATCTCCTCCGCCTGAGGCTGGCAAGCCGCCAGGAGCAGCAGTACGAAGATGAAGGCAGCCTGGATTCGAGACATCATACACCACCTTCGGCGCCGGCACGCGGGGCAGCCGGTATATAACCGCTTTGCGTTAATCATACTCGTATCTGCCGCCGCTTGCCAGCCGACTTTAGTCTTAACAGAACTCCCTACCGACACCGCTGCGCCGGTTGTACTGGCCGTGCCGCGCGCCACCCACACGCCGCGCGGCATCGTCCTGCCGCCGGCGTCGGACACGCCCACGCCGCCGCCTATGCCCACTCCGCCGCCCATCACCCTGCTGCCGGCCAATCCATCCGTAGGAATCGCCGCCGCCGACCTGTCCGCCCGCCCGCGCCGCGTTTTCACCGTCGGCCAGTCCGCCGGCGGGCGGGATATTCTGGCCTGGCGTTTTGGCAGCGGGCGGCAAACGCTGCTGCTGGTGGGCGGCATCCATGCCGGTTACGAAGCCAACACCATCACCCTGCTCAACGAACTGGCCGCCCACTTCGAGCGCAGCCCCGGCGACGTGCTGCCGGATATAACCCTGGTGCTGGTTCCGGCTGCCAACCCGGATGGATTCGCCCTGGGACAGGTGGCCGACGGGCGTTTTAACGCCAACGGTGTAGACCTCAACCGCAACTGGAGCTGCGAATGGTCGGCGCAGGCGTATTGGCGCACCCGGCAGGTCAACCCCGGCGCGGGGCCGTTTTCCGAGCCGGAGACGCGGGCGCTGGCCGCCCTGGCAAACGAACTGCGCCCGGCGGCGGCCATTTTTTATCACAGCGCCGCGCGCGGCGTTTTCGCCGGGGACTGTCCCGGCGGCGGCATATCGTGGACGCTGGCCGCCGTTTTGGGCGAAGCGGCGGGCTATCCCTACGGCCAGCCTTTCACCGCTTACCAGGTCACCGGCACGGCCCCCAACTGGTTCGACGGCCAGGGCATCCCGTCGGTAGATGTCGAACTTTCCGGCACGCGCGACAGCGAGTTCGAGCGCAACCTGCGCGGCGTGATGGCTGTCCAGCGGTGGTTGTCCGGCGGCTGAAGCCGGTGTAGAATCCAGCCTGGCCGCCGTCGCCGGCGCATTACGATCTCCCGGTAGAGAAAGCGTCTGTTATGGTTTCCGACACTCCCCAGACCTATTACGCTGCGCCCGGCCTGATGACCGATCCGGGCGAATATACTGCCCACTTCGACCGCCTGCCGCCCGATCTGCCGTCCCTGGTTAAAATCGTTCAGGGTTTGATGGTGCATATCTTCTGGGCGGAACGGTACGGCCTCACGCTGACCGAGGAGCGTAAGCAGGAGGTCAACCTGCGCCCGGTGGCGAAAAAGCTCAAACGCCTGCTGGAACTGGACGACCGCCCGCTGACCGAAGAACGCCCGCTCGACCGGCGGCTGGTCGGCAACTGCCGCGATTTTTCGGTGCTGCTGTGCGCCATGCTGCGGCATCAGGGCGTCCCGGTGCGGGCGCGGGCGGGCTTCGGCGCGTATTTTTTGCCCGACCATTACGAAGATCACTGGGTATGCGAAATCTGGGATACGCAGCTGGCGCGCTGGTTTCTGGTGGACGCCCAGCTTGATGCCTTCCAGCAGCAGGCGCTCGGCATCGGCTTCGACACCTTCGACGTGCCGCGCGACCAGTTCATCACCGGCGGCAAAGCCTGGCTGATTGCCCGCCGCGAGGGCGCCGACCCTGCCCGTTTTGGCATTTTCGACATGCACGGCCTGGCGTTCATCCGGGGTAATGTCGTGCGCGACTTTCTGGCGCTCAACAAGGTCGAAATCCTGCCCTGGGATGACTGGGACTGGATCGCCGGCAGCGACCAGGAGGCCGCCGCAGACGCCGAACAAATTGATCGCCTGGCCGATCTTTTACTGGCGGGCGATGCGGTTTTCCCGGATGTGCGCGCCCTGTACGAAAACGACAACCGCCTGCGCGTGCCGCCCGGCTGGCAGCCTTAACCCGGCCCGCGCCGTTATCCTGTATGCCGCGCTGTTAAACACAAGGAGTGATCTTGGACGACCAACCCGCATCTTATCTTTCGCCGCGCCTGGAAGTTCGCCCGCTGGAACGGAAGGGCGCATTCGGTGTTTTTACCCGCCAGGCCATCGCCGCCGGGGAACTGCTGGTGGTGTGGACGGGTATGGTGGTGAACCTGGAGACGCTGCGCCGGCTGCCGCCGCTGGCGCAAAGCCACAGCCTTCAGGTGGAGGACGATTTGTTCCTGGCCCCCACCCGCACCGAACCTTCCGACTTCATCAACCATTCCTGCGACCCAAACGCGGGCCTCAGCGGCCAGATCGCGCTGGTGGCGCTGCGGGATATTCAGCCCGGCGAGGAAATCTGTTACGACTACGCCATGTCCGACGGCAGCCCCTACGACGAATTCGACTGCCGGTGCGGCGCGCCCAACTGCCGGGGCCGTGTGACCGGCGAGGACTGGAAACTGCCGGAGCTGCAAGCGCGCTATCAGGGGCATTTTTCGCCCTACCTTCAGCGCCGCATCGAACGGCAGCACGCCGCGGCGCACAGTAACGGCGCGCGCCCGCTGCCCGAAACAATCTGAAACGGCCCGCGCCGATGGCTTTTGACCATACCAGCCCGGCGGCCACCTGGCCGTTTGAAACCCTGGTGGCCGTCCTGCTCAAACAGTTCAGGCGTCCGCTGGCCGCCCAGGGACTCGACCTGAGCGATGCCGACGCCCAGGCCATCGCGCGCGATGCGGCGGCACGGCGCGCCCCCGGCGAACCGGCGCAGGCGGCTGTCGCCGCGCTGGCGGCCATCATTGCCGAAAGCGAGGCGGTTCTGGCGGGTTGGGAACTGTCGTTCCGGGAATCGCTGGCCGCCGGCATGGACGCCATACCCGGCTGGCACAGCACCGCCGAATTTCTGGAGATCGCCAACGAAAAAGCCAATGCCGAAATTCGCATCGGCGCGGGGGCGGCGCTGCTGGCCGCCCTGGGTGATCTGCACCGCGCGCAATACCTGTTCGACCTGATCGAATATAACCCGGATGAGGTGGAAGCCATCATCGCCCGGCGCGTGCTGCTGTTTCTCAGCGGCCTGGATGACGGCGCGCCGGATTGGCTGGCGCGGGCGCGCGCATGGGTGGAGTCGGCGCGCGGCGAATAGCGGCTGCTACATACCCCCGTCGGACAGTTCCGCCAGCAGCCGCGTGATGGCCGTCCGCAGGTCGTCGCGCAGTTTAGCGCCGTCCTGGGCGCTGTAGACGATGTAACGCAGGTGGCGAATATCGAACGGCACGTTTTCCGGCGCGGCGGCCTGGGTGATGAGCAGCGCCGGTTTATTCAGGGTGTGCGCGATGCCCAGTTCGTAAAATACGTTGTCGTTGCCGCCGGTGATTTCGGCGATCACGAAGCGGCAGGCATTCAGCGCCGCCCACACTTCCTCCATGATCGAACCGCGCGAGGAAGAAAATTCGTCGCCGCGTAAAACCGTCAGCCCCAGTTCCGCCGCCAGCGGTTTGATGACGCCGGTATACAGGCCGGTGAACTGCGCCGCGAAGGGCATAATCACGAAGATGTCGCTCTGGAACTGCCGTCCTTTTGACGGGCGGCCAAATACCAGTTCGCCCGGCCACACGCGCAGCGCGTCGTTAACCTTAAGCGCCTGTTCGGCCAGGTCGGCCTGGCGGCGGGTTTGCAGGTCGTCCAGCCGCGCGGCGGTTTTGGCGGCGATGCGCTCCGCCAGCGTTTCGACTTCTGACTCGCCCAGTGCCAAACCGCGCGCGCTTTCGCGGGCCTGGCCGGGCGCGGCGGGCGCCGGCGCCGGGGGCGGCGCGAGTTCGGCAGCCGGCGCGGGTGGGGGCATCGCGGGCGCGGCCTGGGAGACGACCGTCTCAACCGCCGAACAGCTTTCCAGAATACGCCCCAGCTTGAGCAGCAGATCGGTTTCGTCATCAAAATAGGTGGCCGTACCGTCGTCCAGCAGGCGACCCCAGAAGGCTTCCTGCGCCTCGCGCTGTTCGCCGGACTGGTTGAAGGCCCGCCGCCGCAGATACATCGCCATTTCGCTGCCCGGCCTGGGCAGCAGGACGGCCAGCGGCTTACCGTACTCGCGCGCCAGCTCATATTCGACTTCTGCCAGCGCCCTGCCGCCCGCTGTTTCCCAGGCGCGCCGGTAAGTGACGAGGCTGATGAAAGCCGCCGCCGCCCGGATTTTCCGGCGCAGGTGTTCCGGCATGTCGGGGGACTGGCGTTCGGTTTCCTCCAGCCAGACCGGAATCAGCCCCGCCGCCTGGATACGCTCGACGATGACCGGACGTAAGTCTTGCAGTTCGCTGCTGGTATCGCTGAAGTAGACGCTGTTCGCCATTACAGAAGCCTCGTTATCGCCGTTGATAACTGGTGACGGAGCGTTCTAAGACCCTCCGGCGTATTTTCGTACACGATCACGCGCAGGTGGCGCAGGTCGAAAGGCACATCTTCGATGTCCTGGGTGAGCATGATGGCGGGTTTTCCCAGCGTATGCGCGATGCCCAGTTCGTAAAATACGTTCGGATTGCGCCCCGTACATTCGGCGATCACCACCCGCGAGGCATAAATCGCTGACCAGACTTCGGCCATGATGGCATGTTCGGAATAAAAATTATCGCCGCGTTTGATCGCCAGCTTTAACTCATCGGCGACAGGAACGATATGATCGGTGTAGATCGGTTGGAATTCCGGCGAAAACGGCATAATCATGAACACATCGCACGAGAACTGCGACCGGGGCGACGGGCGGCCAAACAGCGGCTGGATCGTGATGATGCCCTCGCGCTCGTTCTGAGAGGCTAAAACCTGCTGAAGCCCGAAAAAGACCTGCGCCTGGAGTTCATACGGCCTGGAAAAGAAGTTAACGGTGGCGTCGTGCAACATCCGTTCCTTAAACCGTTCCAGCTTATACGCGCCGTCGCCGCGCTCGACAAACTGCGCCGGCCAGGGCGCGTCCGCCCTCAGAATGAACAGCAGGCACAGCAGATTGTGTTCCCGCGCTGTATTGTATTCGATCTCGATGCCGCCGATGTCGGAGTTTTCGGGATGCCAGCCGTAATAATGGGTGTAGATGCCGATGAAGATGTCCGACTGGCGGATCTGTTTGCACAGGTAGGTGAGCAGGTTTTCGTCCGTCACCTGGAAGTTTTCTTCCATGATCGGCAGCATCCCCATTTTGATGACAGCATCGCGGACAAGCTGCCGGTGAACTTTCAGGTCGCGCAGGCTGCTGCTGATGTAAACCCGGTAAGTCATAACTCGTTCCCCCTTGGCCGTTGCTGTCCTCACCCCTATCCTAGCACAATTTCACCTGGAACTCGGCACTTGCAACTCGGCACTTTCCCCCTCACTCCTTCGGCAACGCCGAGGCCAACGCGTCGGCCAGGTTGCGCGCTTCGATGAGTTTGAGCGACAAACGTAAAGGCATCAATTTGCGGAAGTGGTTTCCAGCATGGTGAGAAAAGCCGCGACATTCACAATCTTCGTGCTGTAATGCTGTTGCAGCACCAGCAAATCTTTATCCTCGCTTACCAAATAATCGGCCTGCGCCAGTTTGGCACAGGCCAGAAAAATATCATCTTTGGGGTCACGACAAATCAGTTCAATGTCGTCAGCTTTGACCGTGACACGATACGCCTGATCCAGAACGGTTTTAACAAGCTGAACGGTACGATCCGTGATCTGCGGAAATTTCTCTCGTATTGAAGACCGGCCCAATACTTCAATGACTTCGTTATCAATCTGAGCTGCTGTGTACAGGATGTAGTCTGCGTTCTGCTCAAAAATCAACCGGCCACACGCTGATCTGGGATTAATCAATGCGCGCAGAAAGACCTGGGTATCGAAGACAACTTTAGGAGTCTCGCTCACGCCGAACCTCGTCTATGGCTTCATCAATGGCGGCGTTGATTTCATCCTCGGTCATGCCGGCTTCGGCGGCGGCTTCTCTGACCGGCGCAAACAGGTCATACAAGGTTCTGGCCCAGGCCGAACCCGGATGCGTTTGTTTATGCTGCAAGTACATCAGCAGCGCGCGCGCCTCTTCCAGGCTTTCATCAGGCAGCCCATCTATCGTCCTGTAAATCTCTTCTCGTGTAACCGCCATTTCGCCGTGTCCTTATCGCTGTCCTCACCCCTATCCTAGCACAATTTCACCTGGAACTCGGCACTTGCAACTCGGCACTTTGCCCCTCACTCCTTCGGCAGCGCCGCCGCCAGCGCGTCGGCCAGGCTGCGCGCCTCCAGCAGCTTAAGCGACGGCGGCAGGCCGTCTACCTTGCGGCGCGTTTTGGGCAGCAGCACGCGCTTAAAGCCCATCTTGGCGGCTTCGTTCAGCCGGGCGGGAAGCTGCCCCACCGCGCGCAGTTCGCCGCTGAGGCCGACTTCACCGACGATGGCGAGATCGGCGGGGATGGGCCGGTCGTAATAGCTGGAGGCCAGCGCCACCGCCATCGCCAGATCGGCGGCAGGTTCGCTGACCTGCAAACCGCCGATGACGTTGACGAAAATATCCTGCTCGTGCAGCTTGAGTCCGACGCGCTTGCTCAACACGGCGCTGATGAGCAGCAGCCGGTTGAAGTCTACGCCGTTGGGCGTGCGGCGCGGGTTGCCGAAGCTGGTCGGGCTGGTGAGCGCCTGCACCTCCACCAGCAGCGGGCGCGTGCCTTCCATCGTCACGGCGATGGCCGACCCCGGCGCGTTGACCACGCGCTCCGCTAAAAACGCCTCCGACGGATTCGGCACTTCGGTCAGGCCGTCGCCGGACATCTCGAACACGCCGACTTCGCTGGTCGCGCCGAAGCGGTTTTTGACGCTCCGCAGCAGCCGGAAGGCCTGGAACGGGTCGCCCTCCAAATACAGCACCGTGTCTACGATGTGTTCCAGCACGCGCGGCCCGGCGATGCTGCCTTCTTTGGTGACATGCCCCACCAGGAACACGCTTAACCCGCTGGACTTGGCGAGATGCTGCAAACGGCTGGCGCACTCGCGCACCTGGGTGACGCTGCCGGGCGACGATTCGATCTCGTCCATATAGGTCGTCTGGATCGAATCGATCACCAGGATAACCGGGTTCAGCCGTTTGACGTGTTCAAAGATGCTGCCCAGGTTGGTTTCGGTCAGCAGATACAGGTTGTCGGATTGCAGGTTAAAACGGTCGGCGCGCATTTTGATCTGCCGCGCGCTTTCCTCGCCGCTGACGTATAACACCGTGCCGATGTGGTCGGACATCACGCCGCAGATTTGCAGCAGCAGGCTGCTTTTGCCCACGCCCGGCTCGCCGCCGATCAGGATGATACTGCCCGGCACGATGCCGCCGCCCAACACGCGGCTGAATTCCTCCACCGGCACAAACAGCCGTTCGCCCACGTTGGCGCTGATTTCGCTCAACCGCTGCGGGGCGGGCGAGGCCGCGCCCACCGGGCCGGGATGCCGCGCCGAAGCCGGCCTGGGCGGTTCGACCACTTCTTCCGCCATCGTGTTAAACTGCCCGCAGCCGGGGCAGCGGCCAAAACCTTTGGGCGACTGGTAGCCGCAGTTCTGGCAGACGTATTTGGTGCGCGTTTTCGCCATTGGTGAGCGCCCTTTACCTTGAACACCTGTGCTAATGATGGCGATTATAGCACATTCAATTCGAGGGCGGGGTATAGGCGAATAACCGGTGAGTGGGGGCGTGCCGGCGCGTCAGTTATCGGACGGCTGGATGCCCAGCCGCCAGATCAGATCGAGGATTTCGCCCGGCTGAAAGGGCTTGCCCAGCACCGCGTCCGCCCCCTGCGCCAGCGCCTCCTGGCGGACGGCTGCCGAGTCGTCGGCGGTCATCAGGATAAACGGAATCGAACGCCACCGGGCATCATGTTTGACTGCCTGTAAAAACGAAAACCCGTTCATCGCGGGCATTCGCAGATTGCTGATGATGAGCGCAGGCCGCGCGCTGGTTTCCAGCAGCGCCATACCATCCTGCCCATTATGGCCGACGATGATCTCATAACCGTTCATCGCCAGCAGCGCGCCGATCAGGTTGGTAATTTCGACCAGATCATCCACGACCATGATGGTCGCCATAAAAACCGCTCCACACTCCACGTCTTTATTACAAGATTACCCCCTCGATGTAACAAAATGTAATATGTCTTTGTGAAATATTTGTGAAAGAGGATGCACGCCGCCGGAAGGCCGCTTTGTTCGCCGTAATGTTCGCCGTAAAACGAAGGCCGTGTTAAAAATTGCATGAGAAACGCTCCGGCGGCGGTGGTTTCGGGTAGAATAAACCACAAAACGGGCTAACGAACGGATTTTCGCGGAACATGCAAAAGACGGCAGGTGAACAAACAGCGCGGCGCGCGCTGGGCAGTCTGGGGTGGTCGGCCATCGGCCTGGGGGTGGCGGGCGGGCTGCTGGCGGCGGTCATCAGCGCCGGCAGCGACCTGGGGACGATCATCGGCATCTTCAGCACGCGCTTTCTGGGCATTTTCATCGAGGCCGCGCCCTTCCTGCTGCTTGGCACGCTGGTATCCGGGGTGATCGATTCGTTTTTAACGCCGGAGGACATCGCCCGCGTCGTGCCGCGTAATCCTGTTCTGGCGACTATTGTCGGGGCGTTTATGGGCTTCGCCTTCCCGGTCTGTGAATGCGGCGTCGTGCCGGTGGTGCGGCGGCTGTTCAACAAAGGGCTGCCGATGTGGGTGGGCGTAACATTCCTGCTGGCCGCGCCGGTGATGAACCCGGTGGTGTTGGTCAGCACATTTGTGGCCTTCGGCGCAACGCCTATGCTGTATGGGCGTTTTATCCTCACTGCCGTCGTGGCGGTCGGCGTGGGGCTGGTATTCGCCCTGGGCGCGAAGCCCCATGAAGTGCTGCGGGCGCAGTCCTGGATGCCGGCGATGGGCGGTTCGGGGCAGATCAGCCTGCCCGCCGCGCCGCGCAAACCGCTGCGTACCGGCCTGATGGACGCGCTGCGGCAGGCGGGGGACGAATTTTTCGAGATGGGGCGCTATCTGGTCATCGGCACGGCGCTGGCCGCCGCTATGCAAACGCTGGTGTCGCAGGAAGTCCTGCTGGCGTTGGGGCGCGGCCCGGTAATTTCGGTGCTGGTGATGCAGGCGCTGGCGTTCGTATTAAGCGTGTGTTCGACGGTGGACGCCTTCCTGGCGCTGGCGTTCGTCGGCACGTTCACCACCGGCTCGATCCTCACTTTCCTGACCTTCGGCCCGATGGTGGACATCAAAAGCGCGCTGATGTTTATGGGCGTTTTTAAGCGGCGTGTGGTGTTTTACCTCATCCTGCTGCCGCTGCTGATGACGCTGCTGGCCGGTGTATGGCTGAACCTGAATGTGGCATTCTAGAGGCTTGAAATGCTTAACGCAAAGAGGCGAAGGAGCAGAGAAGCGATTAATTTGCATCTTTGTGTTGAATTTGTTGTTTTTCACTCGGAACTTGGAACGCGGAACTGACCATGCAAGCAGCCGACCATTTACACAAACACGAACATCCTCACGACCATGACCATCATCACGCGCCGGACGCCCTCCAGGCGTGGCTGAAAACCGCCATCCTGCTGGCGCTGGGGGCGTATTTCATCTACAACATCGCCAGCGGTAACTTAACCAACTACATCAACCAGCGTTTCGCCTGGCTGTCTTACGTGGCCGCCGCCCTGTTCCTGGCGCTGGGCGCAGCCGGCGCGTGGGACCTGCTGCGCGGGCAAGGCCGCGTTCAATGCGCCTGCGAACACGACCACGACCACCAGCACATCACCTGGCTGGCGCTGGCGATTGTGGCGCTGCCGCTGGTGCTTGGCACGCTCGTCCCGTCGCGCCCGCTCGGTTCGGCGGCCATCAACGGGGACATCAGCCTGAACGCCGCCGGCGCGAACTTCACCAGCTTCAGCGCCGACCCGCTCCAGTGGAACGTGCTGGACTGGCTGCGGGCATTCAACAGCGCGGACGATCCTGAGCGTTTTAACGGCCAGGAAGCCGACGTGATCGGCTTCGTTTACCGGGAAGCGACCTTCCCGGAAGATACCTTTATGGTGGCGCGCTTCACCATCAGCTGCTGCGTGGCCGACGCTTCGGCCATCGGCCTGCCGGTGGTGTGGCAAAACGCAGGCGATTTTCCGCAGGATACCTGGGTGCAGGTGCGCGGCGTTTTTGAAGTCGGCGCGTTCCGGGGCGACACCGTACCGGTGCTGCACGCCGCCGGCGTCGAAACCGTCCAGCAGCCGGAACACCCCTATCTGTATCCGTGAGTGAGCAAGGAGCAGCTACAATGGCCGTTGCGCCTGTTTTTGCGCTTAACCCGCTGTTCGACGAAATCCTGGACTTTCTGGCTTCCGGCCACACGCCGCAGGAAATTATCGCGTTTAAGCCTTCAGAGGCACTTGACCAGCGTTTACATGATCTGCTGGATCGAAACGCCAGTGATCGCCTGACGGCGGAAGAACGCGCCGAACTGGATGAGTTTCTGCGAGTTAACCAGTTCATGAACATCCTGAAAATCCGGGCGCGTCAAAAACTGGCGTTGGGCTAATGACGTCTATAACGAATGAGCTGCCTCGTCAGGTAATCGAGCGCGCCGGAAGCTGCTGTGAATACTGTTTGTTAAGCCAGGACGACAACTTCTTTTCGTTCCACATAGATCATATCATCTCGGAAAAACATGGTGGCGTGACCGAGAGTCATAACCTCAGCTTAAGCTGCCCGAATTGTAATACTTTCAAGGGCAGTGACATTGGCTCCATAGACTCGCAGACCGGTCTGCTGACGCCACTGTTTAACCCTCGTTTACAACAGTGGGTAAAGCATTTCCATTTGGACAACGGCATGATTGAGCTTTTGACACCTGAGGGGCGCGTAACTGTGTTTTTGTTACGACTTAATCAAGCAGATCGAGTTTTTGAGCGCCAGGAGCTTATGTCACTGGGACGGTATCCATGTCCAACCAAAGGTTACTTTGAGGCCTGATATGCTCGAATTTTCCTGCCATACCTGGGCTTTCAACGATCTGACGCTGCCCGAAGCATTGGGGACAATCGCGCGCCTGGGTTTTCGTTACGCCGACATCGGCAGCGGCGCGAACTTCAACGCCGCCCGCGCCGCCGACAGCCCGCTGAGGGCCGCCCAGGACATCCGCGCCGATCTCGACCTGTTTAACCTGCGCGTCGGCGACCTGTACCTGATGCTGCCGCGCATCTCGCTGGCCGACGAGGCCAAACGCGGGCGCGACCTGGAACTGTACCGGGCGCTGGTTCCGTTCGCGGTCGAGTTGGGCGCGCCGGGCATCACGCTTTCGCCGGGGTTGGCGCACCCGCCCGAAGACCTGGAAGCCTTCGACCGCGTGACCGCCGCCCTGCGCGAGATGGTCAGCGTCGGGCAGGCTGCCGGGCTTCGGATCAGCGTCGAGCCGCACCTGGACTCGATGGCGCAGACGCCGGAAGCGGCGCTCAAACTGCTGAAGGATGTACCGGGTTTGAGCCTGACGCTGGATTGGGCGCATCTGGTCTGCCAGGACATCTTCCATGACGAGATCATCAAACTGCTGCCCCACGCCCGCCATATCCAGATTCGGCAGGCGGCGCGGGCGCAGCTTCAAACGCCCTTCGACCAGGGGCGCATCAACGTACAGCGGGTGGTGACGGACGCGCTGGCGGCGGGATATGATGGCATCATCTGCGTAGAGTATATGAATACGCCCGGCTGGCATGGTATGATGGCCGTCAACGCGGTGCGCGAAAGCGCCCGGATGCGCGACGAACTGCGCGCCGCCCGTGACGCGCTGGCGCGGGAAGGCCAGAAGTGATACCGCGCCCGGCACGAGGTCGCATGTTTTGACTCAGCACTCGGAACGTACCATGTCCAGACGATTTTTGTGGATTGGCTTTATCACCCTGGTGGCCGCCGTCGGCCTGATTGTGGTCGTCACGGCGGCGCTCGTCCCGCAGGAAACCCACCCGGCTTACGCGGCGGCGCTGCGTTTTGCCGGGGCGGTCGGCGCGGGTGACGACGAAACGGCTTTTTCGCTGCTGTCCCCGGCCATGCAGGACTACGTGACGGCCCGCTGCCCCGACGGCAGCGTTTCCGCCTGCGTGCAGGGTTTCATCCCGCCGGAATGGGGGGGTTTTATAAGCGTGGTGTTCCGCCGCGCCGCGCCGGACGGCCCCAACGCCTTCAACGTTGACCTGATCGCCACTTACGAAAAAGACAAAGGTTTCAGCGGCGTATGCATCTATCACCGGCTGGAACAGGACGGGACGGGCGAATGGCGCGTGGCGGGCTGGGCCGGTTACGTGTCCTGCGGCGACCCGCTTTCGCGGAACATGGCCGCCAATGCCGATGCCCCCAACCGCGCGCCATGAACAAACAAATACTGAACACAGAGACTCAGAGGTACAGAGGCACAGAGCGATTTTTCTCACTCCGTCGTCTCTGTGTCTTTGTGTCTCTGTGTTATGCTTTTGGTTTGGCGGGGTGTGTGCCGGCGCGCACACCGCCGCTGCTGAACTTCACGCCCGGCCCGCCGGCGGTCATCACCGACGAAACCTTCAGCAACAGCGCCTTCAGCGTGCGCTACCCGACCGGCTGGCGCGTGGTCACGGGGGCTGCCGATGCGCCGCCGAGCGTGGTTTTCGTCGCGCCGGATGAAGAGTCCACCATCACGCTTCAGGTCGAGCCGCCCGGCGAGCCGGAGCGCGACCCGCTGTTCCGCCTGGAAACGCGCCTGCTCTCGCTGGGCGATCTGCGCCTGTACGCCGTCGCCCGCGCGCCTGTGCAGGAGTGGGCGGCCTTTCAGCCCACTTTCGAGCGGCTGCTGGCTTCGGTGCGGCCCGGCGGTTAAACCGGCGTGCCGGTCTGGATGGCTGTCATGCCCAGAACGTGTCATTTGTCACATTCCGCGTTTTACCCGATACGCCGCCCCTTGTCACACGTATAGTCAAAAAGCGGCTTTTGCCTGAAGCCCTCATCCTGGATGCAGAAGCCGCAGCCATCAGCCAGTTTGAGTTTGAGAGGGATACCCTACCATGAGCGTTCGGCAGCAGATTGATGATTTCTTGGCTTTGAAGCGCATCGCCATCGTCGGCATCTCGCGCACCGACGGCGACTTCACCCGCATGGTTTTCCGCGAATTTGTGAAACGCGGCTACGAAGTCGTCCCCGTCAACCCTGCCGCCGAGGAAATTGAAGGCCGGCCCTGTTTCGCCCGCGTGCAGGATATTCAGCCGCCGGTGGACGGCGTGCTGGTGATGACCGCGCCGTCCGTCACCGAACAGATCGTGCGCGACTGTGCCGAGGCGGGCGTGCGCCGCGTGTGGATGCACCGGGGCGAGGGCATCGGCGCGGTCAGCGACCGGGCGCTGGAACTGTGCCAAGAGTACGGAATCGGCGTCGTGCCGGGTTTCTGCCCGTATATGTTCCTGTCGGAAACCGGCTTTGTCCACCGCATTCACGGCTTCTTCAAGAAAATGGGCGGCACGTACCCAAACTAAGACAGCCGACACCTCACCCTTAAATCCCCTCTCCGTTGGGAGAGGGGACTTTTTTGCACTTTCCCACATGGAGACGTGCCGGGGGTTGAGGTAAATTTGAGTCTTTATTATTCGCCCAGCAGCCGCACCGAGGCCAGCACCGCCGCCGCCGCCTCATCGGTGATGGTATGGCCGGCGTCACACAGCAGCGGTGAAACGGTGATAACGGTAGCCCGGTCGCCAAACGGAATCAGCGTGGCCGAGCAGAAGTTCGACAGCCCCAAAAAACGCACGCCAATCTGCCGCCCGCTCGCATCCAGCGCCGGTTCGGTCGTCAGCCCGGTTTCGCCCTGTCTGGCGAACCGCGCCAGCCCCGCTGTGATGAGCGTTTCAAAATCGTTCGCCGCCAGGTTCTCCAGCGAGCCGAGCGCGATAGGGAAGTCCTGCGCGGCTGCCCGCGCCGCCAGCGACGGATTGGGCGAAAGCAGCCCATACAGGTTGGGTTGGCGCAGCACGCGCCAGCCTTCCGGCAGCATCAGCGCAATGCCCAGATCGTCAAAAACTCGTTCGGTCGCGTTCGCGCCCAGCGGGTCGGGTTTGGGCGCGGGCGGGAAAAACGTCAGCGACTCGATCACCGTCTCCCACAGCGTTTCGACTTCCGCCGCACCGGGCGAACCCGCACTCACCGGCTGCGTCGTCAAGGTAAGCAGCCGGTCAAAAACGATCACCGCCGCCCGGCGGGTATTGGCTGTCTCGGCAGCCAGCGCGGCCTGTCTGCCAATTTCGTATTCGGTGATGGCCGCATCCGGGTGAACAGCCAGCAGGTCGGCCCGCGCGTCATCCAGGGTGCGCCCGCCCGCCGGTTCGCTGGCGATGGTCAGCCCGGCGCGTGTTTCCGCCGCGCCGGGCAGGCTGATGATGACGCCGTTCACGGTCTGCCGCGCGTCATAACCCGCCGGGTACAGCAGGCAGAAGCCGCCTTCCCAATCGCGGAAGGCCGTGTACATCCGGCTGCCCGCCGGGCAGTCGCCCACGCCGGACACCGGCGCTTCGGGGATGCTCGCGCCTTGTCCCAGCGTCAGCGCGGCGCTCACGCCGTTAACGACCACCGTATACGTCCCCGGCGTCAGCCCGACCAGATCAATCGCAACCGTTTCCTCGAAGGGGCGAATCACCTGGGCGCACATCCGGCGTCCGCTCGGCGGCTGGAGCTTCAGGCTGATAGTGATCGTCCGCCCCTGTACCGTCTGCACCGGCGGCGCGATGCTGTAACACGGGTTCGGCAGCGTGCCGCGCACCGTCACCATCGCCTGCGCCGGCGTGGACTCCACCACCGTGATGCTGATGCTGCTGACCGGGGCTTCCTGTTCAGGCATCTGGGCGAAAGCCGCCGGTGCGAAGACCAGCAGCGCGGCCAGACTAAAAATCAGGCTGTTTATACGATAAACCATACGATTCCCTCCATAAGTCTTTTTGCCGTCCCCGGCGATTTTTCGCGCCCAGGACTGCTGATAAGACGTTTTAGACCCCGCCGGAGTTCCCGCCCTTTCGTTCGATGGTCAGCGCGGCCAGCAGCGCCCCCAGCCAGCCCAGCGCCCCGGCGATCACTACCACCAGCCGGAAAGCGTCCACGAACGACCAGCGGATGGCCGCCTGCACTTCCAGCGCCAGCGCATCCGTCAGCACCGCCGGAGGCTGCGCGGCAGCCAGATTGCGGGCTTCGGCGCGCAGTTCCAGGCGCGCGGCATCCGAAAGCGGCAGATCGCGCGTCCGGTTGTCCAATGACTGCCCGAACGTCACCAGCGCCACCGACCCCAAGATGGCGACCGCCAGCACGCCGGCAGTACGCGCCACCGCGTTGTTGATGCCGGAAGCCGTGCCGCTGCTGCCGAGCGGCGCGCTGCCCATCACGGCAGTCGAAAGCGGCGCGACCGTGATGCCCATGCCGATGCCCATCGTCACGACGGCGGGGAAGTAGCTCGTCCAGTAATCCTGCGGGCCGTTGGTCAGCCCCGGCAGCGCCAGCAGCAAAAAACCCGTCCCGGCAATGGCCGGCCCCACCGTCAGCGGCAGGCGCGCCCCCACGCGGTCGGTCAGCCCGCCTGCCCAGCGCGACATCATCGTGAGCAGGATGCCGAACGGAATCATAACGAATCCGGCGGCGGCTTCCGGGTAGCCCTGGATTTGCACCGCGTTTAAAACCAGGAAAAACGGCGCAACCCCCATCGCCGCGTACAGGAACAGCGTCAGCAGGTTCGCGCCGCTGAAGGTGCGCGAACGGAACAGCCGCAGCGGAATCATGGGGTGTGGGCTGCGCGCCTCCACCACCACGAAGGCGACCAGCGCCGCCGCGCCGAACCCCAGCGCCAGCAGGATGCGTGGTTCGCCAAAGCCGGCGTCCGGCGCTTCGATAAAACCGTAGGTGAGGCCAGCCAGCCCCAATGTCGCCAGCAGCGCGCCGGGGAAGTCCAACCGCTTCGGCGCGTTTTCGTCCCGGCTTTCCGGCACGTGCAGCACCAGCGCGGTCAGCGCCGCCACCGCCAGCGGCAGGTTGATGAAAAAAACCAGCCGCCACAACCCCTGACCGGCCAGCCAGCCGCCCAGCACCGGCCCCATCATGGTCGTCAGCGTGCTGAACATAGACCACGTGCCGATGGCGCGCCCCCGGCGCTCCGGCCCGAACGAGGCCGTGATGATCGCCAGACTGCCGGGGATCATCATCGCCCCGCCAATGCCCTGTACGGCGCGGGCGGCGATCAGCGTTTCGATGCCGGACGACAGGCCGCACACCAGCGACGCGCCGGTGAATACCAGAATACCGGCCATGAAGATACGCTTGTGCCCGTAATGGTCGCCCAGCGCCCCGCCAACCATGATGAGCGACGACAAAAACAGCGCGTAGGCGTTGACCACCCATAAAAGCTGCGCGCCGGTCACGTCCAGGTTGGCTTGCAGGGCCGGCAGCGCCACGTTGAGCGCCGTTACATCTACGAAGGCCATGCCGGACGCCAGGATAGTCGCCGTCAGCACCCACTTTTCCGCCCTGGCCGGTACGGTAACGATAGAAGCCTGTGCCATGTATGGATTCCTTTTTTCTCCCTCCGCGCACAACCATAACGAATGCTTTTCGCCGTCGCAAAAATCCGTCTTTAGGCGCATTGACGCCGCCGCCAGAAGTATGTTATGCTGCCTATCGTTCGTCCCGTTTCAGGAGGCGTTTATGTCAGTCGTCTTTCACTTGCTGCCGGCTCATCTGGGTGCTGCCGGCCTGTTACGGGATGCCGCGCGTCAGAGGAATCTGCGACCGAATCCACGGTAAGGACGGGTTTTAGAAACCCGCCCCTACAGACTCATCCCACCAGTTCCCCTTCTCGCGCTCGCTCGTGGCTTGCCCCGCAGTGCCGCCTGTGTTTAATGTTCGTCACCGCCGGCTGTAACTTCGCAGCCGGGGCGCGAACACCCGCCTGAATAAACAACCTCAAACACGAGTGAGTGAGAAAAACCGCCATGCTGGTTTTGTTTTCCCGCAAGATGGATGCTTACCGCCTGTATCTGGTCATGATGGGCGCGTCATCCGTATTCATCACCTTCGTTTTCGCCGTGAACATGGTTTACCAGGTGGAGACGGTCGGCCTCAGCCCGCTCCAGCTGGTGCTGGTCGGCACGGCGCTGGAAGCCGCCGTTTTTCTATTTGAAGTCCCCACCGGCATCGTCGCCGATGTGTACAGCCGCCGCCTTTCCATCATCATCGGTTACGCGCTGATGGGCGGCGGTTTTCTGCTGGAAGGCGCAGTTCCGTCCTTCGAGGCCATTCTGCTGGCGCAGGTGGTGTGGGGTGTAGGCTATACCTTCACCAGCGGCGCGCATCAGGCATGGATCACCGACGAAATCGGCGAAGATCGCGTGGGGCGCGTTTTTCTGCGCGCCGCGCAGGTCGGCAGCCTGGTCGGCATCCCCGCCACACTGGTCGCCATCACCATCGGCAGCGTGCAGGTGAACCTGCCGATTTTGCTGGGCGGGGCGCTGCACATCATCCTGGCGCTGTTCCTGGCGCTGGTGATGCCGGAAACCGGCTTTCAGCCCACCCCGCGCGAATCCCGCAGTGCCGCCGGGCAGATGTCCGCCACACTGCGGGCCGGTCTTCGGCTGGTGCGCCGCCGCCCGGTGCTGGCCGCCATCCTGGGCATCGGCTTTTTTTACGGCCTGTACAGCGAAGGTTTCGACCGCCTGTGGACGGCGCACCTGCTGGAAAGTTTTGCCCTGCCGGATTTCGGCGGTTTGCAGCCGGTGGCCTGGATGGGGCTGCTGAGTCTGGTCGGCGGGCTGCTGGCTGCCGGCGCGGCGCAGATCATCATCAAACGCCTGAACATGAGCGATACGCCGGCGCTGGCGCGCGCCGCTTTTGGCCTGGCCGGGCTGCTGGCGCTGGCGCTGTTGGGCTTCGCGGCGGTGGGCAGTTTTGCCGGCGCGGTGCTGCTGCGCTGGGCTATCAGCATCCTCCGCACGCTTATCGAGCCGCTCCAGACGGCCTGGATTAACCAGCACCTTGACTCCGACGTTCGGGCGACGATCATCTCGATGAGCGGCCAGGTGGACGCCATCGGGCAGATCGCCGGCGGCCCGCCGGTCGGCTGGGTGGGCGGCGTGCTGGGGCTGCGCGCCGCCCTATTCGCCAGCGCCGCGCTGCTGCTGCCGGCGCTGCCGCTGTACGCGCGCGTGCTGCGCCGGGGACGGCCCGCCGAAGCCGAAGCCCTCACCGGCGATTAATTCAACCGGCGGCGCGGGCAGGATAAACGTATATTCCGCCGGTCGTAGGGGCGCACCGTCGTGCGCCCCGATGTGCGCCCCTGCCGAGGCGAAAACAGGCGCAATTCGCGCCATAAGGATTCCGTGCTAAAATAATCAAATCCCGATTCAATTATTTTAGGAGCGTTTAAAAATGGTCGAGAGCATTGCTAAAACCGGCGTATCGTTTGAACTGACCGACGAACAGAAGATGCTGCAAAAGATGGCGCGGGATTTTACCGCCAAAGAAATCATCCCCGTCGCGGCGGAATATGACGAACACGCCACCTTCCCTGAAGAAATTTTCCACAAGGCGCGCGACCTGGGACTGGTGAACGTGAACATCCCCGCCGAATACGGCGGCCTAGGCGCGACCATCTTTGAAGAATGCCTCGTCTCGGAGGAAGTCGGCTACGGCTGCACCGGCATCGGGACCAGCATCAGCACCAATCACCTGGGCGCGCTGCCGATCATCCTGGCCGGCAGCGAACAGCAGAAAGCCTACTGGCTGGGCGAACGGCTGATTAACATGGGGCAGTTTGTGTCCTACGGCGTGACCGAGGCCGCCGCCGGGTCGAACGTGGTCGGCATCGAAACCCGCGCCGAAAAGAAAAACGGCAAATATATCATCAACGGCTCGAAGACCTTCATCACCAACGCCAGCCACGCCCACTTTTTCACCGTGTTCGCCAAAACCGACCCCGCCGCCGGGCATCGCGGCCTGTCCTGTTTTGTGGTGGAACGCGATATGCCGGGCGTTAAAACCGGGCGCAAGTTCGATAAACTGGGCCAGCGCGCCAGCGACACGGCGGAAATCGTGTTCGAGGACGTGGAAGTGCCGGAAGCCAACCTGATCGGCAAGGAAGGCCAGGGCTTTTATATCGCCATGAACGTTTTCGACCACAGCCGCCCCGGTGTGGCCGCCGCCGCGGTCGGTTTGCAGCGCCGTGCCCTGGAGGAAAGCGTCAAATATGCCAGAGAGCGTGTGGCCTTCGGCGCGCCGATTTACCAGCACCAGGCCATCGGCCACAAAATCGCCGATATGGCGATCAACTACGAGGCATCGCGGCTGCTGGTGTGGCAGGCGGCCTGGGCGGTGGATGCCGGCATCGCCAACCCTAAACTGCCGGCCTTTGCCAAAGCCTTCGCCGCCGACATGGCGACCAAAGCGGCGGTGGACGCGGTGCAGGTTTTTGGCGGTTACGGCTACATGAAGGAATACCCGGTCGAAAAACTGCTGCGCGATGTGAAAGTTTTCCAGATTTACGAAGGCACCAGCGAAATCCAGCGTAATATCATCGTGCGGGAGCTGTTCCGGTAGTCTGCGTTCAACACACCCGGCAGCATTACACGGGGCGCGCCGTCGGGCGCGTCCTTTCTTATCCGTTTTTCCCGGAAACTTAACCCCTTTTTCACAGCTATACTGCGCCTTTTGGAAAAAATGCTGTTATAATATTTAAAAATTTGCGTGGGGCGGCCCGCCGCGTGCGCCGGCAAAATTCGTTCTGGTAGTACCGTAGGCCTATTCGACGCAGCATTAATGCGGCTTAGGATGAGTGTTGAGCTAACATAAAAAATGTAAAGTGTGCCTGAAGGGACGTGGTTGATGGGTAAAAAATCCGACCGGGAGACGCGCTACCTCGACCGTCCGCGTACCGAAACCCCGGCCCCGCTGCGGGCAACCGGCCCGCTGGATGAAGAACTGCCCTGGGTGATCGAATTTCGCGTGGTGGGGACGGCCTCGACCATCCAGGTCCAGGTGCAGGAAGCGATGACCATCGGGCGCAGCGACCCGCAGCGCGGCGTTTACCCGGACGTGGATTTAGGGCCGCACGGCGCGCAGCACCGGGGGGTTTCGCGCCAGCACGCGGTTGTTATCGCCAGAGAAAATCGTATCGTCGTTAAAGACCTGGGCAGCGTCAACGGCACGCGCCTCAACGGCCGGGGGATGACCCCCGACCAGGAATACCGCCTGCGGCATGGCGATGAACTGGAAGTGGGCGAGCTTAAACTACAGGTGCGGTTCGCGGTCGTGCCGACCCTGAGCGGCACGCGCGGCGATACCCTCAACCATGCCGCCATCCCGGTGATCGGCAAAGGCCAGCATGTGCTGGTTGTAGAGGATGATGAGGATGTCGGCAAGGTGTTCAGCATCGCGCTGGAACACGCCGGTTTCCGCGTTTCCGTCGCCAACTCGGTGGTGTCGGCGCTGGGTTTCGTCAGCCACCAACTGCCGGACGCTATCGTGCTGGATTTGCTGCTGCCGGATATGAGCGGCCTGGATTTGCTGCGTTACGTGCGGAAAGAATTCAAGCGCCATGTGCCGATGATCGTCGTCTCCGGCGCGACCGGCGGTTTTCAGGCCAACCAGGCCAAAGACATCGGCGCGGACGTTTTTCTGGGCAAGCCGATCAGCGTCGAAGACCTGGTGCGCGCGGTGGCTTCCTTCCTGGTTGATCCGGCAGACATCACCGCCGCTCAGTGACCTTTGACTTTATTCGGCCTTTTCGTCTTCCGACAGCCGGATGCTGCGCGCCACGCCCGGCTGGCGGGTGATGAGTCGTTTACCTTCCAGCCGGTCTAAATAACGATGCACGTTGCCCGGCGTCATGTAACAGGCGCGGGCGATGTCGCGGATGCTGGGCGCGTAGCCCCACTGCCGGATATAATCCCGGATGAACGTATACATCGTCTCCAGTATTGGCTCCTGTATAGGTAGGCTCACCGATCCTCCGACCGTGTAACAATATTCTAACCAGCAGGTTATCTTATCATAGTTTAGAACATTTTTTCTAGAACACAAACCGTTCGAGTTTGGGTAGAAGTCGGTTAAACCCGGCTGATGCGGATGGCGCGGTCATATCCGGCCAGGTCGCGCAGGCAGTCCACAACCGCCGCCGGGAAGGCCGCCCGCACCAGTGCCAGCGCCGCCGCGCCCTGGTCGGCGCCGATTTCGAGCAGCAGGCGCGCGCCGGGAAGGCAGGCAGCGGGTGCCTGAAGCAGCAGCCGCCGGATGAGATCGAGGCCGTCCGGGCCGCCGTCCAGCGCCAGGCGCGGCTCGTAGCGGCTGACGGCCAGGCCGGGCAGGTCGCCGGCGGCGATATACGGCAGATTGGCGACCAGCAGGTTAACTTTGATGCCGCGTTCGATCAGCGGCTGGAGCAGGTCGCCCGGCAGCAGCGTCACGCGCGCGCCATATCGTTCGGCGTTGCGCTGCGCCACCACCAGCGCCGCCGGGCTGATGTCGGTGGCATATACCCGCGCCGCCGGCAGATGCGCGGCCAGCACCACCGCCAGCGCGCCGCTGCCCGTTCCCACATCCACCAGCGTTAGGTTCGGCTGCAACCGGGCGAATGCTAACGCTTCCTCGACCAGCAGTTCGCTTTCGGGGCGGGGAATCAGCACATCCGGGGTGACAAAAAAATCGCGGTCGTAAAACGCCTGCCGCCCGATCAGGTACGGCAGCGGTTCGCCTGCCGCCAGGCGTTCGGCCAGCGCGCCAAAACGTTCAGCCTGCTCCGGCGTCAGCGGGCGCTCCGGGTGGGCCAGCAGGGCGGCACGGTCGGTTTGCAGCACGGCTCCCAGCAGCGCCTGCGCCTCGAAGCCGGGCAAACGCCCCCGGACGGCGCTCAAAACTGTACCAACAGTCAGGGTTTTAGCCATCCCTTAATCCAGACCTAAACGGTGTTTATCACTTTCTTACAGAAAATTCGGTATAATGATATACGGTTTGTTTAAGGTTTTCGCAAACCAAATCATGTTATTTTTTGTGCATGAAAGGTTTTTGTTCCAGGGGGAACCATGTACCGCCACGTACCCAAACATTATGCCGAAATGATGAAATCGAACTGCAAATACTGCCGCAAAACGCCCCCTCTGTGGCATTATGTTGGCAGCGAAAAAGTGTGCGCCCACTGCGGCACGCGCGTTTATAACTCCACCGCGCCCGTTGTCGCCGAGGCGATGAAGGTATTCAAAGATCGCTGACCCGGCGGCGCGCCGCTCTGCCGGACAACACGCGCCGCCTGTTACCCCACCCACATATCAAAACTGAACAGCGCCGCCAGCAGCCCCATCCACAACAGGCTGGCGGTTGTCCACGCCCGGTCAAACGCCGGCCAGCGCCCCAGCCAGGCCGGTAAAATGTACAGCGGCGGCACGACCAGCACGTAGCGTATCATGCTTTGCGGCACGCCGCTGGTGAAGGCGATCACCAGCGCCCCCAGGCCGAACAGCGCCGGGCCGGGGTAACGCGGCAGCATCAGCAGGCAGGCAGCCAGCGCCAGCGCCATCCCGCCGAACTCAAGGGCGTAATAAGCGGAAGCCTGGGGGTTTGCGCCGCCGATCAGCGCGAAAGTCGTCTGCCAGGCTTTCAGCGACCATTCGACTAGCAGCGCCCCACGCCGGAAATAATATGCCTCCACGATATGGAACGGTTCGCCCAGCGCCGCGTTCCACAGGCCGTAGGCCACCAGCGGCAGCAGCGCCGCCGCCAGCCCTGCAACGGCGGAACGGCTGGTCAGCCCGCGCGACCGGAGGCGCATCAGCCAGGCCAGTGCCAGCGGCAGCACCAGCGCCACACCCACGGCGCGCGTCCACACTGCCAGCGCCGCCAGCGCACCGGCGATCAGCAGCCGCTCGCGTTTCATCAGCGCCAGCGCGCCGAAGGCCAGCCCCACGAACAGCCCTTCGCTGTACACCTGCGCCAGAAAAAACCCCGACGGAAATACCAGCAGGTAAAAAGCCGCGCGCTGGCCTCCCGACTCCGACAGGCGCTCGCGCACCAGGTCATAGAGCGCCAGCATGGCGGCCAGCGTCCCGGCCAGCGAGACAATCACCCCGGCCAGGGTGGCGGCGGCGGTGGGCGTCAGCCCAAAAAGCGGCAGCGGGGCGGCCACAACCCGCATCAGCAGCGGGTAAAGCGGGAAAAAAGCATAGTTAAGCTGGAGCGGCGGCACCGGCGGCCCGCCCTCAGGCGAGACGATTCTACGCGCAGCAGGGTCGTCGTAACCGCCGATGGCGATGGACAGGTAATGTTCCGAGTCCCAGGATACCTGGGCATTCATGAACGGCTCGTTGAGGTAGGGTTTGTTACGCTGGCTGCCGTAGTCGGTTTCGGCGCGCGTCCATTGCAGGGCGAAATCGGGCCGGCTGAGCGCCAGCCGGGACGTAACAAACGCCTGGTAAACAAACAGGATGATAAACCAGGCCAGCCACATCAGGATCAACTGTCGAACGGCGGGGGATCGCGCTGTCTGGAACATGGGAGCGCTCCCAGGGCAAAAATTAGAAACCACTGCCCCTATAATACCGCAGCCGCCGAAGAAGGGGGTAACGGGATTGGAAATTAGACAATCTGTTCCAAACAGTATATCCTTGTCAAAAGACCAGATGGAAAACACCGGTATGCAGCCCAGACAGTTATCCCTGTTTTCACCGCACAGCGCCCTCGCATTCAATTATCCGTTCCCATCCACGCGCTACCAGGGCAGCAAACGCTCCCTGGTCAGTTGGATTTGGGAGCAGGTCTATCCTCTGCAATTCGAGACTGTCCTCGATGTATTTGGCGGCACCGGTGCTGTCAGCCATCTGTTCAAAAATGCCGGCAAACGGGTTACATATAACGATTTTTTAGCCTTTAACTGGAATATCGGTCTGGCGCTTATTGAAAATCAGGAGGCGAAACTCTCTCAGGATGAAACAGGATGAAACAGAGCTTGTACTGAGTGTTCAGGATGGTCTACGGTATCCCGACTTTATTCAGAATACTTTTCACGACATCTACTTTACAGATGATGAGAATGTCTGGTTAGACCATGTGGTGTTCAACATAGACCATTTACTCCAGAATCGCTATCAACAGGCGTTGGCGCGGTTTGCGCTGTTCCAGTCCTGCATCATCAAGCGTCCGTACAACCTGTTTCATCGAGCTAACCTTTATATGCGAACCGCGCAGGTGGAACGCAGTTTTGGCAATAAAATCACCTGGGATACGCCCTTTGAAATACATTTTCGTAATTTTGTGGCCGAAGCCAATCAAGCGGTTTTCGATAATGGGCGGGATAATCAGGCGATGTGTCTCGATGCCTTTGAAACACCAGCAGGGGCCGATCTCGTTTATATTGACCCCCTTATCTCAGCAAGCAGGGTACAGGTGTTGATTATCGGGACTTTTATCACTTCCTGGAAGGACTTGTAAGCTACGACACCTGGCCTGCACGCATTGACTACAGCAGCAAACACCGCCGTTTGCAGCCGGAGAAATCACCCTGGAATAACACTGCAACCATTATGGATGCATTCGAGCAGCTATTTGACCGGCATCGCGGGAGTATGCTCGTTATCTCCTATCGTGATGATGGCATACCCACAAAAGACCAACTGATAAAGCTGCTGCTCAAATTCAAAAAGCAGGTATGGGCAGCCGCCCAGCCTCAAAAATATGCGCTCTCACACAAACAATGCCGGGAACTGCTGCTCATTGCACGCTGATGAAGGACATTTGCATTGGAACAGGATCAATTTCGAGAAGCATTGCTGCAATACTTTGATGAACTGCGCGAGCGCGTCTCGACCGAAAACGGCGATTGGACGGTCAAGGGTTTTATTGATGTGTACCAGCGCATCTACAGCATTTCAATAGATACAAAAGTTCTTTCAAAAGTTCTCGAACTGCTGATGCTTCCGGCGATTTCGCGCTTTGCCGAAGAACGCGGATATGAAATTGTCCTCGCTAAAGCACAAAATCAATATCCCGATGTCAGCCTCATATCGAAATCCAATAAGGCGCTGTGTTTTGCTGTTGACATCAAGACAACTTATCGAACAGGAAAGGACAAAAATGGTCGAATGCGCGTCAGCGGCACGACTCTCGGCACTTTTGGCGGTTACTTCCGTATCCGCAATCGCCCGGTGAGCAGCACCTTTGCATATAACCGCTACACGAGACATTACGTGTCGGGTGCAGTCTACAGCCGGGTTACGGGCATTGATGAGCGCAAGGTTTATGACATTACCGATCTCAGCGATATCCCCTCGGCGGCAAGAGACTTCCAGTTCTTCCTTCAGGAAAAATATCTTATTGCCTCAGACACGCCCGGCAGCGGTAATACCAAAAATATTGGTTCAACAAAATATCTGGATCGGCTGCTGAACGGCACCGGAGTCTTTGCGAAACTCGGCGTCGAAGTTTTTGATGACTACTGGATGAATTACCTGACATGGGCTATGGCGCGCGAAGAAGGTTTTGCAAAGCCCCCTTATACCAATCTCAAAATGTATCAGGCTCACAAAAAACAGGGGTCTGAAATTCTGAATATCTCGGAGGATGCGGTTGAAACCGAAGCCGACGATAACGGCGAGGATGCCCTTGAAACAGATATTCTTGATGTAGACGAATAATCCTCACCCGGTGGTTTTAAGCCCGGCGGCGATGCCGTTGATGGTCGCCAGGGTGGCCCGCAGCAGCGGTTTGTATTCTGGCGCGTCGGGGTCAAGCGCCCGCAGCCGTTTGAGCAGTTCCACCTGGATGAAGTTCAGCGGGTCTACGTAGGGGTTGCGCCGTTCGATGGAACGTTTGATGACCGGCGCGTTATCCAGCAGTTCCGGTTGGCCGATTACCTGGCAGACCATCCGGCAGGCCTGCAAATATTCGGCCTTGATCTCCCCAAAGATTTTTTCGCGGGTCGCGGCGTCGCTCACCAGTTCGGCATACAGCGCCGCAATGCCCATGTCGGCTTTCGCCAGATCAAGCTGTACGTTTTCGATCAGCGCGTTAAAAAACGGCCACTCGCGGTACATGGCGCGCAGCCGCTCCAGGCCGTCCGGCTGGCCGGCGCAGTAGGTCGCCAGCGCGTACCCCACGCCGTACCAGGACGGGATGATAGCGCGGCTCTGCATCCAAGAGAACACCCAGGGAATAGCGCGAATCGACTCAAAACCGCCCTGCTGCGCGCGTCTGGCCGGGCGCGAGCTGATGGGCAGGTTCGCCAGCTCGTTAATCGGCGTCGCCTGCTGCCAGTAATCGAGAAAACCGGGTGTTTCGTAAACCAGGCTGCGGTAGGCCAGCCGCCCGGCTTCGGAGAGCGCATCCATCGCAGCGCGCCACTCGTGTTTGACGGCCGTCCCGGCGCGGCTTTCCTGCGGCGCGCCCATCGCCAGCAGCGCAGCGTGCATGACCTGGTGCAGGTGGCGGCGGGCGATTTCGGCGTTGCTGTAGCGGTAGGCGATCACCTCGCCCTGCTCGGTGATTTTGATGCCGCCCCGCAGCGACTCCGGCGGCTGCGACCGGATGGCGCGGTTGGTGGGGCCGCCGCCCCGACCGATGCTGCCGCCCCGCCCATGAAACAATTGCAGCGACACGCCGTAACGGGCGCAGACCTCGATTAACCGCTGCTGCGCCGTATACAGATTCCAGTTGGAAGCGATATACCCGCCGTCTTTGCTGCTGTCGGAGTAGCCGATCATGATCTGCTGTTGGAGGCCATGCCGCCCGCCGCGCGCTTCCAGGTGCGCCCGGTACATGGGGTTCTCGAACAGCACGGCCATGATGTCTGGGGCGCGTTCCAGGTCGTCAATCGTCTCGAACAGCGGAACCAGGCTGACATCGTTGTGAATACCAACTTCTTTCGCCAGCAGCAGCATCGCCAGCAGATCGCTGGGCTGCTGGCTCATGCTGGCGATGACCGTATCAATGACGATTTTGCCATAGCGCCGGTGCGCCTGGGCAATCATGCGCCAGGTGGCGATAATACGGTTGGTGGCCTCGGAGAAGTCCGGCTCGATGGGGAAAAACGGGCGCGGGTTGGCGATCTCCAGCGTCAGCAGGGCTTGTTTGTCGGCTTCCGGCAGTCCCAGGTAGCTTTCCGTCCGCCCGTAACGGCGGAAGATTTCGTCCAGCGCCGCCGCGTGCAGCCGGGCATCCTCGCGGATGTCCAGCGGCGTGAGGTGCAGGCCGAACAGCCGCACCTTCCGAATCAAGCGCAGCAGCGAGCCGTCGGCGGCGGCGCGCCCCTGGTTGGCGCGCAGGCTGTCCTCGATCAGCAGCAGGTCGGCCAGCAGTTCGCGGTTAGTGGGGTAGGCATCCTCGGCCAGCCGCCGGTGGATGACGTTAAAAAACTGGCGGTAGATTTCGGTCGGGTAGCGGTCATCGTAGCCGCCCGCCGCCTCTACTGCCTCGCGCAGCGCCTCGGAGGCGGCCACTTCGTCCGCCGACTGGGTGAAATGGTCGCGCATGAGGGCGATTTCGTCCAGGTAAACGCGCCGCGCCGCCGCCCGCAGGGTCGCCAGCGTGTCCAGCGTCACTTCCGGGGTGACATTCGGGTTGCCGTCCCGGTCGCCGCCAATCCACGAGGCGAAGCGCAAAACGCCGGGAAGCTGCATCCAGTCCTGGCCGGGATAGTATTTTTGCAGAGCGGCTTGTAGATCAATATAAACATCTATGGTCGTGTTCATGATGACCGAGGTGATGAAATACAGGCCGAAGTCCACCTCGTCGGCTACCGTCGCCCGCGAAGCCCGCGTCGGGCGGGTCTGCCACAGCGCCTCGATCTCCTCCGCGATGGCAAATTCGACGGCTTTCTGCTCGCGGGGCAGCAGGCTCGTCAAATCCCGCCGTGCTATCATGTCCGCGATGCGGCGCAGTTTAATAAGCACCTCTTTACGTTTGGCCTCGGAAGGATGCGCCGTCAGCACCAGGCGAACGCGCAGATGCTCCAGCAGGGCGCGCATGTCACCGGCGCTCACTCCGGCGGCGTGCAGGTCGCGCACGGCAGCCTCGATGGTTTCATCGTGGCGGCCTTCGGATTCGCGCTGGCGCAGAACGCGGATGCGCTGCTGGTCTTCCGCGATATTGATGAGCTGAAAATAGTTACCGAAGGCTTTAACCAGAATGCGCCAGGACTCCAGGTCTAGGCCGCCGATGATGCCGGTCAGGTTTTCGGCAGCGCCAGGCTGGTTGGCGCGGCGGGCTTTGGCCGCCGCACGCACGCGCTCGACCAGATCAAGCGCCTCCTGGCCGTGCTGTTCCCAGATGACCATACCGAGCAGATTGCCAAGCAGCCGAATGTCTTTCATTTCTTTTTCAAATCCTCTTACGAATCGAAGTAGGTTGAAGGATACGGACGTTTATACTCTCCGTCTGCCCAGCGGCGAGTTGTTTCAAATTGTACACGCATACGCGGTCTTAGTGCGATCTTATTGACACGTTTTTTTGCTGTAATGAGTGAGATGCCATTGATAAACAATGAGATAACAATGATAGTTTGTTATCATGCCACCCAAAGCGTATATTATAAGAAATACTACAGAGCGACTGAAGGGGAAACGGGCGCTTACTGATATATTAAAAGATGATGAATAGGATTTTGCACATGTTGGCGGCGAATTAACGACTAACGAGGCTGCTTTGGCGCGGCTGGTGTGGCAGCTGGCGACAACCGGGCAGGTTGAGTCAGGCGGGCGCGGCCTGGAAAGCCTGTTGTAAAGGTTTTCGACACCTCAGGTGCGGTTTTTCCTCCACCAGTCGCGGAAGCGTTCCTCCGGGAATACCGGGAAATCGCGGTGATCCGTCCAGCCGCTTAACGGGTACGGCAGGCTGTTAACCATGTCGCTGCCGGCGTCTTCCCCCAGGGATTGCAGCGCCTCGCTGGCGAGTCTGCCGCCCACGTTGTACAGCAGCGGGTGACTCATGCCGAAGCCGAACGCCTTCATGCCCATCTGCCAGAGCGGATCCTGTTCGGCCTGCAAGTCGCGGCGCAGCTTGAGCAGCATCCCCGGCAGGTTGATGCCGACCGGACAGGCTTCCTGGCACGCGCCGCACAGCGAGGACGCGAACGGCAGCGGCGCGGCGTTGGCTTTGCCCTTCAGCAGCGGCGTGATGACCGAACCAATCGGGCCGGGGTAGGTCGAGCCGTAAGCGTGGCCGCCCACGCTGCGATACACCGGGCAGATGTTCAGGCACGCGCCGCAGCGGATACAGGCCAGCGCCTCGGTATATTCGCTGGCGTAGATGTCGCTGCGCCCGTTGTCCAGCAAAATCAGGTAAAAATGTTCCGGGCCGTCCGGTTCGCCGGGCTGCGCCGGGCCGTTGAAGGTGTTGGCATACACGCTCATACGCTGGCCCGTGCCGCTGCGGCACAGCAGTTGCAGCAGCGTGGCGAAGTCCTCCCAGGTGGGGATGACTTTTTCGATGCCGACGACGGCGATATGCACCGGCGGCACAGTCGTACACAGCCGCCCGTTGCCCTCGTTGGTGACGATGACCACCGAGCCGGTTTCCGCGATGATGAAGTTGCCGCCGCTCATGCCAAAGTCCGCCCGCAGATATTCCTCGCGCAGCGTTTTGCGCGCCCAGGCGGTCATATCGGCGGGGTCGTCGGTGTAGGGCATGGCGAGTTTGTCCATGAACAGATCGCGTATCTGCTCTTTGGTCATGTGCATGACCGGCATGATGATGTGCGAGGGATGGCTGCCGCTTAACTGGACGATGTATTCGCCCAGGTCGGTTTCGATCATCTCGATGCCGTTCTGATTGAGGAAGGGCAGCAGGCCGATTTCTTCGGTCGCCATGCTTTTGCTTTTCACGCCATGCCGCAGGTTGTGTTCCCGGCAGATGTTCAGGACGTGCCGGTTGGCTTCGTCGGCGTCCGCCGCCCACAGCACCTTTCCCCCCCTGGCGATGATCTGCCGTTCGGCCTGTTCCAGCAGGTCGGGCAGGTCATCCAGGCCGCGCAGCCGGGCGGCGCGCCCCTGCAGCCGGATGGCATTCGGGTCGGCCAGTTCGGCCATCGCTTCGCGGCGGCGGCTGTCGGCGTTGCCGGTGCCGCGTTCCAGGGCAGTCTGGAGCTGAATGTCATCCAGCGCGATCACGGCCTGTTCGAGAAACTGGTTGGGGGTTGTGTTCATCAGGCGCACCTTCCTGGTTTGACAGCCTGTTTCTGTCTGCGGTTTGTACGCCCGTAATCTTAACGCCTTCATGCCAGAATTTGCCACTGGCGAGCCGGGAAAATCTGGGGAATCGCTTGAAGATACTTCGTCTCAGTAAGCAGACTTTTGCCTTTTGACCCCACCCCCAAACCCCCTCGCGCTCAGGGGACATACGTCCCCATTCGGCTCGCCGAATTCAAGGAGGGGGCTTAAAGCGACTCTTACTCCCCCTTTCTCCGTA
>QUBZ01000208.1 GCA_014338005.1 Chloroflexota bacterium | reverse complement strand
GCCTCATACTGTCTCAGTCGGAAGAAGTCCCCGTGACAAACGGGGCGTCCGGCGCTCACGGCAGTTTCCCCCACCTTTAGGTGTGGGGAGTACGTCACAAAGCCAGCGCCTTTACTGCCAGGTTTAACAATTCGTCTGGGTCGAAAGGTTTGGTCATATACACGTCCGCCCCGACCTGCTGGCCGCGATGCCGATCGAATTCCTGCCCTTTGGCCGTGAGCATGATGATGTAGGTCCCGGATAAAGCCGGTTCCTGCTTCACGATTCGGCAAACTTCAAAACCGTTCAGTTTCGGCATCATCACATCCAGGAACACCAGATCGGGTTTTGTCTCCTGGATGATTTGTAAGGCAGCCTCGCCGTTGCTGGCGGTCAGAATTTCAATGTTTGCGGCTTCCAACTCTTCCAGAGTTTGCTCAATGAGCTGCCGGATAAATGCCTCGTCGTCAACAATCAGGACTTTTTTCGCCATCCCGCTCCTTCCCCCTCTCCAACTTGACCGTCAAACATCGTTCGACCGGTATCCCCCTGCCTGCCGTTTGATGACCACCAGCGTGAAGTCGTCGGACTGCGGGTGGTTTCCGGCGAAGTTTTGCACGGCAGCCAGTATCGCATCCACGATTTCATTCGCGCGCAGATGTCCCAAATGCAGCACCAGATCGGCCAGCCGCGCTTCATTGAAGAACTCGCCCGCATCATTACGGGCTTCGGTGATACCGTCTGTATAAAGCACCAGCACGTCGCCCGGTTTCATCTCGATACGCTGATCGGTAAGCCGAATATTGCGGAAAGCGCCGATGATAAAACCGGGCGCTTCAACCAGACGGCAGCCGTCGGCGGACTTCCAGATCGGATATTCATGCCCGCCGTTGGTGAAAATCAGTTCTCCGGTTACGACGTTGAGAACCGCATAAAAGGCGGTCATAAACAACTGCGAGCGATTGTCTTCCAGGATGGACTGATTGACCCGCTGGAGTACCTCGGACGGTTGGGGCGTCTGGCGCGATTCGGCCCGGATGATGGTGCGGCTGAGGGCCATAAATATCGCCGCCGGAACGCCCTTGCCCGTGACATCGGCGATTACCAGCCCCAACCAGTCGCTGCCACGCGGCGTCACCATGAAATCATAAAAATCGCCGCCAACCTGCCGCGCCGCCTGGTAAATGGCGGCGAATTCCCACCCCGCCACCTGCGGGCATCGGTCGGGCAGCAGGCTTAACTGAATCTGCCTTCCAACGTTAAGCTCCTGGTCGAGCAGCCGGTGTTGAATTTCCTGCTGGTGCAGGCGGCTGGTTTCATGGGCAACCGCCGCCTGGCGGGTTACGGCCATGACTAGTTTTTCGTCGCCGGCGGTAAAGATCACCCCCCCGTCCAGGCGTCCCAGGGCGACTATCCCGTGTAGTTCGCCCTGTCCTTTGATCGGCGCGCACAGCACCACACCTTCCTGTTGGCTGTTAATATGCACGTTTCCAATATCAGGGCGCTCGGTGCTTCGGACGCGCTGCAACAGGAACCGTCCCGCCTGGCATAAACCGCCGGCCAGATGCTGCTGGCCGCGCGCCTCGATGACCGTCAGGTTTTCGCCCACCACGACGATGCCCACATCATATTGAATAATATTGGCGATTTCGTCCAGCAGCAGGCCCGGTATAGCCTGCGGGTCAAGGTTTTTGCCAAGCGTTTCGCCGATGCGGTACAGCAAATTCACTTCACGATAGCGATCCAGCGTTTCCTGCCCAAGCTGGCGTTTATCCCAGGCTTCCTGGAAAACCCGGCGCACAAAAAACTGCACGCCCTCAAGCATTTCCTGCCCAATGCTGCCGTCAAACGCCAGATGGCAAATGATCCCGGCATCAACTGATATGGGTATCATCGTCAGGTTATGCGGCTCGGAGGCCGGCTGCATTTCTTCGGTCAGGAGGTGTGTTTGGCCGCTAGTCCTCCATTCGCCCTCACCGGCAAAAACCTGCCCCTGATGGTCGAGTATCGCAGCTTCTACCCCCGGTACGATCAGTTTGAGATGTTGAAGAATCGCCTCGGCATCGCTGCGCCGAAACAGCCGATGCAGGGGAATATGGGCGTTCACCCGGCTAATCCCATTCTAAGCCAGTAGTCGAAAGAAATCCACGAATGGAGTAGACTTGAGGCATGAGCCGACGAGTCAACTTCACCCTTACTGACGAACAGCTTGCTGAGAT
>QUBZ01000096.1 GCA_014338005.1 Chloroflexota bacterium | reverse complement strand
TGGCGGCTGCACCCGCTGGTCTGGGGGCTGCTGCTGGCGGGCGCGGCGGTTTACCTGCGCGGCCCGTACCGGCGGCTGCCGGCGATGATGCGCCGCCTGCCCCAGGCCGGCCCTGCCGGTTGGCTGCGCGCCGCCGCCCTTGTGCCGCTCATCCGCGCGGCGGGCGACTTCGCCAAGATGATCGGCTACCCGGTCGGCTGGCGGTGGCGGCTTCAAAACCACCCCCCGGACTGGCGGTTTTGAACCTTTGCGCCCCTTCTGTGCAGTTCTTCCAAATCGCGGCGGCAAAGATCGGCGCGAATCATGGTTTGCAGGGGTTGTGATTTTTGGCTATAAATTGTCAGCGTCGGCTGCGTTTATTGGTTTGTATCTATCCGTGATCCCTGCGGCGCGCCGCGCCGGGTGCTGGATAGGCTTTTAATTGTTAAAGGAGTTCGTATGTTTAAGAAAGGCTTCGCGTTTTTTGTTATCCTGTTCCTGGTGGCGCTGCCGCTGGTGGCCGTCGCCCAGAATGAACCCGTAATTCTGCGGTATCCGATCACGACCGACCCCGAACAGCTCAACCCCTTCATCAGTGATACCATCGCCGTCGGCACGGTCACGCGCAATATCTTCGAGTCGCTGACCGCCTACAACGCCGCCACCGGTGAGATCGAACCCGCCCTGGCGGAAAGCTGGGACATCGGCGAGGATGATCAGGGGCGGCAGGTTTATACCTTTAAGATTCGCCCCGGCGTGTTATTCCACCAGATTGACGGCGTGACCTACGGCGAAGGTGAGCGCGAAGTCACCGCCGATGTGGTGCTGTGGAACTATCTGACGGCCCTCAACGGCGACGAAAACGTGTCCATCCGGGCCGGCGAACTGGATGTTATCAGCGGCGCGAAAGCCTTCACCGAAGGCACTGCCGAAGAAGTCGAAGGGCTGAAGGTGCTGGACAAATACACCCTCCAGATCACCCTGGATGCCCCTGACCGCCTGTTTTTGATTAACGGTATGGTATCTATCACATCGCCTGTCGCTTACGAACAGCTCGGTGAAGATATTAATAACAAAGCTGTTGGCACCGGTCCGTTCCAGTTTGTGGAATGGCTGCGCCAGGACCGGCTGGTGCTGGAAGCCAACCCCGACTACTGGAAGCCGGGCGTGCCGAAGGTGGACGGCATCCGGTTCATCAACTTCGGCGACGCCAATACGGCGCTGCTGGCCTACCGCGAAAATGAGATTGACTTCCTGTTCAGTTTCCCGGATGGGCAGCGCGCCGCCGTCATCAGCGAATTTGCCGACGACTTTAACGAAAAACCCGGCCTGCACGTGCGCTACTGGGGCTTTAACATGAACAACGGCTTTTTTGCCGAAAACCCGCTGGTTCGTAAGGCTTTTTCGCACGCACTCGACCGCGAAACCGCCTGGACTATCCTGGCGGAAGGCGCGCGCTTCCCGGCCAACCTGGGGATGCTGCCGCCGTCGTTCCCGGCTTCCACCCCTGCTACCACCTATCCCTATGACCTCCAGCGCGCGGCGGAACTGCTGGACGAAGCCGGCTTCCCTGCCACCGGCGCGCCGCTGATCGCCTCCATCGAGGATGTTGAGCAGTGCTGGGGCGCTCGTGAAGGAATGCCGGAAGTCCAGATTCACCTGCTGGAAGCTATTTCCGGCGAACCCCAGGTGGTGCTGTGGCAGGAAGCCCTGACCTGCCTGGGCGTGAAGGTTACGTTCAAGGTTGAGGACGGCGGCACGTACTGGGACAGCATCGTCAAAGATGACGCCATGATCTTCACCAACGGCTGGGCGGCGGGCCTGGTTGACCCGTCCGACGTATTCGACTTCCTCATCCTGGAAGGGCGCGGTTCGATGCGCTATAACAACCCGGAAGTTAACGAACTGCTGCGCCAGGCGCGGGTGGAACTGGACGAAGATGCCCGCAACCAACTGTACCAGAAGGTGCATGACATCGTGATGGAAGACGCGGTGGTCATCCCCTCGGCCTACAGCAAAGTGGCCTGGCTGCAAAAACCCTGGATTCAGGACTTCGTGCCGGGCGGCGGCGGCACGTACACCGCGCCGCTGTGGAATGTTTCGGTTAATGCGGACCTGAAACCCTGAAACACCTTAGGGGGCGGGCTTCTAAACCCGCCCCAGACCTGCTCTGCCTGAAAATACGAACAAGGGGCTTAAGCCCCTTGTTCTCAGTCGCTTAAAAAAACCGGCTTCGCCCGGAATGGGGGTTAAGCTTTTATGACTAAATACCTGACTCGCCGCCTGATTCAGGTGATCCCCACCCTGCTTTTTATCTATACCATCACCTTCGCGCTCAGTTACCTGATGCCCGGCGACCCCATCCGCGCCCAACTGGGCGAGGAATATTACCGCCTGCCGCCGGAAACCATCGCCGCGATGGAAGAATCGCTGGGGCTGAACCGGCCTTTTTTCGTCCAATACCTGGATTTTGTGACGCGCATGGTGCGCCTTGACCTGGGCAAGTCATACATCCAGAAGGAGGAGGTTTCCAACATCATCGGCTACCGGCTGCCGCGCACGCTGCAATTGATGGCCGGGGGCATGTTCGTCTCGCTCATCATCGGCATCCCCGCCGGGGTTATTTCGGCGCTCAAACAATACTCGTGGATTGACCACCTGCTGATGGTGCTGGCGCTGATCGGCTTGTCCATGCCGGTTTTCTGGCAGGGGTTGATCGCGCAGCTTTTATTCACCCAATCAAAAACCGGCATCGCGCTGTTCCCGGTGGCCGGTTACGGCGACGGCAACCCGATTTATATGATTCTGCCCTCGCTGGTGCTGGGTACCAGCCTGTCCGCCACCATCGCCCGCGTCACACGCTCCTCGATGCTGGAGGTGCGCGGGCAGGATTATCTGCGGACGGCGCGCGCCAAAGGGCTGACGCCGCGCCTGGTGCTGGTGCGCCACCATCTGCGGAACGCGCTCATCCCGGTGGTGACGGTGATCGGCTTGCAGGTGGCCGGGTTGATGACCGGCTCGCTACTGACGGAGACGATTTTTAACTGGCCGGGGCTGGGCCGCGCCATCGTGCCGGCCATCCAGACGCGCGACACACCGGTTATCATGGGCATTCTGATGTACGGCGCGCTGACGTTCATCGTCATTAACCTGCTCACCGACCTGCTCTACGCCATCGTAGACCCGCGCATTCGCTACGCCTGACGGGAGACAGCAGAAAACATGGCTTCCATCAACAAAACGACGACTGCGCCGGATACGACGGTGGTCAGCCTGGGAGAAATGCCGCGCCCCACCAACCAGCGGCGTTTTTTGCGCGCGTTTCTGCGGAATAAAATCGGCGTGCTGGGGCTGGTGATCGTGGCGGTGATGATCTTCTCGGCGGTGTTCGCGCCGGTTATTTCGCCCTACGACCCGAACAAAACCAATGTCCGCGCCCGGCTGACGCCGCCTAACGAGACGTTTTTCCTGGGGACGGATGAATATGGCCGCGACATCTTCAGCCGCCTGCTGTACGGCGCTTCGATTTCGCTGACCATCGCCGTCATCGCCCAGACCGTTTCGGTCAGCATCGGCGTGACGATGGGACTCATCTCCGGCTGGTACGGCGGCTGGATAGACGACCTCATCATGCGGCTGGCGGACGCGGTGTTCGCCCTGCCGGGGCTGATCTTTTTAACGGTGTGGGTATCCATCCTCGAACCCAGCAAAGAGAGCATTTATCTGGCGCTGGGGCTGATCGGCTGGGCGGCAGACGCCCGCATGATGCGAAGCCAGGTGCTGTCGCTCAAAGAACGCGAATACGTGATCGCGGCGCGGGCGATGGGCGCTTCGGTGCCGCGAATCATGCTGCGCCACCTGCTGCCGAACGGCCTCGCGCCGACCATCGTGCTGGCCTCGCTGGGCATCGCCGGCATCATCCTGACCGAATCGGGTTTGAGCTTCCTGGGGCTGGGCGTGCAGATTCCCAATCCAAGCTGGGGGACGATGATTGACATGGGGCGCAACTTCACCACCAGCGCGTGGTGGTACGCGGTCTTCCCCGGCCTGGCGATCATGATAACGGTGCTGGGTTTTAACTTCCTGGGCGACGGCCTGCGCGACGCGCTCGACCCCACACTGTACGATTAAACCGGCTATCCCGCCAGCGCGCCGACCATCTGGCGGAAGGCGGTTTTATAATCGCCGGTGAAGTCAAAACGCGGGCTGCGGCGGATGGCGTCCGGCGGCTCGACCGGGGAAAGCTGCGCCAGCACGATGCGTTTGCCCTTCTCTTTGAAGAAGCGCCAGGCGGCCTCGACGCCCGCATCGGCCACACCCGCCGGCGACAGCACCACCACCAGCCGCACGCACTCCTTGAGCGCCGGGTGAACGCCGCCCGCCCACTGCACGTCATCCGGCGCGGACTCGTGCAGCCAGGTGGCGATGCCGGCTTTTTGCAGATCGTCGGCAAGCTGTTCGGCCAGCGCGGTATCGGCTTCGGCAAAAGCGATGTAAGCCGTGTCCTGCGACAGTTTGGCGCGCGTCCGCCCGCCCACTTCCACCGCCGCCGGGCGCGCCTGGCTGTTATGCGCCGCCGTTCGCCCCATGCGGAAGACCGCGCCGCCGCATTCCGGGCAGTCGCCGCGCGTGGCGGGCATCCCCCGCCGCGTCCACACCGGAACCGGGTCTTCGATTTCGACCGTTTTGCGGCAGCGCACGCAGTAGGCTTCTAACACGTCGTCGTCCACATCGTCGTAATCGTAATCGCTCACCAGAATTTCCTATCGTCTGTTCAGGCGCATGGGTTCGATTATATGTTATTATTGTCATTCGCGCGTGTCGTTATTGTGATGGGAAAAGGACGAAATGGATCAATCGGAACAACGATTTGCCATGACCGAGCCGGTGGAAATCGCCTACAATCGCTATGCGTTCCGCTTTTCGACGCCGGAAACCGACCTGATTAACTTTGTCGGCACGCTGGCCTGCGTGGCCGGCATCACCCCGCTGGAAAACGGCGCGCTGGTGGAGATTGACAACGAGTTCGACCCCGACGAAGCCTGGCATTGGGTTCGTACCGAACTGGAAGAAGAAATCAATGCCATCCACCTGGACGACATCTGGTACAGTGCCATCCAGTGGATTTTGTAGGCCTGGCGGCGGCTTCCGGCGGGCGGCTACACCGGGCCGCCCCTACTTCCCATCGGCTTATGACGATTCTTCCGCCAGCGACAGGCTGAACTGGATTTCCGACTGGCGGCGGCGGTAGCCGTGCGGGCGCAGCGGCATGGGGTTTTCGGCATAATAACGCACCAGCCGGCCCAGGTATTCACGCAGCGGGGTATACGTCATACCCAGTTCGGTTTTGCTGAGCGTATTATCCAGCTCCGACATCCAGCGGTCGCTGAAGGGCGAGCAGTCCGGCAGAAAACCATTAGCCTCCAGCAGGCTGCGCCGCACCTTAACCACCTGCGGTTCGACGTTAAGCAGATCGCCCAGAATACGCAGGAATTTTTCCAGCGAAACGGTTTCATCCTGGGCGATGTTATAGGCCCGCCCCTGGCCGGGGCCGCTTTCCAGCGCCCGCCGGATGGCCCGCACGCCGTCGCCGCTGTAGAGATGCCGCAGCGGATAATCCGGCGTCTCCGGCACCAGAATCGGCCCGCCGTCCAACAAACGCAGCACATAACCGTACAGCCGGTAAAAGTGGTCGCGCTCGCTGTTAATCATCGGCAGCCGCAGCGAGGTATACGGAAATTTATCCTTCGCCCAGGCCGCCGCCAGCGCGTCCTCGGCCTGGCGTTTTTCGACGCCGTACAGCCATTCTTCGTAGCCGTAGGTGTTGGGTTTGGGCGCGGGCATCAACCGCCCTTCATAGTCGCTTTCGCGGAAGGGGCGCTGGATGCCCTCTCGCACCAGGTAAACCTGCCCGGTGCTGACGAAGATATAATGCCCCACGCGCCCGTTTAACAGGCGGGCCATCGTCTCGGCCTCGACGCCTTTGTACAGCACCATATCCACCACCGCGTCAAAGCTGCGCCCGGCCAGCGCCGCCTCCACCTGCGCCGGGTCGGTGCGGTCGCCGCGCAGCCGTTCGACGGCATCCGGCAGGGTATCGGGCGTTTTGCCCCGGTTAAAAATGGTCACGTGATGCCCATCGGCCAGCAAATCCTGCGCCAGCGAAAAGCCGATATTGCGTGTCCCACCGATGATTAAGATACGCATACTGGTTTAAACCGATCCTTTAACTCATTTAACGAGCCGTTTATGTCTTCATTGTACCCCGGCTGAAGCATGAAATATGCTGTATAAATCATAAGAAACCGGCGTTTCACATTGCCCTATAAGCCGGCGGCAGCCGCATAAACTTCCGCCATCGCCGCCGCCTGATGCCGCAGCGTAAACCGTTCCAGCAGGCGCACCTGCCCGGCCTGCCCCATTTGGCGGCGCAGGCCGGCATCCAGCAGCAGGCGTTCCAGGCGGTCGGCCAGCGCCGCTGTATCGAACGGGTTGACCAGAAAGCCGGTTTGGCCGTCTACCACCGCTTCCGGCGCGCCGCCGTAAATAGTGGCGACCACCGGCTTGCCGGCGGCCATCGCCTCCAGGATAACGGTCGGGAAGCTGTCGAAACACACCGACGGCACGGCGAACACATCCGCCAGTTGGTAAGCCGCTGCCAGTTCTGCCCCTTCCAGCCAGCCGCCGGCCCGCACGTGGTTTTCACGCAGGTGGGGCGGCACACCCGCCAGTTCGCCCCGCGCCAGCGCCAGCAGCAGCGCGTCCGGCACGCGCGCCGCCAGCCGGTCGAGCGCCGCCAGCAGTTGGGCGCTGCCTTTTTCGCGCGTCAGCCGCCCGGCGAACAGGATCACCCGGCGGCCTTCCAGCCCCAGGCGCGCCCGCAGCCGTTCGACCACTTCCGGTGAGGCCGCCCAGCGTTCCGGCGCGACGCCGTTATGCACCACGCGGAAGGGCGGCAGGCCGTTGGCCTCCAGCGCCGCTCGCAGCGCCTCGCTCACGCAGGTGCGGGCGTTCGCGCCGCCCAGGATGCGCCGGATGGCCGGGTTTCGCAGGGGGTTATACCGCAGCCGCGCGCTCCGCAGGTTGTACAGCGGCGGCAGCCGGTACATCTCCGGCGTGACGGCGTTTACGTCCGGCCCCACAAAAAACGTCAGCTTGGCGTAGGCGAACGGCATCACGTCATGGGCGGAAAAAACGGTCGGGATACCCATCCGGCGCGCCAGCGTCAGGCTGAAGTAGGTGAGGTGCGAATGCACATTATGCGCGTTGACCACCTCCGGGCGCAGGCGTTCGTACAGGGCGCGCAGCCCCCGCGCCGCCGCCGGATGGTACAGCGACAGGTACGCCCGCCAGCGCAGGCGGTAGGCCGGCACATGCAGATGATAGGTCGGGATGCCGTCGCGTATAGCTTCAAAAGCCGGCCCCGGCGTGGCCGCCGCGACGTGAATATCAAAGCCCATGTCGCGCAGGCCGCACGCCAGCCCCCAGGCGATGGTTTCCGCCCCGCCGGCATGTTCCGGCGGGATGCGATCGCTCAAAATCAGAACGCGCATCACAGGCGCTCGTTGACGAACAGCAGATTGAACTTGTGGCGGTAAAGCTCCCGGAAGCCCGCGCCCGCCAGCCGCGCCAGCAGGCTTTCGACCGCTTCAGCGCCGGTCAGGTAAGGGTGAATTTCCAGCGACAGGTATTTGACGCGCGCCGCCAGCAGGTCAAATTCGTGGTCGAACAGCGCCACCTCCGCCCCTTCGATGTCGCAAAACAGGTTCAGCCGCTCGAAACCGAAGCGGTCGAGCAGGCCGCCCAGCGTGACCGCCGGGACGCGCACCGCCGCCGCCTGGTCGTCCAGCGCCAGCAGGCTGCTTTTGACGAACTTGGGATGCACGTGGAAGGTCACTTCATCGCCGCCGTAAGCCAGCGCCGCATGGACGATTTCAAAACGGCAGCCGTTCAGGTCGCGGCTGCGCGTCAGAACCGGAATCAGATTCGGGTTGGCTTCCACCACCACATGCTGCGCCGGGTTGCCAAAATGCCGGCTGCTGACGCAGGCCATCGCGCCGATGCTGCCGCCCAGTTCGATCACCGGCAGCCCGTCCGCCGGGATGTGCCGGAGCGCCTGGCGTTCGCCGTCCTCGTAATTGCCCCAGAAGAACCCGGCCTTCTGCGCCGTGCCGATGGCCGGGTCGGACAGGTCGAAGGTGCAGACGTCCAGCCGCCCGATATTGCCGCGCAGTTCCACCAGCCGTCCCAGCCACCAGTTGTCGCTGGTGCGCCAGCGCCGGTAATACCAGCCGGCCCGCGCCCACACCGCGCCGATTCCCTGCCGCCGCAGCATCGTCCAGGCGGCTTTGAATTTTCGTACCATCGTCAGGGGCCTGCCTCCCACAACACCCGTTTCCGGTAAAAATGCAAAAAGACCTAACGCAAAGATGCAGAGGACAAACCCCTTGCGCCTTTGCGTTACGCTTTTAAAATTTCCTCGCCGCGCGGGCGCGCCGCCAGCGGCGACAGCCCCAGCCGGGGCAGCACATAAACCACGTTCACCAGCACCGATACCACAATGCCAAACGTGAACCCAATGGCCGAGCCGACCGCGCCGAGCGCGTAGATCAGCGGCACGGCTGCCGTAAAACGCAGCATGAAGGATGCGAAGCCGGAATACGTCACCAGCGATGGCCGGTTGTAGATCAGCGCCGCCTTACGCACCCAGCCCATCGCCACTTCCAGCGCCGTGCCGATCATCATGATGTAAACCAGCGCCGCCACCGGCAGGTAGTTGATGCCGTAAACCAGCGCCACCAGTTCGTCCAGCGCCACCAGGAACATCAGCGTGATGGCCGCCGCCAGCGCCGCGCTGTAACGCATGAACTGGCCGATCAGGTAGCGCACCCGCGCCGCATCACCGCGCGCCTGCGCTTCGTTGAGCAGGGGGTAAATCACGGTGCTGACCGGCGCAACCGGCAGCGTCATCAGGTTCACTATGCTGCGCGCCAGCTTAAAAAACGTCACCTCGCCCGCCGGGCGCATGGCCCCCAGCAGCAGAATATCCAGGTTGACCGCCAGCGCCTTCAGCGACCCCATCAGGCTGGTATGGAAGGTGAACGGCAAAATCTGCCGCCAGGCCGCCCGGTAAGCCCGCCCGCGCGCCCCGCGCAGGCCGCCGAACAGGATGGCCGCGCCCACGCCGCCCACCAGCACAAACGACACCACCGCGCAGATCACATAACCCCACGTCACAGCCGTGATGCCCTGCGTCGCCAGCGCCGCCAGCAGCAGCAGCGAAAACACCTGGACGATGATGGTGAGCGCCGTCAGCAGTTTAAAGCGTTTGAAGGTATGGAAGGCCGACTCGAAGGTGTTTTGCAGCAGGTTAAACGGCACGCTGATGACATAAATGCTCACCAGCGTTTGCAGCACTGCGCCGTTTTCGTATGTGCCGATGACCGGCGGCACGACCAGCAGCGCCAGCACCACCGCCAGCGCCGCCACGATGCCATCCAGCGCCAGGCCAACAGCGAAAAACGTCAGCGCCGCGTCTCGCTCACCGCGCGCCAATGCCTGCCCCATAAAACGAATAAGCGCCTCGCTGGTACGCACATCCAGGAATTCGCCGATCACGTTAACCGAGGTCATCGCCAGGATGACCAGGCCGAACGGCCCCGGCCCCAGCAGCCGCGCCAGCAGCGCCGAGGTGGCGATGGCGACCGCCAGCGCCAGGCCGCTGCCGGCGAACATGATCGAACTCGTCCGCAGCACCCGGCTGCTCATCACGCGGGCGGTTATTTTTTTCACCTGGGCAAAGGGGCTTTGTTTCATAAGCTTTATTGTGACACACGCGCCCCGACTTTAGCCAGGGCTTTTCTGGAGCGCCGCGCCGTACAGGGCGGCCATCTGCTCCGCCACACGCGCCCAGGTCTGCGCCCGCGCTTTCTCGCGCCCTGCCGCCCCCATACGCGCCGCCAGCGCCCGGTCACGCAAAATCCGCAGAATCAGCTCCGGCAGGTCTGCTGCCAGGTGTTCCTGCCGCGCCAGCAGGCCGGTCACGCCATCGCTGATGGCGTCCTCCGCGCCGCTTTGAGTCGCGCCGATGACCGGCAGCCCGGCGGCACCGGCCTCCAGATAAACCAGCCCGTAACCCTCGAACTTCCAGCCGTCGTTGATGGACGGCATGACGAACACGTCCGCCCGCGTATACCAATCCAGCAGGTCGGCCTCCGGCACACGCCCCGGCAGGTCAATGCAGCCTTCCAGCCCCAGCCGCGCGATTTCCGCCCGCACCCGCGTCACATAATCCGGCTCTGTCGTCAGGCTGCCGACGATGGCGCAGCGCGCCGCCGGGATTTCCCGCCGGACGACCGCCATCGCCCGCACCAGTTCCAGCGTTCCTTTGCGCGCTTTAACCGCGCCGACCGACAGCACCAGCGGCGCGCTTTTTTCGGCCTTCGGTGGGCGTTCCAGGGTCAGAAAACGCCCCGCTTCGACGCCGTTGTTAACGACCACCGTCCGCACGCCCGGCAGCGCCTCGCCGGCCACCGACGCCGTATAGCGGCTGACACATACCAACATCCCACGCCGGAACGTCTGCCGGTAAATCATGCTGGCCGGCCAGCGCCGCGCGCTCGCCAGCCGCACGTAGCTGCCGTGTCCGGTTATAAACAGCTGGCGGCCTCCGACAGCCCAGGCCGCCAGCGGCGCGTAGGGTTCGATGGCGGCGTGAATTATGTCGCAGCCGCGCAGCAGCGCCCGTGTGCGCGGCAGAACCGCCGCCAGCCGGGGCAGGAAAAATCGCTCGATAGGGGTAACGCCGGGCAGGATGGGGTGAATATCCAGGTCATCAACCGGCGGGCTGTTCCGAGCGGCCAGGATGGTCAGTTCAATTCCCTGCGCGGCCAGGGCGCGAATCAGATTCAGGCTGTAACTGCCCCAGCCGTGCCGTCCGGTCAGGTCAGATGCCAGAAAACCCACGCGCATCGTTTTATTTCACCGCCGCAGGGTGTCCAGGCCGGTTTTTCAGGCTCATGTCGCCTCCGCCAGTTTGCACAAAATCGCCCGCGCCCGCGCGTCCCAGGTGTACATCTCCAGCGCGCGCGCCTGCGCCTGCTGCCCCAGCCGGTCGCGTTGGGCGGGATCGTCCCGCAGCCGCCTGAGGGCCGCCGCCGGGCGATGCGAGGGCGCTGGCGGCGTTAACAGCGCCGTCTGGCCGTCCTGCACCACGTCCGCCCAGGCCGGCAGATCGGACGCCACGACCGCGCGCCCCGCCGCCATGTACTCGAACAGCTTGAGCGGCGAGGCGAAAAACGCAAAATGTGTGGTGAAGGGAAACGGCATGGCGCAAACGTCGAAGGCGCTCAGGTACAGCGGCACACGCCCGGATTCGACCTGCCCGGCGTACAGAAAATACGCCGCGTCCAGCCCCAACGCCCGCCAGCGGTCGCGCAGCGCGGCGGCCATCTCGTCCGGGCCGCCCACCAGCGCCAGCGCCGCGCCGTCCACGTCCCGCAGCGCCTCGATCAGCGTTCCGACGCCTTTGTCCATCGCCAGCGTGTGCAGCCGTCCCACGTAGCCGACGATGAACAGATTGTCCGGCCAGCCGAGCGCCCGCCGCGCTTCGGCCTGCGACGGCAGATCGGTAAAACGTTCCCGGCGGAAGCCATCGTGCGCTGCCAGCACCCGCGCCGCAGCGACGCCCAGCTTCACCAGTTCGGCGGCCAGCGGCGGCGTGACGGCGATCACCGTCCCCATGCGGCGGGCGGCCAGGCGTTCCAGCCGACGACCGCGCCGCGATGGCGAAAACTGGTGCGCTTCGTAAGCTAGCGCCCGGCGGGGTTTGACCAGGCTGAGCGCCAGCAGCGCCAGCCGGTCACGGCTGTAATACACGTCGGCACGGGTGAACAACGCCGATGCCAGCGCCGCCAGCGCGAACGTGAGCGCCTGAAGGTAAAACACCAGCCGCGCCAGCAGGCCGGTTTGTTCCGCCGCCAGCGGCGTTAAATCCACACACGGCACGCGCCGCAGCGTGAAGTTACGGCGGACGCCGTAATACGCCCAGGGGTCGCCGACCGCCCGCAGCGCCGGGGTGTTCCGGCGGCGCGGCACCCACAGCTGCACCTCCGCGCCCGCGTCGGCCAGCGCCTCGCAGTTCTGCATGATTTGTAGGCCGTGCGCTTTTTCGGTCGGCACGCGCATATTGGCGATGTAAATCAGCCGCATCAGGCCGGCTCTCCCGTTTCAAACACCCGCACCAGCCGCGCCATAAGCTGCCGCAAACTGTGCTGTTCGACGGTGTGTTTTCGCAGCATGTCGCCCATCGCGCGGGTATCGCCCTCCGCCAGCGCCAGCAGCTTCAACAGCCTGGCCGCCAGCCCGTCCACGTCATCCGGGTCGTTGATACGCAGGGTGGGCTGGCAGCTGCCCAGCAGCGGATCGAAAGCCGGGTTACAAACGATGGTCGGCGTGCCGCAGGCCAGGCTTTCCAGCACAGCTTTGTCGAACAGACCCGCCGGGCTGAGGTTGACCGCCACCGCCGCCCGGCGATACCAGCCGCGCACCTCGGCAGCCGGCAGGCCGCCGGTGAACGTGACCGGCACGTTCAATTCCTGCGCCAGCGCCTTCAGCCGGTCGGCGTAACCCGTCCCCTGTTCGTCCGCGCCGACGAACACCGCCCGCGCCGGGACACCCTTCGCCAGCGCGCGAATCAGCGTTTCCTGCCGTTTGATCGGCATCAGCCGCGCCACCTGCAAAACTACCGGCAGATCATCCGGCGGCGGACCGTCGCCCGGCGCGAAGAAGTCCGTATCAATGCCGTGTCCCAGCGCGCGCGCCTTGCCGGAAGGGATGCCGTAGCTGTCCGGCACGGCGGTCGTAACCCGCCAAACGAGCCGGTCGGCCAGCCGCAGCGCCGTATCCACCTGCCGGTGTGTGTACCACAAGACCTGCTTTTTGCCGAACAGCGCCGCATAGGGCGCGGCCAGGATGGTATACAGCGGCGTCATGTGGCTGAAGATCACGTCCGCGCGCGGGGCGAAACGCAGCATCCCGCGCTGGAAATTCCACAGTTCGCGGGCGCGGTTTTTGCCGCGTTCCTTGCCCATCGAAAAAACCGTCACGTTGTCCGGCAGATCGGTCGGCGCGGCTTCCAGCGCCAGCACGTCCAGCGCCGCCACCTGCGCCGCCAGCGCGCGAATCCAGCCGACCGTAAAGCCGCGCAGCCAGTGGCTTTCGTCCACCTGCTGCACGATCATCAGCACGCGCATGATGCCTCCCGCAGCCGTTCGATGAGGGCGTGGTAGCCGCGCGCGTAGGCTTCGATGACCGCTTCGGCCTCGAAACCCTGCACCGAGGCTCGCCCGGCTTCGCCCATCAAGCGCCGCCCGGCCTCATCGTCCAGCAGTTGTTTGATTTTGCCCGCCAGTTCCCCGGCCTCCCAGTTAAACAGCAGCCCGTTTTCGCCGTCGCGCACCAGTTCCGGCATCACACCCACCGGCGTCGAAATAACCGGCACGCCGCAGGCCATCGCCTCGACCGTCACGCGCGGGCCGCCCTCGGCGGTGGACGCGCACACCAGCATCCCGGCCTGGTTGTAAAGCCGCGCCAGGCCGTCCGGCCCCTCCAGGCGCGGAATCCAGTCCACATTCGATACCAGATTTAGCGCGGCGATGCGCCGTTCCAGCGCCGGGCGCAGCGGGCCGTCGCCACGAATACCCAGCCGCACCGCCGGGTGATCGGCCTGCACCTGCGCCAGCGCGTCCAGCAGCGTGAACAGCCCCTTATTGGCCGCCAGCCGCCCCACAAACAACACGTCGTACCGGCGCGGTTCGTTCGGCAGCGGGCGAAACCGCTCGTAGTCCAGGTACAGCGCCGATAACACCAGGATTTTATCGTCCGCCACGCCCAACCGCCGCAGCAGTTCCGGCATTTCGACCCGGTTCATAGCGCGGAAGGCGGCGGCGCGGTTTTTGGCCCAGCGCACGTACATAAACGCGGCAGCCCTCTGGAGGCGTTCGCGCCGGGTGGCCGCGCGCGGATAGCCTTCGATGTGAAAAATTTCGCTGACGACCGGCAGACCCAGCGCCCACACGCCCAGGCTTTGCACGAAGAAGCCGTAATCGTGGCTGACCGCCAGCGCATAGTCGCGTTCCGCCAGCAGCGCGCGTCCCCGCCGGTAAACGAACCAGGGCTGCAAGATTTTGTGCCAGGGTGACGGATGTACGTACACATTGTCGAACACCCGGCGCGGCTGCGCCCCTGGCGCGCGCGGGCAGAGGATGTCTATCCGCGACCAGTAACCCGCGAAGCGGCGCAGCATCTGGTAAAACGCGCCGTCGCGCCCCTGCGCCACCGATGAGTCGCCGCTCACCATCAGCAAATTCACGTTTCGCCTCCAGACCTTTTCACCCCGGCGGCGAAGCGGTTTGCTGATGACCCCCTCCGGCACGCTGCGCCCACCACCTTCCCCGAATTCAGGGGAGGGAAAAGCGGTCGCCATATTCCCCCCCTCCGAGTTCGGCGACTCGAATGGAGACGCATATTCCCTGAGGGAGCAGGGTCAAAGTATTTGCATTCGCGTCCCGCCGCTTATGCGCGTCCAGCGTAGCAGACTTGGCGGCGATTATCCAGGCATGAGTCCATTTCGGCAAACGGTCTTATTGTGACGCGCGTCACACGCCCCCTATAATAAAATTACTCTATGCGCCTTAACCGTCTGACCGCGTATACCGGTTTTCGTTTTTGGCCTGTTCGGATCGGAATGGTATGACTACCCTGGCTACCTCCAATACCGGCCTCAGCACCAGCACGCTGGCCGCCCTGCGCTACCCCAACTTTCGCCTGTATTTCGCCGGACAGTTGATTTCGCTCTCCGGCTCCTGGATGCAGATTATCGCTCAGGGCTGGCTGGTATTCCAGCTTACGCGGGAGGAATTGTGGCTGGGCATCGTGGCCTGCGCCGCCGGGCTGCCGTCGCTGCTGCTGTCCCCCTTCGCCGGGGTGCTGGTAGACCGCATCCCGCGCCGCCGCCTGCTGATAATTTCCCAGACCGCCCAGATGATGCTGGCGCTCACCCTGGCGGCGCTGACCTTCAGCGGTGTAGTGCAGGTCTACCACATCGTCGCGCTGGCCTTCCTGCTGGGCATCACCAACGCGGTAGACGCGCCCTCCCGCCAGAGCATCATTGTTGACCTGGTAGGGCATGATGACCTGTCCAGCGGCATCGCCCTCAATTCGATCATGTTCAACGTTTCGCGCATCGTCGGGCCGGCGGCAGCCGGCGTCCTGCTGGCGCAGGTCGGCGCGGCGTGGTGTTTTTTGTTCAACGGCATCAGTTTTCTGGCCGTCATTTTTATGCTGTTCATCATCCATCCTCAGGCCGCTCCCCCGCCGACCGGCAGTCTGTCCCCCATCCGGCGTTTGAAAGAAGGGCTGCGCTTCTCGCGTTATCACCCCACCATCGCGCCGCTGCTGCTGCTGGCTTTCGTCAGCGGCCTGTTCACCGTTAATCTCTCCACGCTGTTCCCGGCTTTTGCCGATGTGGTGTTGAAGTCGCCCACCGAGGGTTACGCGGCCATCAGCACGGCGATGGGCTTCGGCGCGGTGGCCGCCGGGGTGCTGATGACGTGGCTGGGCAAACACTTCGGGCGGGGGCAGGTCATTACGGCGATGGTGGTTTTTGTGATGCTGGTCGGCCTGCTGGTTTCGCGGATGACCTCCGTCTCATCGGCGGCGGTGTTGATGGCGCTGTTTGGCTTCGGCATCATTTTGCAGTTCGTCACCACCAATACGCTCATCCAAAGCGAAGTGCCGGATGAATTTCGCGGGCGGGTGATGAGCCTGTATACGCTGACCTTTTTCGGCCTGTCGCCGTTCGGGGCGCTGGCCCTGGGCGCGGTCGCCAATGTCATCGGCACGCCGGACGCGATGGCGCTGTACACCCTGGCGGGCGGCCTGTTCAGCCTGCTGGTGCTGCTGCGTTTCCCCAGGGTGCGGGCGCTGCTGTAAAACTCACACAAAATCCACGCCGGCGCCGCCGTAACGGACGCCGCGCCAGGCCAGCGCCGCCGCGATCACCAGATCATCATGGCCGCCCGGCGGGGCGCTGTAGCGGTATCCGCCGCCCGGCAGCCGTGTCATGCTGTAGGCCGCCAGCTCATCCAGCAGCCGGTCGTCCGGCAGCAGCGCCAGCTCGCCGCGTTCGACTGCCAGCGCCAGGTCTTCGATCAGCGGCGTTTTGCTGCGCGCGGTGGTGGCAAAAGCCCGCACCGGCAGCCCTTCCGCCTGGAGCGCCTCGATATTCACCGAGCCGATGCTGTTGCTTTCCGCCCATACCACCGCCGGCCTCCAACGTTCGATCATGGCTTTCAGCCGCCCGCGCTGGAGCGACCAGTTCACCTGGTTAAAACGGTCGAGCGCCACCATCTGCCGGGCCTCGGCGTCTATCACCACCAGGGCAGTATAATCGTGTTCGCGCCCCCAGTCCAGCCCGGCGCTGTAACACCGCCCGACCAGCGGTTGAGCGTCCGCCGGCGCGGTGGCGGCCTCCCGCACGTTCCGAAAGACGCTGCCGCCGTCGCTGGCGAACTGCGCCAGATATTCCTGCTGCCAAATGCGCTCCGGCGTCTGGCGGTGGATCGCTTCCAGTTCCTCCGGCGCGATCAGCGGATTATCGTAGGATGTGAAGTGGAAGGACTGCCAGTCCGGTTCTGTCGGCTCCAGCCCCAGTCTGAACACTTCCCAGAACCAGTTGCGCCCGTTCGGGGACGACAGGAACAGCGCCCCGCCGCGCCGTTCGGTTAACATGGGGCGCACGACTTCCGGCCACACATCCGGCGTCATGAAGGCCGCTTCGTCCAGCACGGCCAGGTCAAGGCCCGCGCCGCGCAGCCGGTCGGGGCTGTGGGCGCTGTGGATCGCCAGCCAGCCGCCGCCGTAAAAATCAATCCGCCGCTCCTGTTCGTGGATGACGGCATCCTGGCCCAGTTCCCGCCCCACGCGCTTCAGGTCGCGCCAGACCTGGCTCGCCATACCGTAGGTCGGCGACAGCCACCAGCAGCGCCCGCCCCGCGCCGCCGTTTCCAGGATGGCGATTTGTCCGGCGGTGGTTTTGCCGAAGCGCCGCCCGCAGGCCACCACGCGGAAGCGCGTTTTAGCCTTCAGAACGCTCTCTTGCCCAGGGTGGGGACGGATGAACCGAACCATCGGGGTCTACGTACTCCATTCGCAGCACGTGTTGGCGCTGCTCGTCCGGCAGTTTGTGGGCCAGCTTCAGCAGCCGGTCAATCAACTGCGCCAGGGCGCTGGCGCGCTGGTTCAGCGGCGCGTCGTCAATGGTCGCCTCCAGCGAATCGGCCAGCCGCAGGATGTTGTCCATCAGCAGGTCGCGCAGCCGCGCCTCGACCGGCTCGCTTTCGACCGGCGGCGCGGGGGCAGACTGCTGGCGCTGCGCCCAGGTTCGCAGCGTGCGGGGGCTGACTCCGGTTTCGGCGCTGGTGAGCCGAACGTTGCCGCTGTTTTCATGCAGCCGCGCCAGCGCCGCCCGTTTTTCCGCTTCGGTATATCGTTTGCGGTGCATGATCGAAACTCCTTCTTCAGAAAACCAACAACGTAGGGGCAAAGACAGCTTTCCCTTGCCCCTACATCGCAGCCAACTTCCCGGCGCTGCTGCCGGCAGACTCGCCTTCCGGCTGATGGCGGAACGCGGCCCCAAGCCTGTTTGCCGCCCGCGCTGCGCGGCGTCCGGTATCTGATACTATCATAGCACAAATGTTCTAAAAAGGGTAAACAAATGTTCAGACATTTGTCGCGTTTCGACAAAGTTCGTTAAATTCGATTTGTTCGGAATTGACAGAACAAACCGAACACTGTAGACTGATTACCACATGACACGCCTGTATCAGCCGGGATTTGCGCGATGGAAAGCAAACGCCAGTTCGTCGAAGACTGCGGCCTGTATTTTGAAAAAATCGGCCTGCCCCGCATGGCCGGGCGCATCATCGGCTGGCTGCTGGTCTGCCACCCGCCCGAACAAACGATGGGCGATCTGGTAGACGCCTTGCAGGCCAGCAAAAGCTCGGTCAGCACCGCCCTGCGCCTGCTGGAACAATACGCCCTCATCCAGCGTTTCACCCGCCCCGGCGAGCGCCGCGACCTTTACCGCCTGGCGCCCGATCTGTGGGTGTGGTCGCTGAAGGCCAAAATGCAC
>QUBZ01000095.1 GCA_014338005.1 Chloroflexota bacterium | reverse complement strand
TCCATCCCGCCTGTTTGAGCGTGAAGGAGGGGTACTTTTTCACCTTCTTGAAGCGCGGCAGGCCGCCTTTTTTCTCGAAAAAGTTGTCGTAGACTTTCTCATGACGTTCGCAGATGTCCTGCACCGCCTGCGAACCGACCGACCGCCAGTGAGCGAACCGTGTCGTTTTCATCCGCAGCCTGGCGATGTGCGTTTTCATTCGATTTTCGGAGATGTGCTTGCCGGTGAGCCGGTAGTAACGTTTCTGCAAGGCGGTGATGTGATTCCAGATGATACCCGAAATGTTGATCGTATCGTGCAGCCGAAAATCGCGCTTCGAGCGATACAGGCGATATTTGTAGGTTCGGCGAATTTCAACGATGCTGGATTTTGTGTCGCGTATTTTCGTCATGCAAATAGTATATACGAAAATGTTATCTAATACCGGCGCACCTGATATCCCCAAAGTGCGAAGGTTGGGGTTTTATGGCGCTTCTCGATAACCTACTCTAGCATAGGCCTATATAGGGCGCAAGTGGGGCAAGGCGCGTTATACTCGTGAATAATTATCGAATTAGGGAATTTTTCATCATGGACATCAGCGTGCAGTTCGAAGTAGACGGCGAACTCACTACGCCGGAAATCCTGGCGGACGACTGGGAACTGGCCGAAATGCTGGAACACACCGAAGCGTCCGTCCGGCAGCAGGTGGCGCACAAGCTGGACGGCCTGCTCTGCCCGGAACACGGCCAGCCGCCGCGCGTGCGGGTCAGCGTCCAGTATGCTTCCGACGCAGGGCAGATGGAGCTTGCATATCATGTGGACACCTGCTGCCACCCGTTTTTGCTGCGCGTGGTGCAGGCGTTGAATCATTAAGCGGCTCGCCTGTTACCCAATCACCGCCGATACTTCAATTTCGACCAGCAGTTCAGGGCTGACGAGGGCGCTAACCTCGACCATCGTCGCCGCCGGGCGAATGTCGCGGAAGAATTCGCCGTGCGCGCGGCCAATTTCCTGCCATTGGCTGATGTCGGTCACGAACATGCGGGTGCGAATCACATCCGTGCGCGCGGCTCCGGCCTGATTAAGCGCCCGCTCGATTTTTTCGAGGATGTACCTCGTCTGTGCATAAACATCACCGGCGCCGACAACCTGGCCGTTTTCATCAACGGCGGTGGTGCCGGCCACTTCCACGATATTACCTATCCGCACAGCGCGCGAGTAACCGACGATGTTTTCCCATTTCGCGCCGGAGGAAACATTGGTACGACCGGACATAAATACATCTCCCGACTGCCGGTTAGGCGTTATGCATCATTCCAACGTCATTTATATCCTTAACGGCCTGTTTTAAACACTCGCGGCCAACTGCTCCCTGGCCGTGTCGCTGGTGTAGTTCCGCAAGCGCGGGTACTTCCAGGATATCCAGCCGGTGAGCAGAATGGTCGCCAGCCCGCCGGTGAAGATGGCGAACGGCGCGCCAAAGGCCGACGCTACCAGCCCGGCTTCCAGTTCGCCGAGCTGCGGCCCGCCCATGAAAAACATCATGTTCACGCTGGTCATGCGCCCGCGCAGGTAATCGGGCGTCAAAATCTGGCGGATCGTGCCGCGAATGACGGTCGAAACGGTGTCGCCCGCCCCGGTGAGCGCAAAACAGATGTAGGACAGGACGAAGCTGGTTGAAAGGCCGAACAGCGCCGTCGCCGCCCCGTAAATCGCCACGCTGACCAGCAGCACTTTTCCCTGGTGATAAATCTCTTTTCGCAGCGCGGCCACCGTCCCGGCCAGCAGCGCCCCCACCGGCTGCGCGGTCGCCAGCAGGCCGTAACCCGCCGCCCCCACGCCCAGCACTTCGGAGGCGATGATCGGCAGCATGGTACGGGCCGATGAAAAAAAGGTGGCGAAAAAGTCCAGCAGCATCGTCCCCCAGATGATGCGCGAGTTGTAAGTAAAACGCAGCCCTTCCACCAGCGGCTTCCAGCCGATGCCGCCGGTCGGGTTGGCCGCCCCGCCCCGGTAGCGAATCAGCGCCAGCGCGCCGACGGCCACCAGGAACGACAGCGCATTGATGGCATACACCGCGCCGACGCGGGCGTTCAGGGCTTCCGTCTCCATCGCCGCTTCCTGCGAGGCCCCCGCGCCGATGATGATGCCGGTCAGCGCCGGGCCGGCGATGGTGGCGACCTGCCACATCAGCGTATTCAGGCTGACCGCGTTCGCCAGGTGTTCGCGCGGGACGAGGTTCGGCACAAGCGACTGCCGCGCCGGGGTGTCCAGGGCCGTTATCCCCGCCGCCAGCGCCATCACCACGTAAATCAGGCCGACGGTCGCGCTGCCGGTTAAGGTCAGCGCCGCCAGCAGCAGCGCCAGCCCGGCGGCCACCAACCGCGTAAAAACCATCAGTTTGCGACGGTCGCGGGAGTCGGCCAGCATTCCGCCCACCAGCGCGAACAGCATAATCGGAATCACCCGCGCCAGCCCCAGCAGCCCCAGGCCGAGCGCCTGGCTGTTGAGCGTGACCGGCTGCCCGAACAGGTCAAAAACCAGCGTCTGGCCGCGCAGCAGTTGGAACACGTGCCAGTCAATGGCGAACAACTGCATCTGCGAGCCGATGGTCGAAACCAGTTCGCCCGTCCAGACCAGGCGAAAATCGCGGTGGCGCAGCGCGGCCAGCCGGGGGATGGGAACAGTTGCGGCAGTCACGGAAGCTCCTTTATACAGACCTGTATCGCGGAGAATGATTAAAGCTGTGTTATGAATTGTAGCGCGGAAAACCCGGTGCGATGGAGTCCGCCCGACCAAGCTGGACTCCATTCGCCGGTAAGGCTGCCGGTCTGCTGGCAGGTCTGGCCTGCGCCGCCCTTGCCGTCTGCGCCTAAGTAGCCTAAACTGGCGGCGTGTTGAAAGGAAAAACAACCTGCCATGCGAACTGCCCATAAACTGCTGCTGATCTGCCTGGGGGCGCTCATCCTGCGGCTGGGGGTGCTGGCCGCGTTTGTAAGACATCCCGGCGTGGGCGACCCGAACCACTATTACAACCTGGGGGGCTTCCTGGTGGAGGGGCGCGGCTTCAACATTGACTACATCTGGCAGTTCAACAATCCCCCGGAACAGCTCGAACACCCGGAGGATTACTGGATGCCGCTCACCGGGGCGCTGGCTGCGTTTTCGATGGCGCTTTTCGGGCGCAGCGTCCCCGGCGCGTTGATAATCTTCGCCGTTATGGGCGCGCTCGTCCCGCTGTTGGCCTATCTGGCGGCGCGGCAGTTCGGCTGTTCGCCGGGCGGCGGGTTATTTTGCGCCGCCGCTGCTGCCGTCCTGCCGGAATTTGTGCTGAATTCGGTGCGGACGGATACCACCATCCCGAACCTGCTGCTGGTGTGCGCCAGCATTTTACTGCTCACGCGCGGCCTGCGCGGGGGCGGCGTGTGGCCGTTTGTGGGCAGCGGCCTGGCGGCGGGGCTGGCCTATCTGGTACGCAGCGACAGTTCCCTACTGCTGCCGATGCTGGCTGCCACGCTGGTCGTTTACAGCGTGTGGGGGCGCCGGTACGCCAGCCGGCGCTGGATTTACGCCGCGCTCGTGCCGGCGGTCGCCGTCCTGGTGGCGCTGCCCTGGAGCCTGCGGAACATCCAGCTTTTCGGCACGCCGACCACGCCCAAACTGGACGATATGTTTTACCTGACCGATTTCCGGGAACATTTCGTTTATGACACTGAATTGAGCCTGCAAACCCTGCTGGCAAGCCAGACGCCGGCGCAGTTGATCGGCAAGCGGCTGTTTGAGATGGCCGCCAGCGCCAAACTGCTGTATACCATGCTGGATGTGTTCCTGCCGGTGGCGGTGGCCGGCGGGCTGCTGATGCTGCTGGCCGCGCGCGACCGCGACCGGCTGCTCACCCTTGCTCCGGCGCTCATCCTGCTGGGCGGGACGTTCGTGTTTTATACGGTGCTAGTTCCGCTCAAAAGCCAGGGTGGCAGTTTCAAAAAAGCCTATCTGACGCTCATTCCGCTGCTGCTGCCGCTGGCAGCCTATGCGCTGGAGCGGGCGATCAGCAGCGAACGGCTGCGCCTGGGCGCGATGGCGCTGGCGGTGCTGTTCATGGCGGCCAATGCCGTCGAACTGGTGCGGGCGGATGCGCGGGCTGCCGGGGTGTACCTGGATACCATGCAGCGGGTGGCGGCAGGCGCGCGCGCCATGCCAGACACCAACGGCGACGGCGAGATCATCCTCATGGCGCAGGACCCGTTTATGCTGCGATTCGTCGGCATCCGGTCGGTGATGCTGCCGATGGAAGACCGCGATACGATCCTGGAAGTGGCGCGGCGCTACGGCGTGGATTACTTGATGATGCCGCCCGACCGCCCCTCGCTCGACCCGCTGTACGCCGGGACGGAGAGCGACCCGCGTTTTGTGGCAGTGGCAAACGTCAGCGGCACGAATGTCGTCCTGTACGGTTTTGATTTTTCGGCGGAATGAGGCAGCCCGTGACGAACCGCCGGTTCACCCCTACGCCTTTACAGCTTATCCTGGCGCTGGCGATCGTCCTGCGGCTGGCGCACGCGTTCTCGCTTAACCCGCTCGACGTTTACAACACCGGCGGCGACAGCGCCTGGTATCTGCTCAACGGCTACGCGCTGGTCACGGGGCAGGACAATACCCACGTGACGATTCCCGGTGCGCCGCATCCCGGCGTGCCGGTGCGGCTGGCCTACCTGCCCACGCCGCCGCTGTATCTGCTGTTCGCCGGTTTCTGGCAGGCCGTCCTGCCCCCGGCAGCCGCCATCATCATGACACGGCTGCTCCAGATGTTGATGGGCGCGGCGCTGTGTTTTTTCGCCCATCGGCTGGCGGCACTTTTCGGCGGCGAACGCGCCGGGTTGATCGCGGCGTCGGCGCTGGCGGTTTCGCCGGCGTTTATCCTCGAAGCGGCGGTCGTGCAGTCGGAAACGCTGTTTATGTTCCTGGCCGGGGCGGGTTTGTGGCTTTACACACGAATTTTTGCGTCCGGCGAATCGAACGCCACACGAAGCCTGATCGCCGCCGCCGTCCTGTTCGGGCTGGCGACGCTGACCCGCGCCGCGCTGCTGCTGTTCCCGGCAGGGCTGGCGATCCATCTGCTGCTGGCCGGGGGACTGCGGCGCGGTTTTCGCCAGGCGGTGCTGCTGCTGGCGGTTTATGCGCTGGTGGTTTCCACCTGGACGGTTTATAACCTGGCGCGCTGGGGGCGGCTGGTGGTCGGCGGAGAGGGTTTCGCCGCTTTTTTATTCATCGGCGCGACTGACTGGCAGGGGCCGGACGCGCTCGACGCTCAATTAGCCGAAGCCGCCGGCGGAGATATGCCGGGCGACACCCAGGAACGGCAGGGAATTTACCGGGAAGCCGCCGCCCAGATCATCGCCCAGGATGTGCCAGGGTACATCAGCCGGCGGCTGGCCGACCTGACGGCGGCGCTTTTACAGCCGCACGGCACGATTTATTACGGCGGCGAAAGCCTGAAAGACCTGGCGGCGGGCTGGTGGATGGCCGACCGCTCACCGGAGGGACTGCTGCGGCTGGCGCAGGGCGAGTGGTTCTGGCACAAGTTGGTCATCTACATTTTCCATTATGCCGGGCTGCTGCTGGGGACGGTCGGGCTGTGGCTCAGCCGCCGGAACTGGCGCGCGGCGCTGCCATCCTTCGGTTTTATCCTTTATATACTGCTGGTGCATCTGGTTCTGGACGCGCTGCCCCGCTATCTGTTCCCGGCGATGCTGTGCTGGTGGGCGTTCGCCGGGGTGGCGCTCAGCCGGCTGCGGCGGCCTGGCACGGCAGCCAGATGGTGAAAGTCGTGCCGGCCCCTTCCTGGCTTTCGACAGTGATCGTCCCGCCGTGCAGTTCCAGGTTGTCCTTGACGACCGCCAATCCCAACCCCGTGCCTTCGATCTGGCCGACGTTGGTCGCGCGCTGGAAGGGTTTAAACAGATGCTCCTGATCTGCCGCCGGAATGCCAATGCCTTCGTCGCTGACCTGGAAAACCAGACAGCCGTCCGCTGAGGACAGGCTGAGGCGCACCTCGCCGCCCTGGGGGGAATATTTGATCGCGTTGGTCAGCAGATTCGCCAGGATGTGGGAGAGCAGTTTTTCATCCAGCAGGACGTTGGGGTATTCGCCGTCGCTGGCAAACACCAGCCGGTGACGCGGGCCGGCGGTTTCTTGCAGCCGTTTGAGCATCACGCGGCAAAATTCGTTGGCATCCAACGGGGCGGGGTTAAACCTGATTTTGCCCGCCCGCGCCCTGCTGATCTTCAGAATATCCTCGATCATCTCCGACATATTCCGCACCTGATGTTTAATTTCGTGCAGGTGTTCGATCTGCCGTTCAACCGCCATATGGTGGCGGTAGCGTTCCAACAGCTCGCTGGACGACAGAATCACCGCCAGGGGGTTGCGGAACTCGTGCGAAATCATCGAGATGAACTGCTCGCGCAGTTCGATCAATTCCCGTTCTTTCTGCACGTCCAGGTGCAGCATCTCGGCCTTCAGCCGCTCTTCTTCCAGCAGCCGCCGTTCGCTGGCGTCGCGCAGCGTCAGCAGCCAGGCCCAGCCGGATTCCCAACCGATGCGGTTGGCCGTCCAATCCATCGGCAGGGTCGAGCCGTCGGCCCGCCGGAAGTTCGATGACCCCAGGCGCGCACCGGCCTCGACGGGGTTAAACATCCAGACGAACGGCGCAGTTTTTTCGCCGGCGGGCAGCAGGCCGGTAAAAGGTTGGCCGATGAGCTGCGTTTCGTCGTAACCGAGCAGCGTCCGGGCGGCATGGTTGGCGCTTTGAATGAAACCCATCCCATTGATAATCAGGATGACATCCGGCGATTCGTTAAAAATGACCCGAAATTTTTCTTCCGAAGCCCGCAGCGACTCCTCGGCGCGCCGGCGTTCGGCCAGTTCATCCTGTATCTGGCCGTAAAGCACGGCATTATGGCTTACCACCACCACATGCGCGGCCAGCGCCTCCAGCAGCCACAGGTCATCATCGGTGTAGGCGTCCAGTCGGTAGCTGAAGACCTGTATCACGCCCACGACCTCGCCTTCCAGCTTAAGCGGCACGATCAGCGCCGAGTGTGGGCTGTCTTCCTCATCCGGCACGGCAATCTTTGTCACCTGCCGGTCGTTAAAACGATACACATTGGCCGACGTTTGAAGATGGGCAATATAATCGTTCAGCAAAAGCGACTGCCCGGTGCGGATGGCGACGCTCTGCGTGCCGCGTCCTTCCGGGTTGAGCGGAATCGGGGGAAGCTGGCCGGGGTCTTTGACCTGGCCTTCGTAACGCATATGCACGCAGCGGATAAGGTTATCATGCGGGTTATATCCCGAAAGCAGCAGAATGTCGCAGTCCATCACCCCGGCGATGACGTGATACAGCGTTTCATAAATCAGGTTCAGGTCGAGCGACTGGCCGAGCCGGCGGCTGGCCTCGTGCAGCAGGCGAAGCTGCTCGGTGCGTTTTTTCAGCGCAGCCTCGGCCAGCGTGCGCTCGGTGTTGTCCAGCAGCGTGCCGAGGACAGCCGGGCATCCCCGGTGTTCCACCCGCCGCCCCAGAACCTCGAAGTGTGTAATTGTGCCGTCCTTTTTCAGCCCGCGCAGCGTATAATGCAGCGCCTCGGCTTTGCCTTCCAACCGGATACGCAGGTTTTCGGCAACCATCTGGCGGTCGTCCGGGTGGATAAAATTCAGCATCTCAAAGCCGATCAGTTCGTCGGGGCGGCAGCCCAGCATGGAGGCCAGAGGCGTATTGACATAAACAAACCGGCCATCCTGTATCAAATACATTCCGAACAGGCTGTCTTCAACCAGCAGTTGAAACAGCGTCGCATCTACTGGCGCGGGGCGCTGTCAGGCATCACTACGAGTCTTTCTCCTCGCTCCGTATTTATTCTATCGCAATTTTCCGCCGGATAACGATAAATTTCGTGCTATAATGCCGCGCGAGGAAGGGTGAACGGATGACAACTATTCTCGGTATCGAAACCTCTTGCGACGAAACCGCTGCCGCTGTCGTGCTGGATGGCCGGACGGTGCTTTCCAATATCGTCGCCTCGCAGATTGACCTGCACGCCCGCTACGGCGGCGTGTTCCCGGAACTGGCCTCGCGCGCGCACATCGAAGCCATCGGCGCGGTGGTGGAGCAGGCCGTCCACGACGCGGGCATCGGCTACGAGCAGGTGGACGCCATCGCCGTGACGCGCGGGCCGGGGCTGGTCGGGTCGCTGCTGGTGGGGGTGAATTACGCTAAGGGTCTGGCGCTGGCGACCGGCAAACCCCTGCTAGGCATCAATCACCTGGAAGGCCATGTGTATTCCCTGTGGCTGACCGAACCGGGCCGCGAGATCAAATTCCCGGCGCTGGTGCTGATTGTCTCCGGCGGGCATACCGAACTGCTGCTGATGGAAGATCACGGCCTGTACCGGCGGTTGGGCGGCACGCTGGACGACGCGGCGGGCGAGGCGTTCGATAAAGTCGGACGGCTGCTGGGGCTGCCGTTCCCCGGCGGGCCGAACATCGAACGCGCCGCCATGATGGGCAACGCCATCGCCTACAAATTCCCGCGCGCCAAACGCGACGACAGCTACGATTTCAGTTTTTCCGGCCTCAAAACCGCCGTCCTGCGAGAAGTGACCGTGCCGCCCACCGGCGGCGAAGGGCGCGCCCGGCGCGGCGACACACCCCGCCTGCGCGCCGACATTTCGATCAACGACGTGGCCGCCAGCTTCCAGGACGCGCTGGTGAGCGCGCTGGTGGAAAAAACCGCCCGCGCCGCCAAAGCCTACCAGGTGACGGAAATTTTGCTGGCGGGCGGCGTCAGCGCCAACCAGGCCCTGCGCCAGCGGATGCGTGCCGAAGCCGGGCTGCCGGTGCGCTACCCGCCGCTGAACCTGTGTACCGACAACGCCGCTATGATCGCCGCCGCCGGCCACTACCGCAGCCTGTCCGGCCTGCGGCACAGGCTGGATATGGACGTAAAACCGATGTGGCCGCTGACCAGCGAAACCTATACCCGTTAAAAGGCGACGGCTACTCCGCCGCTTTCCGCCGGTAAACATTATACGCGCCAACAGTATGAATCAGATCGTAATCGGCCAGCCGTTCAGTCGGGTAGATGATGGTGTACACGCCGAACGGCCCGGTTATCACATAATCGGGAGGGCCGTAGTCGCGGAAGTCGTACAGATCGCGGGCCGGCGCTGCGCCTTCCCAGGTTTCTGCGACGGCATAGGCCAGCACGACCTGCGGCGGATAATGATAGGTATGGTCGGTCAGCACCCCCAATTCCTGCTCCCAGGTTTCGATGAGGGCATCGCGCGGCACGTTCGCGTTCAGATATTCGGCCAGGGTATAAGCGTCGCCGTTGCCGTGCTGGAAGGCTGCATGAACGCGCGCGTACAGCGGCAGCAGCCCGGCGTTAACCGCCACGCCGCATAACAAAACCAGCGCGATAAGGGCGGGGGTGGTTGTTTCGCCGCGCGCCAACCGCTGTATGCCCTGCCAGTCGAAGCGCCGCCCGCCGATCAAATCCATAAACATCTGCACGACCAGGATTGAACTCAGCACCACCGGCGCAAACGCATACCGCGCCCAACCCAACGATGTGACGAACAGCCCGGTCGCCACCAGGATAAACAGCGTCAGGATGCCGTACCGCTGGCCTTCCTCGCTGCCGCGCCGCAAGCTGAGGAACAGGCCGTAAAGCAGCGCCGGGATAAACATGGCACTGTACACGCCGCCGCCCATTAAAAAGCTGATGGCGCGCTCCATCCCCGCCATATCCAGGCGGAAGAATGCCCCGGACGTAGCCCACCGCAGCGTCGCCAGATTATCGGCCAGGTTGCCCTGGCCGCCCAGCACAAACAGCACAATGGCCGTCCAGGCGAAAAAAAGCGCCCCGGCGATCAGCCCCGGCACGACAAAATACAGCCAGCCTCGACGCCGGTACCAGACCAGATCGCTTATCCAGGCCAGCAGCATCGCCGGCAGGATGAACAGCGCAAACTGGTTTTTGGTGATGCAGGCCAGGCCGAGCAGCACGCCGGCACCGACCAGACCCGGCAGGCGGCGCGTTTCCGGTCGCAGCCACAGCCACAGGCCCGCCGCCAGGAAGGCCATACCCGGCACTTCGCCCAACACCGTCCGGGAGTTATAGGGAAAATCGCTCCCAGGCGACAGCAAAACCAGCGTCACCGCCGTCAGTGCCGGCCAGTGTCCCATAAAACGTCGGCCCAGCCCGTACAGGGCGGCCAGCGCGACGAACCCGTAAACGACGATCGCCAGCCGCGCCAGGGGGATGCTCACCCCAAACAGGTTAAACAGCGTGGCCACCGGCAGCATTACCGTCGGGCCGACACCGACCGCCGGGCCGTAATAACGAATCCCCTCGCTGCTGTAGTCGGCATAAATGCCGTTCAGCGCATAGTTTTTGGCGACGTGCAGGTGCGAGCCTTCGTCGTACCAGGGTTCGGGGTAAACGTTCAGCCGGTATAAAAACAGGAACGCGGCCAGCGCCGCCACGATAACCAGGCTGGCAAGACGCACCGCCTGTTTTTGAGACAGGGCCGATACCTCGGTTGGAACAAAGGATTGACTTGCGGCCATAATAATAAACCTACCCAAAACTCATTTACGATAACTTGCTCCAGCTTCTCCACCTCGGAACCGGTTTAGTCAGCTTTGGGCAGGGTTACGATCTCCCTGTCATACAGGTTCACATACTGGTTCCGTTCATACCGCCTGTTTAACTTCCCAGGCCGGCGCGTCTTCAATCACCTGCTCCGCGACCTTCGCCGCGAAGCGCGTCACGGCCTCGCCGTTGCCCAGCTCAGGATAAATCATGACCGTATTGCCCATATACAGGCGCTCCACCGGCGTTTTGACCGGCGGAATCTCGTGGCGCGTACCCATTGGGCGAATCGGCTCGACATAACGCGCCCGCTGCACGATGAAGTCCACGATGTTCGCTTCGTCAAAGGTGGGGAACATGCGCCGGAAGTGTTTCATCCATTCGGTTTTCACCTGTTCATCCGGCCAGTTCGCCATTTCATTATCGGGGGCCAGGTATTTGGGCAGGTAAACCAGGTGATACCCCTTGACATGCTGCGGGTCTATCAGGTTGGTCGTCTCCACAACGGCGGTGAAGGGAATCGACTCGTCGGTAATGTTAAGGACGTAATACGGCAGCAGCCGCTTTTTGAGGATCAGCAGCGGGCATAATACGCCCAAATACTGCTGTTTCGCCAGCATAGCGCGGAAGCCGGCGGGCGCTTCCGGCAGCAGGTTCGCCAGGATGGGCGAGGCCAGCGTACTGATAACCGCGTCGTAAGGCTCGACCACGCCACCCAGGCGCACGCCCACCGCGCGCCCGTTTTCGATCACGATTTCTTCAATCGGCGCGCGCAGGTGGAAGGCCACCCCCTGCGCCTCGCAGCGCCGCGCCAGGGCTTCGATGAGGGTGTAATAACCGTTTTCCAGGTAACACATCATCTCGGTGGAGGTGACGCCCTCGCGCGTACCCATCATGCGCCGCAGCCGCGACCAGATGTAAGTGGCGGGGACGTTTTCCGACGTGCTGTCGAACTTGGCGCGCAGCAGCGGCTTCCACACCTTGTTGTACACGCCGCGCCCGCTGACCTTCACCAGCCAGTCCTCGACCGGGATTTCGTCCATTTTTTCCCAGCGGCTTTCAAACTGGGCGTAAATGACCTGCAAACCCAGCCGGAAACGTTGGAACAGGTTGAGCGGCGGGAACAGCAGAAAGTCCACCGGGGTATTAAAGGGGTAAATCTGGCCGTTATCGTAAAAGCCCTGTTTGGTAGCGGTGAAGTGCAGCCGGTCTTTGACGCCGCTTTCTTCGATAAGGCGCTGCATGGACAGGTCGCTGCTGAGGATGGTGTGATAAAAACGATCCAGGCGCGCGCCGTCATATGGCATGTAGCTGGCAAGCCCGCCCAGATTATCGCCGCGTTCGTAGACGGTTACATTGAATCCCTGGCGGGACAGGTGATAGGCCAGCGTAACCCCCATAATACCGCCGCCGATCACCGCGACCGAGCTTCCCCTCATGGCTGCCCCTTGTGTTCTATACATTAATACAACACTATTATAGACTGCTTGCGAAAAACGCGCCTGGCAGCACCATACTGCCGGGCGATGTTGGCATCACCGGAGAAAAAGCGTCAGCTTAAACTGGTGATGAATACGCCTATGATGATGACGGCGATGCCGACCAGACGGAGCGCGTTAAGGCGCTCCTTAAACAGGAAATACGAACCGATGATGATGCCGATATAACTGAGGCTGGCGAATGGATAAACGTAGCTCAGTTCCAGGTACGAAAGCGCCAGCAGCCAGAAGATTACCCCTGTGCCGTAGACGGCCAGCCCGCCGATCACCCAGGGGGAAGTCGCAATCCGCAGCAGGACGCGCCCCCCGCCGGAAGTGTCCATCCGGCCCATGCCGCGTTTGAGCAGCAGCTGGCCGCAGATGCCGAAGATCGTGCTGAAGGCGACAAAAACGAACGGTGACATTTACGAGTTCCCCTTGACCGCCGGCACGGACTCCAGCTTGTCGCCGCCGAACAGGGCCGCTTTCAACAGCCGGGCCTGGAACTTGAGGTGCGACAGCGTGACGCGGGCAATCCGAATGCTGGACTGGCCGAAGGTGCGAACATGGAGCGTGGTTGGGAACTCCGACACCGAGTAACCGGCGCGGCAGGCCTTCACCAGCAGCTCCGTCCCGGCCAAAAAATCGTCGCTTTCAAACGACACGGTTTCGACAACACGGCGGCGGTAAGCGCGGTACAGCGCCGTCCAGGTGTGCAGCCGCCAGCTTACCAGGATGCGGTAGAGCAGCGACGCGCCGAAGCTGAACAGCAGGCGGTAGCGCGGCACGCCTTCGACGTGTCCCTGCGGGTGATAGGGCGAGGCGGTCACGATGTCCACATGCTCAACGATCAGCTTGCTTAAAAGCTGCGGAATGGTGCTGAACGAATACGTGCCGTCAAAATCGGTGGTGATGATGATGTCGCCGGTGGCGTGCTGGAAGCCGGTGCGGATGGCCGCGCCCAGCCCCCGGTTGCGCTCGTGCGAAACGACGCGCACCGTCGGGTCGTCTACGAAGTGGGTCTGGAGCAGTTCTGCTGTGTTATCCTTACTGCCGTCGTTCACAAAAACAACTTCGACATCATATTTTTTGCGTAGATAGACCACCACCGGACGCAGCGCGTCGGCGGTCTGGGCCACGCCTTCCGATTCATTGTACGCAGGAATAACCAATGAAATCTTCACAGCAAACTCCCCTTCTTGATCCAGGGGCATTGGGGCCTGTTTGTTTTCGCTGTCGGGCATTAACGTACCCCTCACTCCCCATACTTGTCTTTTTTGCCTTACAAGTGCAATTTAAGTGTATGACCTTTCTCCTACCTAAAATCGCCGCATGGCGAGCCGCCCGTCCAGAACCGCTGCCGGTGGACTCACGGCTCTATCGGGGGTTTATGTTCTGTAGATAAAATGATTCGCAGCAAAAATTTACAAATTTTTAGGTTTTTGTACAGTATCAGATGTACCCTGCAACATCAGGGGATGATGGGAATATCGGAAGGGGAAAAGATGGATTGGTCGCGGCTGTTTGAAGTGTTGATTGTTGTGCTGTTTACATCGGCTGGGCAGCTTTTGCTACGCCAGGGCGCGCGGGGTTTAAACGAAGCCGGCGCCGATCTCAATAGTCTGATCGGTTACATCCTGCAAACGCCGCTGCTGTGGCTGGCGGTCGTGTTTTACGGCATCTCCACGCTGCTGTGGATTCGTGTGCTGTCGCGTTATCCGGTGGGGGCAGTGTACCCGATGGTCGCCATCGGCTACGTGCTGGTGACGGCGGGCGGCGTGGTTTTCCTCGGTGAAAAAGTAGCCCTGCAAGGTTGGGTCGCGCTGGCGGTGATCTGCTTCGGCACGCTGCTGCTGGCGATGACGCCGGTACAGTCTGCTTCCTGACCGCGTGTCTTAACGTAACAAGGGTATATAGAGGTATTGTAAGCGTATGCAAGCCGATGTTAAACGCGGGGTAGTTAAAGCGTGGTCAACTGCCGGCGCGGGCGTAGATGGCTCGCGTTTTGTCCGCCTGATGAACCGGTTCGCCCCTGGGTGGGTTTTTAGCCTGGGTTTACTGGCGATTTTATGCATTGCTGTGATAGCCTTCTTTTTCATAAATCATGTCAGCTTCCCCCTGAACCTGGAGCTGATGGAAGGCAACATCCTCCAGCACTTTGAACGGGCGGCGGCAGGACTGGCCGTTTATCCAGAGCCGTCGCCGGAATACGTGCCGCTGGCTTATAACCCGTTGTATTATTACCTGGCCGTACCTTTCGGCTGGGTATTCGGCGTCACACTGCCGACCCTGCGCCTGGTTGCCATCCTGGGCATGATCGGCAGCGGCGTGGTTTTGTTCCGGCTGGTTTACATCAAAACGGACTCGCGCTGGTGGGCGCTGATGGCGGTCGGGTTATTTGCGGCGGCCTACCGGGTGATGGACGCTTACCTGGATTCGGCTCATTCCGACCCCTGGCTGCTGTTCAGCGCCCTGTTAGGTACGTACTGGATAGATCGCGGCCAGTCCCGCACCTGGAAGATGGCCGGGGTGCTGGCGCTGGTGGCGAGTTTCTGGTTCAAGCAGCATGGCGCGCTGTTCGTGGCCGGCGGGATATTTTTTCTCACCTGGCGCGAAGGCATCAAACGCGCCTGGCCGTACTGGGCCGCCGCCGCGCTGCTGGTCCCGGCTTTGTATTTTGGGGCCGGCAAGCCGCTGTTTGGCGCCTACTTCCATTATTTTACCTGGGAAGTGCCGCGCCGGTGGATGGAAATTACCATATGGGCGGCAGTCCGTTATCTGGGGTTCATCGCCACCTCTTATCCGGCGCTGGCGCTGGCCGCCGGGTGGGCGGCTGTTCGCGCGCTGCGCCGCCCGCACCAGTTGAGCATCTGGCATTTTCAGCTGGTCATGGCGCTGGCGTCCGGCCTGTTAGGGGCGCTCGACCCCGGCTCGTCGGACAACGTGTTCGCCCCGATGGGGCTGTGGTTCATCATTATGGGTACGCTGGCGCTGCACGAACTCTCGCAGCGTGACGGTTGGGCGCGGCGGCATTACGTCCATCTGTTCGCGCTGACGCTGACGTTCGCGTTTTTTGCCTACGTCCCGGCGCGGTATGTTGTCTCGCCGTCCGCCGGAACCAGCTATGATGAATTCGTCGGCGAACTGGCAAGCCTGGACGGGCCGGTTTACGCGCCGCACATCGGCCAGCTTCAGGCCGGTTATACGCTGTACCCGGCGGTCGGCTGGGTGGCGCTGGAGGATATGATTCGCGGGTCGGGCCGCAGCACCACGAATCGCCCCACGTCAAGACAGCTGCTGGCGGCGGTCATCCAGCCGGAGGGGGCGGCTTATATCGTCACCAATCACCCGCTGGAAGACGATACGCTGCTGGATTTTTTGACGGAATATTACGTGCTGGAAGCGGATTGGGGCCGCCGCTTTAAGGCGCTGCGGGCGCTGCCGCACCGATGGGACCTGGCCTGGCCGCGCTACCTGTACCGCTACGCGCCGGATGAAACGCGCCGGTCGTAAGCAGCCCGGCGAGCGGTGTTAGTCCGGCGTTAGTTTTCATCGTTTTGGCTGTTACGCCGCTGCAAACCGGCCCGCCTATAATGGCGCAAAAACCAGGGGGTTTTGTATGCCTTTCATCCATCCCAGCGCCGAGGTTGAAGCCGGCGCGACCATTGGCGAGGACACCAAAATCTGGCATCTGTGCCACATCCGCCGCGACGCGCGCATCGGCGCTGAGTGCGTATTGGGGCGCGGCGTGTTCGTGGATGCCGGCGTGCAGATCGGCAGCCGGGTGAAAATTCAGAATTACGTCTCGGTTTTTCACGGCGTTACCATCGAAGACGGCGTGTTCGTGGGGCCGCACGTCTGTTTTACCAACGACCTGTTCCCGCGCGCTATCAACGCCGACGGTTCGCTGAAGGCCGCCGATGACTGGGTGCTGACCGAAACACTGATCCGCACCGGCGCGGCCATCGGCGCGAACAGCACCATCGTCTGCGGCATCACCATCGGGCGCTGGGCGATGATCGGTGCGGGCAGCGTGGTGACGAAAGACGTGCCGGATTATGGCCTGGTGGTCGGCAGTCCGGCGCGGCTGATCGGCTACGTGACGCCCGCCGGCAAGCGCGTCGCCACGCAGGAGGAAGCCGCCGGGGGCGCGTAATTTTCCCGTTCATTCTATACTGGTACATAGCATCACCGTCTCGGCTACCGGGACGGCATGACTACACATGCAGCGGGCAAGCAGCCCGCATTGAGAGGAACCATGCAGATTCCAATTGCCAAACCGTTCATCGGTGAAGAAGAAAAACAGGCCGTCGTTTCGGTCTTAAGCAGCGGCCAGCTTTCGCAGGGGCCAAAAGTGGCCGAATTTGAACAGGCCTTCGCGGCCCGTCACGGCGTGAAACACGGCATCGCCACCAGCAACGGCACGACCGCGCTGATGGCCGCTATGATGGCGCACGGCATCGGGCCAGGCGACGAAGTGATTATCCCGTCCTTCAGCTTTTTTGCGACCGCTTCCTGCGTCCTCAGCGTGGGGGCGCGCCCGGTTTTTGCGGACATCAACCCGGATACGTTTAACCTGTCGCCGGAAGCCGCCGAAGCCGCCATCACGCCGCGCACCAAAGCCATCATGCCGGTTCATCTGTACGGGCAGGCGGCGGACATGCCGGCTTTCGAGGCCATCTGCCGCAAACACGGCCTGATTTTGATGGAGGATGCCGCCCAGGCGCACGTGGCGCAGATCGGGGATCGGCACGTCGGCACATGGGGGACGGCGGGTTTCAGCTTTTACCCCACCAAAAACATGACCACCACCGAAGGCGGCATGGTGCTGACCAACGACGACGAAATCGCCCGCAAGCTGCGAATGATTCGCGCCCAGGGTATGAACGTCCGTTATTATCACGAAATCGTCGGTTATAACTTCCGCATGACGGATATGGCCGCCGCCATTGGCCTGGTGCAGCTTGGCCGTCTGGACGGCTGGACGCAGGCCCGCGCGAGCCACGCTCAGGCATACAATACCCGCCTCACCGGCGTCAAAACGCCCGTCGTCCAGGCAGGACACACCCACGTGTATCACCAATACACCGTGCGCGTGCCGGACGGCGTGGATCGAGAAGCCGTTTTTAAACGCCTCAACGAGCGCGGCATCGGCGTGCGAGTGTATTACCCGCTGCCCATCCACCGGCAGCCGGTCTTCCAGCAGATGGGCGGCTACCAGGACGTGCATCTGCCGGAGACGGAGAAGGCCACGCAGCAGGTTTTCAGCCTGCCGGTTTATCCGGGGCTGACCGACGAAGAACTGGATTATGTGGTGCAGGAGGTAAACGCCGTATGTTAAAAGCCGCTGTGATCGGCGTGGGCAGCATGGGACGCAACCACGCCCGCGTTTACCGCGAACTGGACGGCGTGCAGCTGGTGGGCGTGGCGGACAAAAACGCCCAGGCCGCCGCGAAAGTCGGCAGCAGCTACAGCGCGCCGGATTATGCCGACTATCTCAAACTGCTGGACGAGCAGCAGCCTGATCTGGTATCGCTGGCCGTACCGACCAGCCTGCACCACGAGTTCGCCAGCGAGCTGATCGGGCGCGGCGTCCATGTGCTGATCGAAAAACCTATCGCCAGCACCCCCGAACAGGCCGAAGACCTGATCGCGCAGGCGCAGCGGCAGGGTGTCGTGCTGGCGGTGGGGCATATCGAACGTTTTAACCCCGCCGTGATGGAACTGCGCCGCCGCCTGCGGGAAGGCATGGCCGGGCGCATTTATAAAATCCATGCCGAGCGGCTTAGCCCCTACCCAACGCGCATCCAGGACGCCGGGGTGGTGATTGACCTGGCCTCGCACGATATTGATCTGCTGCGCTACCTGATTGACGAGCCGATCACCCGGCTGTACGGCGAAACGCTCCAGAGCATCAACTCCGACCGGGAAGATATGTTCAACGGCCTGGTTCGCTTTAAAGGCGGCGCGGTGGGTGTGCTGGACGTGAACTGGATCACGCCGACGAAAATCCGCCGGCTGACCGTGACCGGCGCGCGCGGCATGTTCCGCTGCGATCTGCTGTCGCAGGAGTTATTCTTCTACGAAAACGAAAGCGCGCCCAGCCAGTGGGATACGCTCAGCATCCTGCGCGGCGTAAGCGAAGGTAATATCATCGGCATCCGCGTCCAGCGCCACGAGCCGCTGGCCGCCGAACTGTCCGACTTTGTGGCCGCCGTGCGCGACAGCCGCCCGCCGACCGTCACCGGCCAGGACGGGTTGGAAACGCTGCGCGTGGCGGTTCAGTTCGTGCGTTCCGGCAAACAGACCGAGATCATCGTACCGGCATAGGGACGCGCGGGGCGACCATACCGGGGCGCCCCTGCGAATGAGACAGGGGGCTTAAGCCCCCTGTTCTGTTTTGCAGACCTTGTCACCCAAACCCCTTAAG
>QUBZ01000094.1 GCA_014338005.1 Chloroflexota bacterium | reverse complement strand
CGTTGTTCGGGCGTCGGCTGAAGTTTGACCTGAGCAACCAATTTCATGCCCTAAGTATAACTCAAACCATCGTATATTTCAAGGCCTTGAATTTGGTAGTGTCAGAGATTGAAAGGAGCGAAGGCGCATTCCTCCACCCGCTGAAGCAGGTGGTTTCCTGCGCCGAATCTGATGAAATTCAATCCTGACAACCATCACCGCCATTCTATTCGTCTGCCGGATTATGATTACACACAGAACGGCGCGTATTTCATCACCTTATGCGTTCATCAGCGGCAGTGTTTGTTTGGCGATATTGATGATGGCGGTGAAGTGCAGCTGAATGAATATGGGACGGTGGTGCAGAAGGAATGGCTGCGGACGGAAACCATTCGGCCAGAAGTGGAATTGGGCGAGTTTGTGGTTATGCCCAATCATTTTCATGCCATCGTGATAATACGTGACGTAGGGGCGCACGGCCGTGCGCCTCTACAAAATGCCCCATCAGACAACAGCAGTTCTTTAAAACGACAGCCGAGATCATTGGGTTCGTTGGTTGCAGGATTCAAATCCATTACAACAAAACGCATCAACATTCTCCGCAGCACAGCCAGCGCGCCGGTGTGGCAGCGCAATTATTACGAACATGTCATCCGTAACGCGCGCGATTTTAGCGCCATCTGTGCGTACATCCTCAATAATCCGGCGCGGTGGACGTTTGACCGCGAGAATCCGGCGGCTGTCAGGTCAAATCATGGAGACTAAATCCATGCCGCCCCGTACTAGACTAGACCGTCATGCCGGCTTTTACCCCGCTGCGAACCTCCGCCACTACCTGCCGCAGCAGGCGCGCGCGCTGGCCGATAGTCTCCAGCGGCATATGGCCGTCGCCGGTCAGCCAGTTCGCCATGCCGCAGGCCACCGCGCCGGCTTCCATGAACTGCCGCACCGTCACGTCGTTCGTGCCGCCGTTGCACATAAATTTGATGTGGTCGAGCGGCCCGCGAATGGTTTTGAAATAATCCAGCCCCAGCGGGCCAATTGGGAAAATCTTCAGCAGCTTGACGCCCATCGCCCAGGCATCCACGCATTCAGTCGGCGTGATGACCCCCGGCGCCACCAGCACGCCCGCCGCCTGAGCGGCGCGCACGACCTCCGGGCTGAAGGCCGGCGAAACGATAAAATCCGCGCCGGCGTCCAGCACGCGGCGGGCGGTTTCGGCGTCCAGCACCGTCCCCATGCCTACGCAGGCGGCATCGCCATATTCGCGTTTGGCGGCCTGCATGGCTTCGACGGCGCGGTCGGAATTCATAGTCAGTTCAAAAACGTTGATGCCTTCGCGCATCAGAACGCCGGTCACGCGCAGGGTGTTGTCCGGCGGGAAGTATCCACGCATCCCGGCCATCAGGCCGCCGCGTTCGACTATTGCATAGGCGGTATCGGCGTTCATCGTTTTCGCTCTCCTTCGTTCAAACCGTGTGTGCGTTTATTATAGCCGTTCTATAATAACAGGCATGATCGAAAGGCTGAAAACCCCGATGAAACGATTCGCCTGGATGATGGTGCTGTTCCTGCTGGCGGCCTGCCAGTCCAGTTCGGAACCGGAAGTAGTGCCGACGCTGATTGACCTGAATGCGATTGCCACCAACGACGCGGCCACCGCCAGCGCCGCTGCTGCGACGGCGGACGCCAACCGTCCGCCCACGCTGCCGCCCACCTGGACGCCCATGCCGGAGGCAGACGTTCAGACCGGCGCCACGCCGCCCCCGGCCACACCGCCCGGAAGCGCCGGCAGCGGGATGATTTTTTACGTCTTTAACGGCGATTCCATCGTGCGGCTGCTGCCGGACGGCTCGTTCGAGGAGCTGATTCGCGTAGGGGGCGCGCCGTCGGATTTAAGCGTCTCGCCGGACGGAAGCCTGCTGGCCTATGTGGCGCAGGGCAGCGGCAGCGCCCGCGAAGTGTTCGTCAGCAGCCCGGACGGTTCGTACACGCAGCAGGTATCGTGCCTGGGTTTCTCGCGGGTAGTAGACCCCACCTGGAGCTTCGATGGGCAAACGCTGGCCTTCGCCGCCTCGCAAACGCCCGACGGCGTGCTGGGCATTTATGTCGCCGATTTCGCCGGCAGCGGCCAGTGTCCGACCGGCAACAACCAGCGCCAGATCGTCCAGTTGGAAGAAACTCGGCTGTACGGCCTGGCCTGGAATCCGGCGAAAAATATCCTGTTTTTTAGCGCCGGGGCCATTTCTGCCGTCAACCTGGCCGATGGCAGCCTGTATCCGGGGCTGATTCCGGCCACCGGCTTCGGGCCGAACCTCAGCCCCGCCCACCACCCGACCGCCGACCGGCTGCTTTACCTGAAAGCCCAGCGCGACAGCCGCACCGGGCAGATCGGCGGCGCGGTGTACGAAATCAACACGGCGGCGCTCGACCGCCCGCAGGAGATACGCGGCATCCAGGTGTTCGCCCGCAGCCTGCGCTGGAGCAGCCGGGGCAGCTACCTGCTGCTGGCGACCGAACGGGATGTATGGTTGCAGGACGAACGCACCGGCTCGTCGCTGGCGGTGGTTGAGGGCAGCAACTTTTACCCACAGCCGGCCATCAGCCCGGACGAAACCTTCATCGCCTACGTGGATGGCGGCCAGGCCGGCAGAACTGTGCCGCAGGTATACATCGTAGGGCGGGACGGGCGCAATCCAATACAGATCACCACTCACCAGGAAGGCAGCATCACCGATCTGATGTGGGCGGCGGGGTGAAGCGAGTGCTGAGCAAAGGCGAGGCACGCCTCGCCCGCAAAAGGATGTCTCCATAATGAAAATTCTGATCGCCCCTGGCGCGTTTAAACACAGCCTGAGCGCGACCGCCGCCGCCGAAGCCATCGGGCGCGGTTTGCGGCGCTCCGGCCTGGATGCCGAACTGGTTTTTCTGCCGGTTGCCGACGGTGGCAACGGCACGCTGGACGCTTTTCTGGCAGGCGGTGGGCAGCGTATCAACGTTTCTGTTTTAAATCCACTCCGGCGTCCGGTCGTGGCGGCCTTCGGGCTGCTGCCGGACGGCGAAACGGCGGTGATCGAAATGGCGCTGGCGTCGGGGTTGGAGCTGCTGCGCCCCGGCGAACTCAACCCGCTGGTGACGACCACCTACGGCACAGGCCAGTTGATGCAGGCGGCCCTGGAGGCCGGCGCGCGCCGGGTGATCGTCGGCATGGGCGGCAGCGCCACTGTAGACGGCGGCGCGGGCTGTTTGCAGGCGTTGGGCGTGCGGCTGCTGGATGCCTACGGCCAGGACGTGCCGCCCGGCGGGGGCAGCCTGAGCAGCGTATATACAATTGATGTTTCCGGCCTGGATACCCGCTGGCGCGCAGTTGAGGTCATCATCGCTTCGGATGTCGAGAACCCGACCACCGGCGAAACCGGCGCGGCGGCGGTTTTTGGGCCGCAGAAGGGCGCCGGGCCGCACGAAGTCCGCGTGCTGGAAGCCGGGCTGCGCCACTTTTTTACGAAGGTGCGTGATCAACTAGGCGTGGATGTGCTGGAAACACCCGGCGGCGGCGCGGCGGGGGCGCTCAGCGCCGGGCTGATGGCCGTCCTGGGCGGGCGCATCGAGTCCGGCATAGACCTCATCCTCGACCGGCGCGGGTTTGACGAACACCTGCGCGGCGCGCGGCTGGTCATCACCGGCGAAGGGCGCATGGACGAGCAGACGGTTTACGGTAAAGGGCCGATTGGCGTAGCGCGGCGGGCGCGGGCGGCGGGCGTGCCGACGGTGGCGCTGGTGGGCGGCCTGAATGCCGACGACGGTCTGCTGCACGAGGCCGGACTCCAGGCCGTGCTGCCCATCGTTACCGGGCCGATGCCGCTGGACGATGCCCTGCGCCGCGCGCCGGAACTGGTGGAGCGGGCGGCGCTGCGCCTGGGCTATTTGCTGGCGCTGGCAGGGGGATAACGGGCAGGCAGCGCAGGATATATATAAAAAGTCCATTGGCGCGCTTGTGACCAAGTGTTCTATAATAAGGTTTATGTTTAGCGAGATTAGAAAAATGAATAAACAGAAGCCGCCCAAAGGCATTGAGTGGACGCGGATAAAAAAAAGCGTAGATGGTCAATTCGTAGAACTGCCGGGATATACATGGAATCCGGTAGGGGGCTGCTTGCATGGCTGCACCTGGAAAATGCCCGATGGCTCGGTGACAGAGTGTTATGCCAAAACAATTGCCGAACGATTGGCATCTGGCGGTTATAAGCAGGGGTTCGCGCATCATTACTGGCGGCCTCAGGCATTAAAAGAACCGCTCCGTCTTAAAACGCCAGCCGGAATCTTTGTTGGCAGTATGTCCGATCTTTTCGGTCATTGGGTTAGTGAAGACCAGATTCGCCAGGTGATGAACGTCATGCGCCAGGCGGATTGGCACACTTTCCAGACCTTGAGTAAATACCCGGTTCGGCTGCCGGATTTCAACCCGTTTCCCTCGAATGTGTGGGTGGGAGTCAGTTTGCCCGCCGGACACCTGATGAAGCCTGAGGGCGGCGCGCGGGCGCTGATGGCTTATCTGCGCCATATGATGTTGATACAGGCCGACATCCGGTTTATGAGCATCGAACCACTCTGGTTCGATGTCGCGCCTGTGTTTGATGCCTGGCTGAAAACCCACGACCGCCTGCCGTTCGAGTGGGCGATCATTGGCGCGGCCTCCAATGGACGCAAGATATTTCAGCCCAAACCCGAATGGGTCAGCTCGCTGCTGGACATTCTGGATGAACTTCATATCCCGGTGTTCTTTAAGGGCAATCTGAAATGGCAGCCCCGCCGGGAGCTGTTTCCGCAGCCCGGCGTAGAACGGGTTCATGAACTGCCGGCTGCCGAACGATTCGTGTTTACAGCAGCTTTGGCTGGCTGACTTCCTGAATCGCCCCGCTCCAGAAATCATTGCCCAGATCGTGCTTGCTGGCAAATATCAATGTGTAAATCTGGGTATTGTTGCGGTTATGAAATGTCCTTTCTTCCGGGTGAATGGTATAACCCAGAGCTGCCAGCCTTTTCTTATAAAAATCGAGCATCTCTCTCCGAACATGGGAGCCGTCTTTGTCTGCGACCTTGCGATAGACATCTTTCCATTCTGGCGTTCCAAAGAAGGAGTCGATTCGGGTACTGGTCTCTTTCTCAATCAGCTGCTCAACATTGCGTGTAAAGCCACTGGTCGAGAAATTGATGATTAAATCCATGCGTTTCATTTGCCCAAGGTTTCTGACCGTCTCCCAGTTTAATTCCAGGCCTTCTGGATCAAGGAAAGCGAGGCTCAGACAGTGCCAACTATCAGGGATATACGGCTTGTCCAGCGCGCGAATTTCCTCAACAATCTTGTCAACTACCTCGTTACAATTTCCCTTGATAACTTTGACGGCATCGCGTCTTTCGCTCGCCGATACTCGTTTATTGAGGGCGTCGGCGTAGTGGGGATCAATTTCAACAAATCGGTAGTGCGTGAACGAGTATTGTGCAGTTAGGGCGATTAAGGGCGAACCAAGCATGACTGCGCCGCTCGGCTCAAACTTGTTTTTGCCCGGCCCGGCCATCAGATCAATGAAAAACAGCGCCCTCCATCGTTTGTCTCGCATAGATGTGACGAAGCGATGAACGTAACCTCGGAGAATGGTGAGTTTATCCCTGGCATAATCCTGGCTCTGGCGCATAGGTAAGCTATCTTCGTTGGGCTGAAGGTATAATTCAGACAAAGCCAAAACTCCCCTGGAAGAAATAAGATACCTTTAATTATAAAATATAATACCCACACAGATGCCGAAAATTTGTTAATTAACAGTCGGGTGCTGTGTTTTTTGTCGCGGATAGAATCGGCTGACGGCAGTTTTTTAATCCATCCGGTAGGTTGGGGTGGGGAAGCCGGGGTGGAAAGCGTCTGCCGGACTCAGCACGACCGACACGCCGGGCATCTCGGCGACGCGCTGCGCGGCTTCGGCGACGGCGGCGCGCAGCAAATCCGCGCCGGTTTGCACCCGCGCGTTTACCAGCAGGCCGATGCGCCGGTCGGGCAGGTCGGGGACGATCGGACGCCGGTTGTTTTCGTCCCCGGCGGTGATGCTGATTTTCGCGCCGCCGTCCAGGGCGAATTTGAGATGTGCGACGGTTGCGTCCAGCGCGGCCAGCCGCTCCAGGATGACTTCGATAAACCGGCTGACGGCGGCCTGTCCCTGTCCCGGCGGCACTTCCAGCGTGATACGCTGGTCAAGCCAGGCGAGTTCCGCCTCGCCCTGGCCGTAGCGGCGGTAATCTATCGCGGGTGAAGGCGCGGCGGCGATCCCGTTGACGCGCAGCGACCCCACCCAGGCCGCCACCTGGGCCTTATCGAGCGAATTTTGCAGCCGCAGGCTTTTAAACGGGTAGGCTGCCCGAACCAGCGCCTCGACTTCCCGGCGTTCGTCCGGGGTCAGCAGGTCGGTTTTGTTGACCACCAGCAGGCCGGCCTCCTCGATCTGTTTATCGAAGATATACAGGATGTCCTCGCTGAACGGCAGGGTATGGCCCAACAGCCGAAAACGCAGCAGGCGCGCGTCGGCGAAAACCGACAAGCTGGCGGGGGCATGGCGTAGTTCCAGCAGCGGTTTGAGTACCGTCGCCACCAGGTCGGCGCACGAGCCGACCGACTCGGCAAATACCACGTCGGGCCGGTAGGACTCGACCAACTGCGTCAGGCGGGCGTCCAGATCATCATAATTGCAGCAAAAACAGCCGCCGGTCACTTCGACCGCCGGCACGTCCCCCAGGCGGAAAAAAGCCGTATCCACCAGATAACGCCCCTGGTCGTTGGTCACGACGCCAACGCGCTTGCCTTTTTCCATCAAAAGGCGCGCCGCCGCCGCGATAGCCGTCGTTTTGCCGCTGCCCAAAAACCCGCCTACCAAGTGTAACTGCATGTATCGCGTTCCTCACTGCCGCAGATATTTTTCAAGCGCCGCCCGCAGTTCCTGCGCGCTGGGGATGATCGAAGAAAAGGCCAGTTCGCCGTTGATGTAGATGCTGGGCAGGTTTTTGACGCCCAGTTTTTTGCAGCGCGCCACGTTCTCCCGCTCGGTGAACTTGTACTCCACCAGATCAACCAGCCCGGCCAGTTCGTTCGCGCCGCGCGCCGCTGCGCCCAGCATATACATGCAGGCCGCGCAGGAGTCTGAGTCCAGCGTGAAGACTTCGATGAGCGGTTTTTCCAGGTGGGCGTAATCCGGCAGTTCCACCTCAATATCAAACAGCTCTGGGGTGTGATAATTCGCCAGCATGGCGCGCACCTGGGCGGTATTCCGCAGCGCCTCCCCAATGCCGATGGTATTTTCCGGCGGCACGTCGTAGGGCATATCGCAGCCGGGCGAAACGATCAGGTTGTGCGTGTCCACGCTGTCCAGCAGATCAAGCGCGAACTTCATATTATCCTGCTGTGTGCCAAGCAGCATGACGGTTGTCAGCGGGATATTGCCACCCAGGGTGATATTATAACGGTCGGTGATGGTTTTGGCGGCGGACAGGTTGATATTCTCATCAATCGAAATGCAGTCCGGCCCGGTCTGGCACATCGGCTCGATGTTTTTGGTGGCGTCGCCGCACACAAAAAACGAGGATGGCACGTTCTGGCCGCGCAGGAAGCCGTAAAGCCCGGTGAAAGCCGCCGAAAAAAATTCGACGAAGTGCTTCGGCCCGATCTGCGACACCATCGGGTCTACAATGGCGATCACGTCCATCCCGGCTTCGATGTACAGTTCGGCCATACGGCGGCTGACCTTCAGCGTATAGGCCGTCAGTTCATGCACCAGATCGGGATTCAGCATCATGTCCATGAAAATTTCCGTCCCGCGCAGGTGCGAAGCCAGCGTGAACGGCCCGCACACCAGCCCGTACAGCGCGGTATGGTCGCCCACCGCCGCTTTCACACGGCGCATGGCGTTCAGCACCAGCGGCAGCCGCCCGTCGCTTTTTTCCGGCAGCCGGGTCGGGATGGTCGGGTCGTCCGCCAGGGGATGCGAGGCCACCGACGGCGGCGCTTTTTCCGCCCACAGCAGGTCGCAGCCCAGGATTTCAGCCTCGATTTGCAGGTCGAACAGCACCGGCTGGCCGTCCGGGCTGTAGAGGCGGTTGGCTTCTACCAGTGATTCGACCAGCTTGTTTTCATCGGTCAGCACTTCCTGCGCGCTGTACCCTTTCAGCCGCCCGGCATGAACGCCGGCGAACGGCACCCAGGGAATCAGCGGTACGGACTCGTGGCGCAGCGTTCGCAGCACCAGTTCTCTACCGGTCAGTTGAAGGTGGTTATGAACAGACATGATGATTTTTAACCCGGAAAAACTCGGCTTTCAACAACGAATGCCGGCCCGGCGGGGCGGCTGTTTACAGCATATCAGGCCGGGAAAACGAACAACATAACGATTGTTTACAAAAGCGGGTGATAACCATCATATCCGGCTAGGGGGCGGCTGATTTTAACATAACTTTAACAAGCTCTGATTTGATTAGGGGCGAAATCCCCCATTGGCGTGAATCACCTGGCCGGTGATCCAGCCGGCGTCTTCGCCTGCCAGAAACGCGATCAGCCGCGCGGCGTCCTCCGGCTGGCCGAGCCGCCCCTGCGGCGAATGTTCCAGCACCCAGGCTTTCAGGTCATCGCTCATCCAGCCGGTATCGGTCGGGCCGGGGTCTACCGCGTTCACCGTGATACGTTTGTGCGCCAGCCCCGCCGCCAGCGACACGGTGAAGGCTTCGACCGCGCCTTTGGTGGCGGCATAGGCCAGCTCGTCCGGCATCGGCCCCAATCCCTGGCCGGAAGTCAGGTTGATGATGCGCCCGCCGTCCCCGCCCCGGAAGCGCCGGGCGAACTCGACGCTCAGCACAAACGCGCCGCGCATGTTGACGGCATAATGCACATCCAACGCGGCGGCGTCCAGTTCCTGCCAGCCGCCGTTGACCGAATAGGTGGCGTTGTTCACCAGCACAGAAATCCCACCCAGGGCGGCTTCGGCGGCATCCATGATTTTCGCGGGCGTCTCCGGCTGGCTGAGGTCGGCTTCCAGGTAGGCGCCGCGCGCGCCCAATGCGCGCAGTTCGTCGGCCAGCAGCGCCGGGGCGTCAGCGTCTTCGCCCCAGGGCATGGTCTGGTCATAGGCGCGCCAGGTGGTGAAAAATACGTCCATACCCTGTGCCGCCAGCGCCCGGCAAACTGCCGCGCCAATACCGATGCGGCGGCTGGCGCCGGTGACGAGCGCCGCGCGGCGGTTCATTTCGCTCATCGGGTTTTATCGTCATCCTATCATTTGGCGGGGCGCATACACAGGCGCACCTTTATGAGAATTCCCTACGGTTTTTGCCGCACTGCGCTTTTTCTCCCCTAAATGCTCACGTTCGGGCGGTATTCCCCGAACACCCCGCGCAGCGTATGGCAGATTTCGCCCAGCGTCACATCGTTTTCGACACACGTCACGAACAGCGGCATCAGGTTTTCCCTGCCGCGTGCGGCGTTTTCAAGCTGGCCGCGCAGTTCGGCCACTTTAACATTATCGCGCCTCGCGCGCAGGTCGGCCAACTTCTGGCGCTGCGCCTGCTCGATGGCCGGGTCTACCCGCAGCAGGTCAGGATGGTGGTCTTCCTCGGCGGTGAACTGGTTAACGCCGACGATGATTTGCTCGCCGCTTTCGACCGCGCGCAGGTAGGCATAGGCCGCGTCCTGGATTTCGCGGTTGATGAAGCCATTTTCGATGGCCGCCAGTGCGCCACCGAAGTCGTCAATCTGCCGGATGTAGGCTTCGGCGCGTTTCTGGATTTCGTCGGTCAGATGTTCGACCGCGTAGCTGCCCGCCAGCGGGTCAACCGTATCGGCCACGCCGGTTTCGTAGGCGATGATCTGCTGCGTCCGCAGCGCCACCTGGACAGCTTTTTCGGTCGGCAGCGCCAGCGCCTCGTCCATGCTGTTGGTGTGCAGCGACTGCGTGCCGCCCAGCACCGCCGCCAATGCTTGCAGCGCCACCCGCACGATGTTGTTTTCCGGCTGCTGCGCGGTGAGCGTGCTGCCGCCGGTCTGGGTATGGAACTTCAGCTGCCAGGAGCGCGGGTTCGTCGCGCCGAAGCGTTCGCGCATGATTTTGGCCCACAGGCGGCGCGCCGCGCGGAACTTAGCGACTTCTTCCAGGAATTGGTTGTGCGCGTTGAAGAAAAACGAAAGCTGCGGCGCGAAGTCGTCCACGTCCAGCCCGGCGTCAATGGCTGCCTGCACGTAAGCGATGCCGTTCGCCAGCGTGAAGGCCACCTCCTGCGCGGCGGTGCTGCCGGCTTCCCGGATGTGGTAACCGCTGATGCTGATGGTGTTCCAATGCGGCACGTTGGTTTTGCAGTAGGCAAACAGGTCGGTGATGAGGCGCATGGACGGCGCGGGCGGGAAGATGTACGTGCCGCGCGCCAGGTATTCCTTGAGGATGTCGTTCTGCACCGTGCCGCGCAGTTGGTTTTCGCTCACGCCCTGGCGTTTGGCGACCGCGATATACATCGCCAGCAGAACAGCCGCCGGCGCGTTGATAGTCATGCTGGTGGAGACTTTATCCAGCGGGATGCCCTCGAACAGCCGCGCCATGTCGTGAAGGCTGCTGATGCTGACGCCCACTTTGCCGACTTCGCCCAGCGCCATCGGGTCGTCGGCGTCGTAGCCGATCTGCGTCGGCAGATCGAAAGCCACCGACAGCCCGGTTTGCCCCTGTTCCAGCAAAAAGCGGTAGCGCGCGTTGGATTCTTCGGCGGTGGCATAACCGGCATACTGGCGCATCGTCCACAACCTGCCCCGGTACATGGTCGGCTGCACGCCGCGCGTGAAGGGGTACTGGCCGGGGTCGCCCAGGGCGGTTTCATAATCCGCCGGCGCATCCTCCGGCTTAAACGCACGTTTTAAGGGAATACCAGACGAGGTGGTAAACTGCTCTTTTCGCTCCTGCGGCTGTTTGACTTTCGGAGCTTCTGCTGCGGACATAAATGAAGACTCCTTTGATTAACCGCCAGGAGCGCCAGATTATGATCGAATGATTTCCTGGCGTCCTCTGTGTCCTGGCGGTTCAATTACGCATTAAGAAACGCGCTTTCAGGCACGTCCACGTCCTTAAAATTGGCAAACGTCAGGTCGGTGAACGTCAGGCCCAATGCGCGGCGCACGCGCTCGAACAGTACGGCATAACTGCCATCATAACGCGCCGCCTGCTGTAAACCTAACCGGTTAATCACCTTTTCTATCGTATCTTCATCACCTTCAATTTCCACAAAATTGCCGTAGGGCATTTCGTCCAGCACGATTTCCGCGCCGTCGAGTTCGTAGGTAGTGCGGTATTTTTCGTAGACCATATATGGGGTATAACCCAGTCTGCCGAGAATCGTTTCCATCGCCTCAAAGTCGCTGACTTCTACCTCGGCTTCAAAGCGGCTGACGATGCCGTGCTGCATCTCACCTTCGGCTTTATAGGTCAGCCGGGCGCGGGTATCCTGTCGCAGCCGCAGCACGATTCCGGCGGGCGTCAAAGAACGTTCGGCGTTGTCGTAACGCACGTTGCGCTCAAAAACACGCGGCGAAACCAGTGCCGCGCCGATGGTTTCCAGCCGCGCCTGCACCGCTTCCAGGTACGGCACGTAGAGTTTGACTTCCGTTTCGGTGTAATCGGTCATTAACACTCCCCCGGCTTTGGAGACAGCAGGCAGATATGGCAAATGTCAGCAAGTCGTACCCATCCACCCTCTATCGTAACATGAGCGGGCTGGCAGATCGAGATGCGGCCTGGAACGGTGGGAAAGCGCCGCTCAAGGCCGTTTGATCTGGCCTGAGCGTGTGCTAAAATTGGGCGCATGAGATACCGATGGGTGTTGATTTTTATACTGGCGCTGGCCGCCATCCCGGCGCGCGCACAGGGCGAAGCGGGCGATCTGCTGGCGCGGATTAACAATCTGCGCGGGTCGCTGGGGCTGCCCGGCTACAGCCTCAATGGGGCGCTGTCGGCTGCCGCGCAAAGCCAGGCGCAGTGGATGGCCGAAACCGGCAGCATCTCGCACACTCGCCCGGACGGCTCGACGCCGCGCAGCCGGGCGGCAGCTTTTGGTTATCCCACCACCGAGGTCAGCGAGAACATCTACGGTGGCACAAACGCCGGCGTGGATGCAGCCTGGAACTTCTGGGTTAATTCCCGCATCCATTATGCCGGCCTGACGAACCTGCGCTATAAGGAAGTGGGCGTCGGCATCGCGCGCAGCGATTGGGGCGCGGCCTTCGTGCTGGTGTTCGGCAACCCCGGCGGGCCGGAATACGTGCCGCCGCAGGTGAAGGCCGGCGGAGGTGGCGGCGGACAGCCCTCGTTCGTGGCCGGCCTGGACTCGCACGGCAACATCATGCACGAGGTTCAGCCCGGCGATACGCTGGGGGACATCGCCCTGATTTACGGTTATACCTGGGGCGACATCCCGGAGATGCTGACGCTTAACGGCCTGACGGAAACCGACATCCGCGAACTGGAAATCGGCTCGATTTTCCTTGTGCCGCCCCACGACGGCACTTATACCCCCACCGCCCCGGCGGAGACGGCCACACCCACGCCTACCGAACCGGCGGCCATGCTGCCGCCGCCCGATACGCCGACCCCGGAACCCCTGCCGACCGAAACGCCCGCGCCGCCCACCGTCCTGGCGATTGCCACTTCTGACAGTGTGCCGCAGGTGTTCGCCCTGGTTGCGCCGACCAACGCCCCCGCCGCGACCGCCTCGCCGGATGCGCTGCGCGTGGCCGCCGCCGTAACCGGGGAAGCTCTGGTCAAAACGCCGGGTGTGGTGACGACCAGTACGCGCCAGTCGCCCTGGCTGGCGATCGGCCTGATCGTGCAGGTCGGCGTGCTGCTGGTGGCCGGGTTTGAGTTCATCCGGCGGGCGCGGCGGCGATGATGCGGTTGATACGACGGTACGGGCGCGCTTTCCGGGTGGCCTTACAGATGACGCGGCGCGGCCAGAAACCGCCGGCGCTGCAATATCCTGAACTGCAAGCCTGGATTCAACAAATGGACAGGCTGGTGGAGGCTGCCTGCGTCCAGGGCGACCGGGGCGGCTTCGACCGCGCCTGGCGTGAGGCGCTGCGCGTCCGCCTGGATGGCCGCGATACATCGGTTGAGGCGGCGCTGGCGGCGCTGCGTTACCATGCCCGGCAGGAATACCCCTCGCTGCTGCGGAGCGGCGCGCAGCACAACCTGCTGGCGATTCAGTCCAGCAACTTCAACGACCGCTACCGGCTGTCCCGCCTGCTGGAACTTCCGGAACTGGCGGATTCCCCGTTTCAAGCGGCGCTGGCCGATCTGCTGGCGCATCTGGACGCTATACCTTTTTCAAAAGTATGAGCGGTTTTTGACAGAAAATTGACATCTTGATTATTGACGGAAACTTAATCCCATGTTACGTTCTTTAAAGGGATTTATTTTCGTCCTGCATTATTCAGGGGGCATTATCATGTTGTACCGGCCAAAAGAGGACGGTCAGGGACTTGTTGAGTACGCCCTGATCCTCGTACTGGTGGCGATGGTCGTCATACTGATTTTAGCACTGCTGGGGCCGACCATCGGGAATACCTTCTCCAACATCATCACACTCATCTAAATCCTCAGGATGGGGCGGCCTCAGCCGCCCTATTCGTTCGTATCTTCTAACATAACGCTCCCGAACTTGACGTATTTTTAACAAATGGTCTACCCTGAAGACAGAATGATTGATTCAGGGGTTGGATTATGGTATACCGGCCACGCGAGCAGGCTCAAGGGTTGGTAGAATACGCGCTGATTCTCATCCTCGTCGCTGCCGTCGTGATTATTATCGTGGCGCTGGTCGGCCCGGCGATTGGCAATCTGTTCTCCAACGCAGTCAGCAATATCTGAAAATCTGTGCATTTGCGGCTATAGGCTGCGCCGGGCGGGTTAATAACCGGCCTCTTTGTCCAGGGCTGCCGCGCCGGCGACGATGGCCGCGCCCGCGCTGGTCCCCAGCAGCGCCGCTCCCGCTTCGATCAACGCCAATGCCTGTTTGTAGCCGGTGATTTTGCCGGAGGCTTTCACCTGGCAGCGCGCGCTAACGGTTTCTCGCAGCAGGCGGATATTTTCCGGTGTGGCCGGCTCTGAACCTGGCCCCACGCCGCTGGAGTTTTTAACCCAGGGCAGCCCGGCCTCATCCAGCAGGCGGGCCGCCAGCCGCCGGTCGCGGTCTTCCCGGATGTAACCCAGTTCCAGCATGGCTTTAATCGGGCGGCCTTCGGCGGCTTTCACCAGTTCGGCGGCTTCCTGCTGGAAGGCATCGTACATGCCGGACAGGAAAAACCCCATATTTGGCTCGTAATCAATTTCCTCCGCGCCCAGCGCCAGGCACTCGCGCACCAGGCCGATTTTGGCGTGCAGGCTTTCGTGACCCATGCTCAGGCCGATGCAGGTCGCCACGCGGACGCCCGTGCCGCGCAGTATATCCACCGCCAGCGGCACCCAGCACATCGAGATCATGGCGGCGTGAAAGCGATATTTGGCGCTGGTTTCCAGGTGCGCCACCATCTCGTCGCGGGTAGCGTCCGGGCGCACCAGCGTATATTGGATGTAACCGGCCAGGTCGGCAGGAGATAAATTAGACATGGTTGTTTGATCGCTCCGAAGATTACTATGAAGGAAAGTTTGTGACAAATGTCATAGGCCAATCGGTTGACGAACGTCTATAAACAGGATACAGTAGTTGTATATAGATGTCTATAGACGTTCACTCAATTTAAGCCCGGTTTTTTGAGGAACTTTTATGCAGCCTGCTCTGGAGCGCACCGGCCCGCTGCCGATTTACAAACAGATCGAGGAGTGGATGCGCGGCCAGATTACCGGCGGCGCGTGGCCGGAACATTTTAAGCTGCCGGCTGAAACCGACCTGGCGGCGCATCTGAAGGTCAGCCGGGGGACGGTGCGAAAAGCCATCGCCCAACTGACTGAAGACGGCCTGCTGCTGCAAATTCATGGCCGGGGGACGTTTGTTTCGTCCCGGACGCTGGAGCAGCCGCTGGCGGAACGCCTGCTCACCTTCTCCGACGATCTGATTCAGAAAAACATCCCCTTTGAAACCCGCGTGCTGGAACAAACGCTGGCTGTACCGCCGCAGCGGATCGCCTCGCTGCTGGCGCTGCCGGCGGGCGCGCGGGCGCTGTGCCTCAAACGGCTGCGTATCGTGGCCGGGGTCACACACGTTTTGCTGCACAACTACGTGGTTTACGACCGCTGCCCCGGCATCGAGGCGGTGGACTTCAGCCAGGAGCGTTTGTTCGAGACACTGGAAAAACGGTATCATCTGGAACTGGATTGGGGCAGCCGGTATTTTGAGGCGCAGGTCGCCGACGAAGAACTGGCCGGCCTGCTGCACATCCAGCCCTGCGAGCCGGTGATGTACATGCAGCAGATTGCCTATTTAAGCGATGGTTCGCCTATCGAAATGTCGGATATGTGGGTGGGCGGCAGCCATTTTCGCCTGTCGGTGAACGTCAAACGCGGCAAGTCCGGCGGCTTAACCGGCGATGTTTATGATTATGTGTCGCCGCCGTCCTGGGCGGCAGATCATGATGGTGAGTGAGGGCTTTTTGATTAGAGTTTAACGAGGCAGCGAGGAATTATGGTAGAAACAGCCTATTTGCCCGGCCAGCAGTCCCGCGCGCGCTGGATGCGTATGGACACAGCGCGCATCCTCAAACGGTTTTTCTTCTGCGAGCGGGCGCTCATTATCGCTCAATCTGGCTGGCTGGCGGGCATCGCCGACCTGGACGTAAAAACTATCCTGCCGCGCCTGTCCTGGCAGGACGCCATGACGGCCAATGCCCTGCGCGACCGGGTTTTTGAACTGCGCTACCCCAGCCGCCTGATCGAACGCGGCGACGATGCGCCGGTGATCGAGGTGTTCGAGCAGGCCATCCACGCGCCGAGCGCCGAGGCGCTGATTCTGTCCCTGGCGCGGGTATTTAAACCGGCGCTGCTGGAAGCCTACGCCGACTATCTGGAATATGGTGACGAGCTGGCCGATGGCCCGACGCTGCGTTTTCTGGGGCTGGCAGTGCGGGAAAAAACGGAACAGATCGCCGAACTGACGGCCTTCGCCGACCGCCTGCTGGCCGCCGCGCCGGAAAAACTGGTCGAGGCGGAAGCCTGGACGCACGCCCTGGCGGCGGCGCTGGAAGCCGCCGGCGGGCTGACGCTCGAACCGCCGCACCCCGCCGAAACGCCCGTCGAACTGCCGGGGCGCAGGCCGTTTGAACTGGCGCACAAACCCGCCCGCGACCCGCAGTTTCATCTGTGCCGTTTTTACTGGCCGGATGTGGTGGACAAGGACTTCCCCTATGGCGACGGCCTGATGCTGCAGCTCCGCAGCGCCGTCAGCCACATCAACGAAGCCTGGGCGGTGGAAACCGGCGGCGCGATTTTACACGCCTTCGCCGATGATCTGGATTGGGAGTTCATCTACGATGCGGCGCGCTGGACGTATGACGAAAGCCGGCATACCCGCATGGGGCTGGACCGGCTGCGCGCCTGGGGTTTTGAGCCGGCGGAGATTCCGCTCGGCACGTACATCTACGACAGCGCCTACGGCCAGGACCCGATCATCCGCCTGGGGATGCTGTTTTACTTCGAGACGAAAAACATCGGCAAAAAGAACCAGCGCGCGGCAGCCTTCGCCGCCTATGGCGATGCGGTCAGCCAGCACGATATGGAGTTCGACTGGGCGGACGAAACCATTCACGCCCATTACGGCAGCTACTGGCACGGCAAGCTGTACGAAAAACTGCCGGGGCGTGTGCCGGAACTGGAAAGCCTGCGCGCGCGCTGCGACGAGCTGGTGACGGCGATGGTGGCGACCGCCACCGAGGCCGACCGCGCCGACATCCGCCGCGTGGCGGAAGCCATGATCGAAAAGGCCAGGCGAATCGGCCTTAACGAGACGAATGCCGATTCGTAGGTTACAATCCGCTATAGAAATCAATGCGGCCCGAAGGGAGATTCACTTTTGGCGGAAAAAGCTTCAACACTCGACCAGGCCGGCCAGGGCGCGGTGACCGCTGCGCGGCTGCGTCGGTTTGTATCGGCGCGGGAAACCGGCGTGTTCATCGCGCTGGTGGTGATGTGCGTCTTCCTTGCCATTGTCAAACCGGACGTCTTCCCCACCCCCCGCAACCTGCTCAACATCGGGCGGCAGGTGTCGCTGCTGGGCATTATGGGCATGGGCATGACCTTCGTCATCATCAGCGCGGAGATTGACCTGTCCATCGGCTCGATCTACGCACTGTCCGGGCTGATGACCGGCATCCTGCTCACGGAAGGATGGCTGCTGCTGCCTTCGCTGGCGGCGGGGCTGCTGATCGGCAGCTTGGTCGGTTTCATCAACGGCTGGCTTTCCACCTATGGCAAACTGCCATCTTTCATCACCACGCTGGGTATGTTAAGCGTGGCGCGCGGCGTGGCGCTGCTCATCACCGACGGCCAGCCGGTGACGATTAACGAATCGTTCGGCGTGCGGCCAGAGGTGGCGCAGCAGTTTTATTTTCTGGGGCAGGGCCAGTTGTTCGGGGCCATCCCCATGCAGCTGATCTTTTTTATCATCGTTGCCGTTCTGGGCTGGCTGCTGCTGTCGCGGACGGTTTTCGGCTTCCAGACTTACGCCGTCGGCGGCAGCCAGAAGGCCGCACGGGTATCCGGCATCAAAGTCTATTGGATTAAAATCTGGGCGTTCGTCATCATGGGTTTCCTCAGCGCGCTGGCCGGCATCCTCAGCCTGGCGTTTTTGCCCAGCGGTCAGGCCGGCCGCACCGGCTCCGGGCTGGAACTGGACGTAATCGCGGCGGTGATCGTAGGCGGCGCGTCGCTTTCCGGCGGCGAGGGTTCGATCTTGGGGACGATTCTGGGCGTGTTGATTATCGGCGTGCTGCGGAACGGCCTGGTGCTGCTGAACATCTCCCCCTTCTGGCAGACGACTATCATCGGCTTGGTTATCATCCTGGCAGTAGGCATTGACAAATGGACGCGCAGCCGCCGTTCGCGCTAGATAACCGAGATAACAAGATTGAAAGGGTGGTGGAATTTAATCGTCACCTCACACAAAATCGTTTATGCTCTCAAAAGGTTGGCCGACGTTTTACGTCGTCTTGATAAATATTAAGGAGAAACGCAGTATGCAGAAGAATCGTTTGGTATTCGTTTTGCTGGCGGCGCTCGTCCTGTTGATGGTTGCGCCCCTTGCCCATGCTCAGGACGGCTTCCAACTGGCCGAGCGGATCGCGCAGAAGGTCGCCAACGGCGAGCCACTGGTGATTCGCGTGTCGTATCATGACGTATCCAACGAGTTCGCGCCGCAGATCAAGGCCGGCGTGGAGAAAGCCGCCGCCGAACTGGGCGCGACGGCAGACGTGCAGTTCGTCGGGCCGGTGGGCGCAAATGCCGAAGAACAAGTGGCCGAACTGGAAAGCCTGATCGCGGCGGGCGTGGACGGGCTGGCGATTTCGTCGGTGGCGACCGATGCGCTGGCGCCGCTCATCAACAGCGCGCTGGCCGAGGGCATCCCGGTCGTCACTTTCAACACCGATAA
>QUBZ01000093.1 GCA_014338005.1 Chloroflexota bacterium | reverse complement strand
GAGTCTGTAAAATAAATGGTGTAAATGGCGTGTCAGGTAGAGAATAGAGGAACGAGGAAAGGACACGACCATGAACAACAACCAGGATACCCCAAAACCGACCCTGCCGCACCTGCCGGATGTCGAAACCGTCCTGGCAGAACTGGCAAAGGCCAAGAGCATCGACGACTTGACCGGCAAAGATGGGGTGTTTGCCCGGCTGTTCGGCAAGACGCTAACGGCGATGCTGGAAGGCGAGATGAGTGCCCATCTGGGTTACGAGCCATATGAGGCCAAAGGGCGCAACAGCGGCAATAGTCGCAATGGCAAGCGCACGCGCCGGGTGAAGACCAGCAGCGGTGAAGTCGAGGTGCGCGTGCCGCGCGACCGCAACGGCAGCTTCGAGCCGCAGGCGCTGCGCAAATACGAGACCAGCAGCAGTGAACTGGAAGACAAAATCATCGCCATGTACGCGCGCGGCATGACCGTGCGCGACATCCAGAGTGCCTTGCAGGACATGTATGGGATCGAGACCAGCCCGGAAACCGTCAGCAAGATCACGGACAAGGTGCTGCCGCTGGTGGAAGCCTGGCAGAGCCGCCCGCTGGCGAGCCAGTGGGCGATCTGGTGGCTGGATGCCATCCACGTCAAGCTCAAGCGCGAGCACAAGATCGTGAATGTCGCCGTGTATCTGGTGATGGGGATTGACCTGGAAGGCAGGAAAGACGTATTGGGACATTGGGTCGGCGACGGTGCGGAAGGCAGCAGCTTCTGGCTCAATGTCATCACGGAACTGAAGAACCGGGGTGTGCAGAACGTGTTTATCGCCTGTGTGGATGGGTTGAGCGGCTTTGAGGATGCCCTGGAAGCCGTCTTCCCCCAGACGGAAGTCCAGCGCTGCCTGGTGCATCAGGTGCGTTACAGCCTCAAATATGTCACCCAGAAAGACCGCAAGGCGTTTACGGCGGACTTGAAGGCCATCTACCAGTCGCCGACCCGTGAGGCGGCTGAGATGGCGCTGCTGCAACTGAGTGAACACTGGAGCGACAAGTATGCCCTGGCGGTACGCTCGTGGGAGAACCACTGGGAAGCGTTGGCAACCATGTTTGCCTACACACCCGAAATCCGGCGCTTGATCTACACCACCAACCCGATTGAGGCTTACAACCGCCAGTTACGCAAGGCCACCAAGACCAAAGGCGCGTTCCCGACGGCGGAGGCGGTTCGCAAGTGCTTCTGGTTAGCGCACCAGAACATCGCCCAGACATGGGATCGTCCCATTCACAACTGGGAACTGATCCTCAACCAGCTACAACTGGGAACTGATCCTCAACCAGCTCGCCATTCGCTTTGAAGGCAGAATACCGCTTTGAAGGACAGGTCATTTACACCAAAGTCTTGACAGACCTGAACAAATGTATACCAAATGAGGGTTTAACGCCAGATATTGTTGTGGCTAATTTCCGGCAACGTGGCCGAATCGCGCGGGGCGAACCGGCGGCTCGCCCCGCGAAACTGCTGAACCCTATTGCTTAAACGGTTTTACTGGCAGCTTAACGGCGGCGATTCACACGGGATACCGTCGTTATCTCCATCCAGGCTGAAGTTCCCGGCCTGCAAGCAGGCGCGCGCCTCCTGACAGGTGAACAACTGCTGGCAGCTAAACAGCAGCGACGGGCAGGCCACCGAGCCGGACGGCGTAGCGGTGGGGAACAGCCCCGGCACGGGCGTCGGCACAGGGTTGATGATGGGCAGTCCGGTCAGCGGGTCTTTGCCCAGCCCCGGCCCCGGCGCGGTCAGCCCGGCGATGTCCGTCACCAGCAGCGCGTAATCGGCGTCCAGATAATCGGTGCGGTCGGTCACGCTGTCGCTGACAACGATCAGGTAGCGCCCGGTGGCCGGGATGAGGATAGGCCCGACGGTCAGCAAATCCTGGCCGGTGATGCCGCGCCCCACGCCGATGAAGTTGGTCGGGTTATCCAGCGGGCTGAGCGATACCAGCGGCACGAGGTTGCCCCGGTACACCAGCAGTTCGAGGCGCAGCGCCTGCCCCGCCGTCGCGTCTATGCAGTAGCCGGCGACCGTTTTGCGGGACGTGAGCGTATCGGTCACAAGCTGCGCCTGCCCGATCACTTTCAATACGTCGAACTGGTTCTGGAAGGTGAACAGGCACTCGCCTTCGCCCACTTCCAGCAGCGGCGGCAGCAGTTCATTCAGGCGGCGGCGCAGGTCGGCGAACTGGAAGTCGGCGGTCTGGATGGCGTTGAGCGCGCCCTGCACGGTGGCCTGGCCGACCACGCCGGACGGCGGCTGCGGGAAGCCGCAGGCTTCAATCCACAGGTCAATCGCCAGCCGGACGTTTGCCATCGCGGTATTAAAGTCGCGCTGCAAGGGATCGAGGATCGGATAAAAGGCCGCCAGCAGCGGGTTGGCGATGTTGATGTCGCTGGGGCGGGCCGGGAAGTTTTGGCAGGCCGCCCGCTGGCCCAGCGCCACCGTCGTCCATGTTCCCCGGATGCTGTCCAGCGACGGCTGCGCTAGTTCGATGCGCTCCAGCAGCAGCCGCAGCGTGCCGACGTAGTTTTCCTGCGTTTCGCCGGAAGCCGGCGGCGCATAGGCCACGATGCCGTCAATCGGCAGGTCGAGGATCGTGCCGTTCTGGATTTCGATGAAACGGTTGGCAATCCAGCCGAGCGTGCCGTTGTAATTGACCTGGAACCAGCCGTTACTGGCGGTGCGGCCCAGCAGCGGCATAACGGTATAACGCGGAATGTTCGCCAGCACCGGGTAGGCCGTGCTGGGGCCGGCCCGCAGGCGAATCCCGCTGGTCGGCAGCCGCGCCGTGACCGGACTGGTTATGTCCGTCGTGCCGGAGCGCGGGCTTTCAAAACCGCCGTAGGGGATGCTGCGCGGGTCGGCGACCGGCAGGGCGTTAGCATCGCCGAACAGGTTGACGACCGGTATCCCAATCCATCCTTCCTGGCCGTTGAAGTCAATCCGCACCCATTCGCCGTCCGGGCTGCGGCCCGTGCCGGGGAAGGTGTTCCCCGCCTGGGCGAAGCCGATCACTTCCGCGCCGATGGCGGGCAGAACCCGGATGTTCACGCCGTCGCGGTTGACCAGAACCGTAACATCAGGCCGGGGGAGCGGCTGGGCAGCGACAGTGGCAAATGAAACCAGCAGGGTAATCAACCAGAACGCCGTTTTACGCATCTTAACCCCACTCCTTCGTGCTGTTGTGTAGTATATCAGTTTACGGCAGGGCGCAACAGCAGCCCGGCGCGCCAGCCGGCGCTGCCGCATGATGTCAAACGAGCGGCTTTTCTCCGCCGCCGTTTGCGTCTATAATGCCCTTTATGCAACCAAGACCAGACCAACCACCCGATTATCACTTTTTACTGGTCGCGCCCAATCTGGGCGCGGAATGGCTGTTCGACGCGGCGCGCGCCTACTGGGAACGTTTCCGCCCGATGGTCGTCAGCGATCTGGAACTGGCGCGGCTGCTGCCGCCGGAGCGCAGCATCATCGTCACGGCCATCGCCCGGCGCGATACGATCGCCGAGCTGGGCGTGACCGCCGCTCAGGCCGTGCCTCATGCGCTGTTCGACCCGGTGGTGTACGACCTGTTCGACGATATGAAAAACGCGCTCACCACGCGGGCCACGCTCAACCAGCCGTTCGGCGTGCCGCTTGTCCCCACACCCAGCGCGCCGCCGCCCATCACGCCGACTCCAGGCGCGATCATCAGCAGCGCGCCCGAACCGACCCTGACCGCGCTGCCCACACGCCCGCCGGCCGGTTTCATCACTACCACGCCGCAGCCGGACGCCCCACCCCCGACCGACACACCCACCGGCCCGCTGTATCCCACACCGGGGCCGATCACCGGAGGCTCGTCGTAGATGCGGCTTGACCAGTATATCTGGTCGCGCAACCCGCGCGGCCTGCACGTGCAGCGGGTGTTGATTACGCCGCTGGACTACAGCCGCTGGACCGACCCGCACTTCGGCTGGGTGAAGCTGGTGGCCGCCGAACACGAGTACGTGGACGATGCGATGGACTTTCTGGCGCGGGGCATCACGCCCATCGTCCGGCTGTACGTGGAGCGCCCCGGCGCGATGCCGTTTGATGCCCGCCTGCGCGACCTGACCTTACAGTACGTCAACGCCGGGGTGCGCTGGTTCGAGTTTTACAACGAGCCGAACCTGCCGATTGAATGGCCGCCGGGACAGTGGATTCACTGGCAGAACTTCGACGGCATGATTCGCCCGCTGATGGACAACTGGCTGGTGTGGGCGGAATATATCGCCAGCCTGGGCTGTTATCCCGGCTTTCCCGCCCTGGCGGAAAGCGCCGCGCCGGATTCGTCCGCCGTGTTCTGGATGGACGCCTTTCTGAACTATCTGGCGCAGGCGCATCATGACCGCTTCCGCGCCCTGCTGGATGCCGGCCTGTACTGTGCCACCCATCCTTACATCCTCAACCACTTTTACCAGGAAGTGCCGGGACTGGGGCCGGCCAGCGCGCGCCCGCCGGAAGCGCAGAACGCCCGTGAGGCGGGCTGGCATTTTGAATACCCCTACGACCCGATCTCGCAGCGCACCGACCCAGGCCGCACCGTTTACGGCGGCACAGCGCGCACGCCGCACGGCGACCCGGTGGGGCTGACCGCCATGGGGCGCATGTTCAACGAACGCTGCGCGCAGGTTTGGGGCGCGCAGGCCGTACCGGTGGTCGGCACAGAGGGCGGCATTTTCCCCTTCGATGACGAACCGCAGTATCAGCAGGACAGCCGCTACCCCCCCTACACCCGCGACAGCCAGGCCGAAGCCACCGTCGCCATGTTCGAGTGGATTTCGCGGCAGGGGCCGCCCTGGTTTTTCGGCGTTTGCCTGTGGAAAGAGGATGAATATTACAAAGGCGGGCCGCTGCGCGCCATCGAGCGCCTGCGCGAAACGCCGCCACTGTATAATGCCGTCCCGCCGCTGGAGGTGATGCAGGTTCCCGCCGGGCCGGGGCCGGTGCATGGCGAGCCGACCTTTCACGCCGTCATCCTGTCGCCGGGGCTGGAGCCGCGCTGGTTCTTCGAGACGGCGCGCGCCTATTGGAATCGTTTTCGCCCGCTGGTGACGACCGGCTGGGACTTTATCCAGCACATCCCGCACGACCGCAGCCTGGCCGCGACGGTGGTCGCCCCGCCGGATATGACCCAGGCCATCGCCGCCACCATCCAGCAGCAGTATCCCAACGTGCTGATTGATCTGGTAGTGGCCGAAGGCGACCTGACCCGCGTGGCGGAAATTTTCAACGCGCGCGTGTGGAGCGACCGGCGTTTTGGATAATGGTGAATTTTTAGAAACGGGGATTGAAGGAGAGCCGTTTTGCGTTTAGACGAATACCAGTGGTCGTACAACCCGCGCGGGATGCACAACGAAGGCGCTTACCGGGCGCTCAACCTTTTTCGCTACAAGCAGCTTCAACTGGGCTGGATGAAACTGGTCTGCGGCGGCGAGGAGTTCGTCAACGACTGCCAATGGCTGCTGAGCAACAACATCACGCCGGTCATTCGCATTTACCGCGCCACGCCGGGCGCGGAGGCGGTTGACCAGGGCGTGCGGAAGTTCTGGGAAACGTACCGCCGGGCCGGGGCGCTGTGGTTCGAGTTTTACAACGAGCCGAACCTGAACGACCCCGAATGGCCGGAAAACATGCGCGACCGTGTGCATTACAGCAACCTAGAAGAAGTGATCCGCCCCCTGTGCGACAACTGGCTGATTTTCGCCGAGTTTATCGTCAGCATTGGCGCATATCCGGGTTTTCCGTCCCTGTCAGAAACTCACGACGCCATCCAATGGCTGGACGCCATGCTGATTTTTTTGCGCGACAACCGGCGCGACCGTTTCATCAACGTGATGCGGAACGGCGGCTGGGCGGCGGTGCATCCCTACACGCTCAACCACTTTTACCAGGAAGTGCCGGGGCAGCCAACTGTGCCGCGAATGCCGGCCCAGCAGAACGGCGCGGAAGGCGGCTGGCATTTTGAATACCCTTACGACCCCTACACGCAGTCCTTCGACCCAGGCCGCACCGTGTTCGGCTCGCCCGCCGCGCCGATGGGCGACCCCAACGGGCTGATTGCGATGGGTACGGCCTTCAACCAGCGCCTGAAAGAGTGGTTCGACCTTGATCCCGTCCCGGCGGTCGGCACGGAAGGCGGCATTTACCCCCTGCCCATCCACGAGTCCCAGCAGCCGGACGCGCGTTTTCCACCCTACACCCGCGAAAGTCACGGCGAGGCCACCGCCGCCATGTTCAACTGGATGGCGACCCAGGGCCCGGATTGGCTGTTTGGCCTGTGCCTGTGGAAAGAGGACGAGTATTACAACAACTTCCTGCCCGCTGTGCCGCGTATGGAGCAGATTCCGCAGATTCCCTGGCGCGGCCAACTGCCGGAAGCGCCGGTCGGGCGCGGGCCGGGGCCGGTGCATGGCGAGCCGACCTTTCATGCCGTCGTCCTGGCGCCGGGGCTGGAGCCGCGCTGGTTCTTCGAGACGGCGCGCGCCTATTGGAACCAGTTTCGCCCAATGGTGACGACCACCTGGAGTTTTATCGAACACATCCCCTCTGACCGCAGCCTGGCGGTGACGGTGATCGCCCCGCCGGATATGGCCGAGGCCATGCGGCAGGCCGTCCAGCAGCCCTACCCGAACGTGCTGTTCGACCTGGTGGTAGCCGAGGGCGATCTTCAGAGTGTGGTGGAGACGTTCAACGCCCGCGTGTGGAGCGGGCGGCGTTTTGGTTAATGGCGGCAGCGCGCCACAAAATCCTCGAACAGCGGGCGCGACCGTTCGTAAAAACGCTCCGGGTGGAACTGCACGCCGATCAACCGGCCATCGTGCGATTCAATCGCCTCGATCACACCGTCCGGCGCGAAGCCGACTGCGCGCAGGCCGTCCCCGGTTTGGGCAATCGCCTGGATGTGATAGGTGTTAACCGGCAGGCTTTCGCCCAACAGCCCGCGCAGGCGTGACCCCGCCGCGAACGTAACCGGGTGTTCCGTGCCGCCGCGTTCCGCGCTGTGGACGAGCGCCCCCGGCTGCTGCGCCATCACGTCGGCGTAAATCGTGCCGCCGGCCTGGGCGTTGATGAACTGCATCCCGTAGCAGATACCCAGCACCGGGCCGGCTGTAAAAACCCGGAAGATGGCCGCGTCGGAAGCCGTGCGCGCCGGGTCGGTGGGCGGTAAATCCGGCGGCAGTTCCCCGATCAAGCCCTGGGTGATGCCCGGCCCGCCGGTGATGACCAGGCCGTCCAGCAGCGCAGCGAAGTCGGCGGCAGCCTGCGCCGACTCCAGCATGGGGACGATCAGCGGCAGGCCGCCGGCGGCCTCGATGGCGCGGATATAGTGAATGTCCACCCGCTGCTGGCCGTTCTGGCAGCCGGTGGTGATGCCGATACGCGGGCGGGTGGTCATAAAGGCAGCCTCCTGATGATTCACCATGTTGGCGGTTATTCGACCGCCGTTAACGGCCTTCCGAGATTCCGGCGTTCGGTTTTTCCTTCAGCCGCAGGCTGAACTCGTACAGCGCAATGATGACGACGGCAATCACAACCAGGAAGGGGGCGATAGTCTCCACACCGACATTTTGCGCCAGCACGCCGGCCAGCGCCGGCACCAGCGCGATGCCCAGGCTGGCCGCCGCGATCTGGAAGCCGATGGCGTGCGGGGCCAGGCGCGGCCCCAGCCGTTCCTGCGTGTTCGTGACCAGCAGCGGGAATACCGGCGCCTGCGCGAAGCCGACCAGCGCCAGCCCCAGAAACCCGATTTCGTTGGTCGGATTCCACCAGATGATCGCCGTCCCGACCAGCGCGCCGAGCATACACAACCGCACGACCGTAACCACTTGGATGCGGTTGGCAATCGCGCCGTATAAAAAGCGCCCGATGGTGAAACTGCCCCAGTACAGGCTCACCCACCGCTCCGCGATCCCCGCCGGGACCTGGCGCGCCTGGGTGAACAGCGTGGACGACCACTGCCCGGCGGCCACTTCCAGGCCGCCGTAGGCAAAAAAGACCGCCACGCCCAGCCACACTGCCGGCAGCAGCAGGACACTGCGCGCGCGCACCGGCGCTTGCGATTTTACGCCGGTGGGCATTTCGACGGTTCGCCAGCGCCCGCGCGTGAGGGCGAAGGTGATCGCCAGCGCCCCATAAATGGCCGCCGCCAGGGCATATCCCCAGCGCCACGACTGCCCGGACTGGATGATGGTCGTCATCAGCAGCGGGCCGATGGTCGCGCCGACGCCAAAACAGGCGTGCAGCCAGTTCATCAGGCGCGGGCCGTAGGTGGCGGCGAAATAAATGTTCATCCCGGCGTCCATCAAACCGCCGGCGCTGCCCGATACCAGGGCGAAAACGATCAGCCCCACCCAGCTTGGCGACAGCGCGTAACTCAGCAGCCCGACCACACCCAGCAGGCTGCTTGCCAGCAGCAGCGCGCCGACCCCCAGGCGGTTGATGATCCGCCCGCTGCCGAAGCTGGCGAAAAAATAACCGGCGGTGGAGGCGATCAGCAGCAAACCGAGCGAATCCAGCGGCAGGCCGAACGTCTCGCGCATGTAAGGCGACCAGGCGATATTCAACAGCGTGCCGGGGATACCCAGCGCGATGAACCCGGCATAAGCGATGCCGACCATCAACAGGTCGGCGCGGTTGATTTTGGTTTTGGTGATGGCGGTCAAACAACAGTCCTTTGTACGATGCGGGGTTTTCTGAATTTATTATAAAGGCAGCCGCGTGCGCCCTCAATCATCATGGACGTAGACGGTATCAAGGCCGCATTTTTGGCGCTTGCAAGCGCCGGGATGCTAACCTAGACTCAAAGGGAATCCAGACAGACGCAGGGAAAAAGACTCTATGCCTAAAACAATGGTGGTTTTGCCAACCTATAACGAAATCGAAAACCTGCCGCTGATCGTCCGGGCGCTGTTCGACCTCGCCCTTGATGATCTGAATATTCTGGTGGTGGACGACAGCTCGCCCGATGGGACCGGCCAACTGGCCGACCGGTTGGCCGCCGAAACCTACCCAGGACGGCTGTTTGTTTTGCACCGCACCGAAAAAGCCGGACTCGGCCCGGCCTATATCGCCGGCTTCAAAAAGGCGCTCAGCCTGGGCGCGGATTATATCATCCAGATGGACGCGGACTTTTCTCACCAGCCGAAGTACATCCCTGACCTGCTCAAGGCGGTTGAAACGTATGACCTGGTAATCGCCTCGCGGTTCGTTAAGGGCGGCAGCGTGGACGAAACCTGGAGTTTTTATCGCAAACTGTTAAGCTGGTTCGCCAACCGCATTTATACCCCGCTCATTCTGGGCATCCGGGTTTACGACGCCACCGGCGGCTACCGCATCTGGCGGCGGCAGACGCTCATCGGCCTGGATTTAGACCGCATCCGGTCGAACGGTTACATTTTCCAGGTGGAGATGGCTTACGTCGCCAGCCGGCTGGGCTTCGGCGTGGGGGAAATCCCCATCTATTTCCCGGATCGTAAACTTGGCAAGTCCAAAATGGACATTCGCATTCAGTTGGAAGCCGCTTTGCGCGTGTGGCAGGTGATGGCGCGCCACCATAACCTGAACCCGCAAAACCGGCGGACAACGGCCTATACCGTGTGATCTTTTCCTGAGGGTGGTTCGGTGCGTTATAATCCTGTTTGAAACCGATACGCTCTCAGGATGTCAAACCGCATGTCCAACAGCCGCATCGAACGCACACGCATCAGCCAGCTAACCTCGACCTACGGCCCGGACGAACCGCCGCGCCTGGCACTGGACTTTGGCGATTATCTATCCCTGCTGTGGCGGCTGGATAAACACGCCGACGAAAGCAGTAAGGTGCAGTATTATCGCCGCTGCGCGCTGGCGCTGGCGGACGGTCTGCGCTTAAAAGGCCGCAGCGTCGCCCGGCTGGTGGAGCTGACCCCGCCGGGGCAGTTGTACCAGCAGCTTCCCAACGCGCCCTACCGGGGGACGAGCCGCCTGGTGGACGCCCAGGACCGTAAAGCGGCCATCGCCCAACTGGCCCAACTGCGGCTGGATATTTTACGCATCGGCACTTACCACGACCAGTGGCCGGTAAGCTGGCCGGGCAGCGGCATCCTGGATACAGAACTGCGCGAGCGCGTTTTCGCCGTCCTGTTCACCGCGCTCCAGGGGCAGTACGAAAATTTTGGCCGGCTGCTGCTGGTGGTGGACATCGTGCTGGCCGACCTGCTGATCGGGATGCACCAGATGACGGAAATCGCCCTCTCCGACCTGATTGCTCGTCACGGCTACCCGGATTTTTCCGACCCGAAGATACGCAGCGCCTACTACGGCGGGTGATCTGAATCACGCCGGTTTAAACACCCACCCGGCGCGTTTGAGCAGTTCCAGGCTGGCGGGCAGATCGCCGGCGATCTGGCGGGCGTTAAGCTGGTTCTGGCCCGGCTCGCCGCATTCCAGCGTCACCCACCCATGATAATCCACCTGTTTGAGCGTCACTGCAATCAGCGAAAAATCCAGCAATCCGCGCCCCGGCAGGCGTCGGTTATGGTCGGCCAGGTGGATATAACCGATATCGGCGGCGTTATCACGCAGGGATTGCAGCAGATCGGTTTCTTCCAGCGCCATATGGAACAGATCGGCGGCCAGTTTAACGTGCGGATGGTCTTTAATCTTGTGGCGGACGCGCGCGCCGTCGGCCAGGGTGTTTAAAAAGGCCGTCTCGTAGCGGTTGACCGGCTCGATGTAGAGGCTGCACCCCATCGCGTACACGTAGTCGGACAGGGTACGCAGATGGTTATGCAGCAGTTCATATTCAAGCTGCATGGCCGATTTGTAGGGCGTCAGGTCGGGCAGGACGGGTGGCCCGAAATGCGGCACGACGATAACCCCCTCCGCGCCAATGTCCACCGCGTCTACCACCGAACGGCGCAGGTCGGCCAGGGCGGCTTCGCGGGTCAGGCGGTCGGGATGCAGCAAGTCGCCCTGGCGGCCATGATTAACCGCCGAGGCGGCCAGACCGGTCTGGCACAGCGCGGCCACCACCTCCGGCGCGCGGTCGGTCAGCCCGCGCCCCCAGAACTCGATGCCATGAAATCCCAGGCGGCGCGCCAGCTCGCATTTTTCCAGCAGCGAACGTCCCGGCAGCATATCTTCTTGAATGGCGAGTCGCACGGCTTTTTCCCCTCGGTGATGGTTGATGATGGAAAAGTATACTCGCGGATGGCGAAAAGAGCAGCAGGAAGGGAAATTTGCGGCAGCCGGGGACGGGGAGGGTTGAAAAAGCGGAGAGGGAGGGATTCGAACCCTCGATAGCCATAAGGCTATACCCATTTTCGAGACGGGCCCGTTCAACCGCTCCGGCACCTCTCCAATAGAGGCATTATACCGCACATCACGCCGGGCGAAAATCCCCGTTTTTGGGGCAGGCGTATTTTTTGTCAGCGATGTGATATGTGACGAGCTTCACAACCCTATCCCGCGTCCTGCGTATAGCAGCATAGAATTGTTTCCAGAGATGGGCAGGGGGAATCGAAATGAGCTTTGTGCAGTCGAGAATTGTCATCAGTGGGCTGCTGTTTGCGGTCATCATCCTGTCCGGCCTGTGGTTGAGCAATTCTGGAAGGCCGATCAATGTCATTGCCCTGACCGCGCATAAGTTGATTGCGCTGGGGATGCTTGTTCTGTTTGTGCTGACGCTGCACCAGATGAACCAGGCCGTCGGCTTAAGCACGATTGAATTCATCGGCGGCGGGCTGACGCTGCTGTTTTTTGTCGTGACAATCATCATGGGTGGGCTGCTGAGTACCGAAAATCCCATGCCGAAAATCGTCCTGACGCTGCACCAGATCGGGCCGATTCTGGCCGCGCTTTCTACCGCTGCGACCCTGTATCTGCTGCTCAATCATAAGCCTTAACATTCGAGAGATAGAGGCGTTGTGCCTGCAAGTAGTCCCACAGCGCAGAATGTATTATAGTCGGTATAAGAAAGCACGAGGCCGTAAGACGGCGTGTTTTTTCAGACCATTGCCCGGTTGAGTATATCTTATCTGAGGAGGATGTATGAACGTCGGTGATTTCATTAGCTGGCTGGTGCAGTCGCCGTTCATCTGCATCGGGTGGATTATCGTGGGCGCGGTGGCGGGGGCGCTGGCCCGCCAGTTGATGGGGTCGAAAGACCAGCCGTTAATCTCCGATCTGATTCTGGGGCTGCTCGGCGCGCTGGTGGCGGGTTTCCTGGTCGGTCTGTTCGGGGGCATAGACAAACCGGAAGGCGGCCTGCCGCTGGTGATCGTCAACCTGATTTTGGCGACTATCGGCGCGGCGGTGCTGATCTTCCTGGGGCGCGTTGTGCGGGGACGCCGGTAGCGGCATCCATCTTTTAGTGACGCTGGCCGTCGGCGCGCAGGTCGGCGAAAAAGGCGCGGATGTACGCGGCGGATTCGTCGGCCAGCACGCCGGATACCACCTCCACACGGTGATTAAGCTGCGGGTGCTGGAGGAGGTTCATCAGGCTGCCGGCGGCCCCGGTTTTGGGGTCAGCCGCTGCGTAAACCAGCCGGGGCAGGCGTGCCAGCACCATCGCCCCGGCACACATGGCGCAGGGTTCCAGCGTGCAGTAAAGCGTGACACCCTCTAAACGCCAGTGGCCAACTGCCTGTGCTGCCTGCCGCAGCGCGATCATTTCGGCGTGGGCGGTGGGGTCCTGGTCGGCTTCGCGGTGGTTATGGCCTGTGCCGATGACCACGCCGTCGCGCACGGCCACCGCGCCAATCGGCACATCGCTGTGTTCGAGCGCGTGAAGGGCTTCCTCCAGCGCCAGCCGCATGAAGTGTTCGTCGGTCAATGCGTCTGACATCAGAACAGGCTTAACTGCTGCGGCGCGCCGGCGTCCGGTTCGTCCGGTTCATCGGGTTGGTCATCGTCAGCCGGCGGCGCGTCATCAACGCCAAGCAGCGCGGCTTCTTCATCGGCGGTCATGTCCTCCACATCGAACGCGGCTTCCGGCGGTTCATCGGCTTCTGCCGGCATCGAATAAAAGGCCTGCCCGGACGGCTGGCCGTCCAGGGTGTGTAAATCCGGCACGAAGTCTTCCGGCACATCCTCGACGCGCAGGGTCGCCAGCACGCGCAGTTCGGCCAGTTCCGCCTCGCTAAAACCGGCTTCCTGCATCACGCCGCGCAGCGTTGGCTCGGTCACACGGTCGCCGGTGCGGATGACGTGCATATAATGGGCGCGCAGGCATTCGCGCCAGTCGTCGGCGAAGATGTTGTCGCTCACTCACACCTCAAAAGACTGCTTCCATTCCGGCACAAAAACGGCCATACCGTAACGCTCTTTCAGCCCACCGGCCAGCGCGTCGGCGGCCTCCGGTTCGCCATGCACCAAAAAAGTCTGCTGCGGTCTGCGCCGGAACGCGCCCGCCCAGGCCAGCAGTTCGTCCCGGTCGGCATGGCCGCTGAAGCCGTCCAGCACCTCCACCTGCGCCCGGCGGGTGTAGGTTTCGCCAAAAATGCGGACTTCCGGCTGCCGCTCGACCAGCCGCCGCCCCAACGTGTCCGGGGCCTGCCAGCCGGCGATCAGCACCGTATTGTTGGGGTTTTCGATGTTGTTTTTAAGATGGTGCAGGATGCGCCCGGTTTCCGCCATGCCGCTGGCGCTGATGATGATGGCCGGCTGGCGCAGGAAGTTCAGCCGTTTGCTTTCTTCGACCAAGCGCGTGTAGGTCACGTCCTGGAAGCCGAACGGGTCGGCCTGGCCGCCCAAGTCGAGGATGAACTGGCGGGTTTCGGCATCGAAACATTCCGGGTGGGTGCGGAATACATCAGTGGTATTGACGGCCAGCGGGCTGTCTACATAAATCGGCAGGCGCGGGATGTCGCCCCGGTTCGCCAGCTGGTGCAGCGTATAGACCAACTGCTGTGTGCGGCCAACGGCGAAAGCCGGGACGATGACCTTACCACCGCGCTGGTAGGTTTCCACCACGATACGTTCGAGTTCGCGCTCGGCGTCCGGGTAGGGTGGGTGCAGGCGGTCGCCGTAGGTGCTTTCCATAATGAGCAGATCGGCGGAATCCACCATCTGCGGGTCGCGGATGATGGGGATGCCGACGCGCCCCAGGTCGCCGCTGAAGACCAGCCGCACGTCGCGGTGGGCTTCCCGGTCTTCGATGTCCAGGATGACGATGGCGCTGCCGAGCATATGCCCGGCGTCCAGGAAGGTCAGGTAAACACCGGGCAAAACCTGGCGCTGGCGGCTGTAGTTCTGCGACACAAAACTATCCAGGCTGGCCTCGGCGTCCGCCTGGGTGTAAACCGGCTCGACCGGCGGTTTGCCGCGTTTGCGATTTTTTTTATTGACGTACTCCACGTCCCGTTCCTGGATGTGGCCGCTGTCCAGCAGCATGACGGCGCACAGGTCGCGGGTGGCATGGGTGCAGATGATGTCGCCGCCGAAGCCGTTTTTAACCAGATTCGGGATATTGCCGGAATGGTCAATATGGGCGTGCGACAGAATCATCACATCCACCGACTGCGGATCGAAAGGCAGGCGGCGGTTGCGCTCCTGCGACTCGGCGCGTTTGCCCTGGTACAGGCCGCAGTCCAGCAGAATACGCTTTCCGTTGACTTCGATCATATGCTGCGAACCGGTGACGGTTTGCGCCGCCCCGTAAAAGGTTAACCGCATGGTGATTCCCCCGGCTTTCTGGCGGACTTAAAGCCCTGAAAAGGGTGAGAGTGAATCTAGACCTGCACTTTCGATCATACAACAATTGTTGGCGGGCGGCGAAACAGCCCGCCGGCGCCCTAAAGCCGCCGGTAATGCCGCAGCAGGTCGGCCAGTTGGTCGAGCGGGATGGCGTGCAGCGTATTGCCGTCGCGCCCGGTCAGCGTGTGCGCCGCCACCATCGAATTAAGGATGGCCTCCTCGACCGACTCCACCGCCGCCTTAAAACACTCGTCCATCGCCGGGCCGGATTCCGCCCAGCGTGTGACGGCCTGCACCTCATCCGGCGGCTGCTGTTCCAGGCCATAATGCGGCCAGGGGTTGGCGGTCGAAAACGCGATCACAAAATCGCCGCTGTCGTCCTGCCCGATTGAGCCAACGCGCCCCAGCCCGAAGGCCGCCCGCATCGCCAGCCGTTCCAGCTGGCGTGCGTCGAAGGGCGCGTCGGTCGCCAGCACCAGCATGATCGAGCCGGGGCCGGGTTCCGGCAGGCAGCGGTCGAGAAAATGTTTGCCGATGGGCGCACCCAGCACCAGCAGATCGCGCCGCATCCCAAAGTTCGACTGCACCAGCGCGCCGACGGTGAAGCGCCCGTCCAGCACCCGGCGTGAGGCTGTGCCGATGCCGCCCTTAAACTGGAAACACTGCGTCCCCGTCCCCGCGCCGACGTTCCCTTCTGCCACCGGGCCGCCCTGGGCGGATTCGATGGCCTGCCAGACGTGCGTCTGCCCGACATGCCGCCCCTGGAGGTCGTTGACAAAGCCGTCGTTGCACTCGCCCACCACCGGGCAAACCGTCCCCGCCGTGATGCCGATGTCCGGGTTCTGGCGCAGCATGTAGGCCACCAGCGCGTCCGCCGCCCGCCCCACATTCAGCGTATTGGTGAGGATGATGGGCGTTTCGATCACGCCGCGCTCGCGGATTTGCTCGAAGCCGGCGGCCTTGCCGAAGCCGTTGATCGTCCGCACCCCGGCGGGGACTTTCAGCCGGTAGAGATTGCCGCCATGCGGCAGGATGGCCGTCACGCCGGTGCGAACCGGCCCCTCGCCCGGACGGAGCGGGCCTTCGCCGGAAATTAACGTGACGTGTCCGACGCGCACACCGGGTACATCGGTGATGGCGTTAAACGCGCCGGTCGGCAGGTCGCCTGGCGCAGCGCCCAGGTCGCGTAAACGGGTCAAGATACAGTCATTCCTTTCGTGTGATTGGGTGTCCATCTGGATGGCGGGTTCAGAAACCCGCCCTCATAGCCGCACGCCATCACCAGCGGTGATGCACCTGGGCGCGAATGTATTTGCCGTAAATTTCCCGCACCCGCGCCATCTGTACTTCCGTCAGCGGCGGCAGATCGGCGGCAGCGATATTATCCTCCACCTGCGACGGGCGTTTGGCGCCGGGGATGGCGCAGCTCACGGCGTCGAACATCAAAATCCAGCGCAGCGCCACCTGCGCCAGCGTGGCTCCGTCTTTGAACACGGTCTTCAGCTCCTCGACCGCCTGCAAACCGGTTTCAAAATCCACGCCGGAAAAGGTTTCGCCCCGGTCGAAGGACTGGCCGTAGCGGTTGAAATTGCGGTGGTCATCGGCGGCGAAGCTGCTCTCGCGGGACATCTTGCCGGTCAGCAGGCCGCTTGCCAGCGGCACGCGCGCCAGGATGCCGACCTTGCGGCGTTTGGCTTCCGGGAAAAACAGCTCCGACGGGCGGTGGCGGAACATATTAAAGATGATCTGCACGCTTTGAACGCCGGGGTACTCGATGGCCTTAAGCGCCTCCTCCACCCGCTCCACGCTGACGCCGTAATAGCGAATCTTCCCGGCCTTCACCAAATCGTCTAAATAACCGAACACTTCCGGCATATAGTAAACATCGGTCGGCGGACAGTGAAGCTGCACCAGATCGAGGCAGTCGGTATCCAGATTTTGCCGGCTGCTGTCTATCCAGGCGTTCAGGTTTTCGGCGCTGTAGCCTTCGGCGACCTGTTTAGGCAGCCGCCGCCCGGCTTTGGTGGCGACGATGATCTGCTCGCCGGGGCGCTCGCGTTTAAGCCGCGCGATCAGGCGTTCGCTGTGGCCGTCGCCGTAAACATCCGCCGTGTCAATGAAGTTCACGCCCCGGTCAACCGCCGCGTGCAGCGCGGCCATCGAATCGGCATCATCCACCTGCCCCCAGGCCGAACCAATCGCCCACGCGCCGAAGCTGATCTCCGATACCTGCCAGCCGGTGCATCCCAGTTCGCGGTAGCGCATGATAATCTCTCCCCAATCTGTTCGGAAAAAATCGGTGTAGGGATTATAAATCAACCGCCGGGCGAAAGCACACTCGTCCGGTTATGTCAGGGCAATTGCAACTGTAAAAGACAAAATTTCATCCGACACAAGTGACTTAACCGACAACTGCTAGCGGGTTGTTGTCGGGGATGTCTGGCTTCACCGCTTGCCATTCAAAGAGCGTATCCAACTATTTGACCTGTGCCAAACCAACCATATCGAACGCTGGTTCAACGCCTTGCGTCAACGGCTGGCCCGCTTTGTACGCAAATCCCTGTCGTTTTCCAAGTCCGACTGTTTTCATGAGTTCATTTTTCGGCTATTCGTTCATCACTACAATCGCCCGTGCATCAGTCAATAGTTCACCGCTGCCCCGCATCCCGGCATGTCCCTGCCGGGCCGGTTGTTCGCGCGCGGGCTTCCCCCTTCGATTTGGGGGCTGAGGCGGCTTCGCGCGGTGGGTATACTTGGCTGTAAGGTAATCTTTCTTGCACAGAGGAGGCACTGTTGTCCGAGGCAAACATCAGTTTAACAATCTACAACCAGGGTACAGCATTGGTGCGCGACCGGCGGACGGTCGAACTGGCGGAAGGCTTAAATACGCTGGAGTTCCGCGACGTGACGGCCCTGATTGACGCCACCTCGGTCACGCTCCAGGCGGCGGGCGCGGCGGTGCTGGAACAGAACTTCCTGTTTGATCTGGTCGGCGCGGGCGCGCTGCTGCGCCGCTACCTGGAACAGACCATCGAGATCACCACCGAAGATGGCGAGCATTTTGTCGGGGCGCTGCTCAACACGCCGCCCAAAGACAGCGACCCGTTTAATAACCAGACTTCCGAACTGATCTTGCAGCAGGCCGACGGGCAGGTGGCGGTAGTGGCGCTGGATAAAATCCGCGATATACGGTTTCCGGCGCTGCCGGGCGGCCTTATCACCCGCCCAACGCTGCGCTGGCTGCTGCACAGCCAACAGGCCGGGGCGCTGCCGGTGGAACTGACCTACCTGACCGGAGGCATGAACTGGTCGGCGGATTATAACCTGCTGCTGGCCGGCGACAGCCGCCGCTTTGATCTGAACGGCTGGGTGACGCTCACCAATACCAGCGGCACAACCTTCCACGATGCCCAGGTGAAGCTGGTGGCCGGAGATGTCAAACGTATTGAGCAGCCCGCCTGGCGGCGCGACCGTGTCGTGATGGCTGCGATGGCCGCCCCGGCAGAGCCGCAGATCGAGCAGCGCGAAATTTTTGAATACCAGCTGTACGAAATTAAACGCCCGGTGACGGTGGCGCACAACGAAACCAAACAGGTGGAGTTCATCACCGCGCGCAGCGTGATGGCGGAGCGGTTTTACGTGTTCCGCGCTCACCCGCCCTTTACGGCCTATGGCGCGCGCCCGTATGTCGAGCCGGTTGCGCCGGGGGCCAGCGGCGCGGTGCAGGTCTGGCTGGAATTTTCCACCGGCGAACAAAGCGGCCTGGGCGCGGATTTACCCGCCGGGCGGCTGCGCGCCTACCAACTGGACGCTGACGGCTCGGCGGTGCTGATCGGCGAGAGCAAAATCAAACACACGCCGAAGGGCGAAAACGTCAAAATCGAACTGGGCAAAGCCTTCGATCTGGTCGGCGAACGGCGGCAGACGCACTTTCAGCAGGTACGTAAAAACATTATCGAAGAAAGTTACGCCATCCAGCTTCGCAGCCGCAAAGACAGCGAACCGGTACAGATTCGCGTGCCGGATGCGCTGTTCCGCTGGCGCAGCTGGAAAATCGTGCAGCACTCGCACCCCTACACGGTCGAGGACGCCGGCACGATTGAGTTCCGCGCCGACCTGCCGCCGGGTGGCGAGACGACCATCACCTACACGGTGCGTTACGAGTGGGCGGACTGACCGCGCTGGCATGACGAGCGGGCCAATCAGCCCCGGTCGGTGTGCGCCTGGTGGCAGCCGTCCCACCGAGCCTGACAGGGGACTGCTATCTGCCCCAGGCCGGTTTTAGCCGGCGCCGCGTTTCGCCCAGTAGCGTTCCAGCACGTCGGCAAAACGAGCGAAACCGCTGCTGATGGTCGAGTTAAACTGGCCGGTTTTGGCGGCGGCGCGGAAACCGGCGATGATGGTGTTCAGGTCGTCGTCGCTCATCAGGTCGCCGAGCATGGTGGTCAAGCCGGCGGGCGCAGGCGGCGGTTCGGCGGGGATATGTTCCCGGACGCCGATAGGCGCGACCGGCGCGGGCGGCGGCGTGGTCGTGCCAACCGGCGCAGCGGGCGGGCCGGGCGGCCTGAACCGATGTTAGCAAAGCCTCAAATAGTTTCATACCAAAATGATCAGGTAAAAGCCGCATCCCGATGCCGCTTCTACCCTGGCGCAAAGGTATAGGGCTGCCTTTGCTGCCGGTCTGCAACTAAAATGAAATACACCCCAACGATTATAACGGGCAGCGACTCTCTGTCAAACCGGCTCATTTGACAGCCACTCTATTTTTCCTAAAATTGAGATTGAGTCTCAAAGAGAAAACTTGTTGCTTTCAAAGCAACGGTTTGGTAGAATTTTAAGGGAAATGTATCTTAAACCAGGATATGGGTGGCTGGGCCTTGTTTTCATAATTCTGTCCCTGGCGGCGGCTCGGTGCAGCCCTCAATCAGCCCCGCCAGGCGCAGGTGGAAAAATCAGGGTAGTTGCTACCAACAGTATTGTGGCCGACATGGTCAAGAATGTGGGCGGCGATTTGATTGATTTGAGTATTTTGCTGCCCCTGGGGTCAGACCCGCACTCTTTTCAGGCAACGCCGCAGGATGTGGCTAAAGTGGCGGCGGCGCAGGTGCTGTTTGCAAACGGTGTGGGTCTGGAGGAGTTTCTGAGCGAGTTGATTAAAAATGCCGGCGGCCAGGCGGTGGTG
>QUBZ01000207.1 GCA_014338005.1 Chloroflexota bacterium | reverse complement strand
AGAAGAGGCGGAGGAAGTTCAGCCTGCCGGAGCAGATGTACCGGACTGGTTATCGCAGATGCAGCCGGAGGTAGAGGCCGAAGCGGGCGAAGAAGAACCCGCCGCCGTCGGGGACGAGTTCGCGTGGTTAGGCGGCGTTGAGGAAGAAGAGGCCGAAGCGGTTGAGCCTGTCGCCGAGCCTTTTGATTGGGGTGATGTTTCGGAGTCGCCGCGCGCCGAAACTGTGCCGGACTGGTTGAGTGATATACAATCCGCCGACGAAATGCAGAACGAACCGGCCCAGGCTTTCGAGAGCGAGTTTAGCTGGATTGATGACATTAACGCCCCGGAAGCCGAGGATGTCTCGCCGGAAACGCCGGAGACGGCATTTGTCGAAGAACTGGAAGCTGCCGCCGAAATGCCGGTTCTGGGTCTGGATTTAGCGGAAGCGGATGAGGTTGCGCCGGCTCCCGCCAGCAACGCGCCGGATTGGTTAAACGCGATGGTTCCCGGCCTGGACGTAAATTACGCCGCATCCGAGGACGAACCGATTGAGCAGACCTATGCGGAAGATGCGGTCTTGCACCGTTCGATGGCCTTTACGCCGGAGACAGCGCCGCGTAAGGACTTCGATTGGCTGGTGGAACTGGTCGAGGAAGAAACTCAGCAGATGCCGGCAGCCCAGACCGGCGGGCGGCGTTTCGTTTTTACGCGGCAGCCCGCCTGGCTGCGCCAGCCGACCGAACAGCACGATGAAGCCTCGCCCCGTGAGGCCGGCCAGGCCGGTGAATCTGACGCGCAGGATGATTCCGATCTGCCGCCCTGGCTGCGTTAATGAAGATTGAGGACCGAACCTTTTTGTTTGAGAGGAACGAGTGATGTCACCCGCGGATAATACACCCAATTTCGATGCGATGACGCCTGAGGAAATTATGGCCTGGATGGAAAGCCTTGCTAAACGCCAGGGGGCGAACGAAGGTTTTACCACCTCGGCAGACATGGAAATCGCCGAAATTGACCCGTCAAGCGTGCAGATTGACGAGCCGGGCTACGTCCCTTATGGGAAAGACCCGCAGAAGTGGGCGGAAGAAGAGGCTGCCCGCAAAGCTGCTGCCGCCAGCCGCCCCATCCCGGCAGTTCCCCCCGCGGAGCCATCCCGTCCCGCCGCCGAAGTCGCGCCGCCGCAGCCGGAGATGCCGCCTCCACCGGCCAAACCGGAAGAACTGCCGGTCGCCCCAAGCGCGATGTCCTGGTTGGAGAGCCTGGCGGTAGACAGCGGTTTGCCCGATCTTGATCTGTCCGGGTTGGGGGCGGAAATCACCCCCATAACGCCGGCTGAGATTGAAGTCCCTGCCAACCCTATAGACTGGCTGGAAAGCCTGGCGCAGGGCCAAGAAGAAGAAACCCAGACGACCGAGCCGGTGGCGACGGCTGCCGATCCCTTCGCCGGTGGCGTTGACCCGATGTCCTGGCTGGAGAGCCTGGCGCGGCAGCAGGGCGCTCGACACGAAGAAATGACCACCGAAGCTAACTTGGATGTTCCCCCGCCGGAACACATCAGCCAGATCGAAGGGCCGGGTTATACCCCCTATTCGTTCGATACGCTGGGGCTGTCTGAACGCCCGCCGGAGGAAAGCCTGCCGGCGCAGCCCGCGACAGAGGCGGAACTGCGCCTTGAGCCGACCGAACTGGAAGACCCCAGCGCGTGGCTGGACTCGCTGGCGTCCAGCCAGGGCTTTACGCCAGAGGCCCCGCGCGGCGCGAAAGCCGAACGCCCGATGAGCGACGACGAAATTCAGGCGGCGCTGGAACGCGGCGAGCAGATTCCACCCGACCAGATGGAACGCTGGATGAGCCGCCAACTTGAATTTGGCGCGGCGCGCGACGAGCCGGTAGAAGCCTATGACCCGGATGCCCCGGCGGTCCCGGCTGAACTGCCGGACTGGTTGATCGAACAGGTGGGGGCTGCGCCGCCGGAAGACCTCATCGCGCCGCAGCCGCCGCTGATCGAGAAGATCACCGAACCGCCGCAGGCAGCCGATATTCCCGATTGGTTAAAAGAGGAAGCCCCGGCAGGCAGCGACCTGGACAACATTTTTGCCGTCACCGGCGAGGAATTTCCCGCCGCGCCTGCCGTGCCGGAGTCGACCGAGGAAGCGCCCGACCCCTGGGCTGAAGCCCTGGAATACGAACGCCAGCACGACGTATCCGAAGTGCCGGACTGGTACGCGCGGAACATCACCGACCCGGATCGGATCGCGGCAGTCAACAGC
>QUBZ01000092.1 GCA_014338005.1 Chloroflexota bacterium | reverse complement strand
GTGGACATTACCCGCATCCCCGAATTACGCAAAATCGAAGAAAACGGCGGCTTCATCACCATCGGCGCCGGCGCAACCCATACGCAGATTGTGAATTCGCCGCTTCTGGCGCGTTATGCCACCTGCCTGGTGGAAAGCTGCGGCGTAGTGGGCGGGCCGCAGGTGCGGAACGTCGGCACTTTAGGCGGCAATGTCGCCCACGCTCTGCCCGCCGGGGACGGCACAACCTCGCTGGTGGCGCTGGACGCCGAAGCCGACATCGTGAAGGACGGCCAGCCGCGCCGCGTCTCTATTCAGGAAATGTTCCTCGGCCCCGGCCAATCGCTTGTAGACCCAACGCGCGATCTGCTGCTGCGTTTTCGTTTTCGCCGCGCCGATCACTGCGAAGCAACGGCGTTCAAACGCATCATGCGCCCGCAGGGCGTGGCGCTGCCCATCCTCGGCTGCGCCGTGTGGGTGCGCCTGGATGAAAACCGGATGGTCTTTGAGGCCGCGCGCATCACTATCGCGCCCATCGGCCCGATACCGGGGCGCGCTGATGAGGTGGAGCGGGCGCTGATCGGCCAGCCCACAGTGGACGAAACAATCACTCGAATCGCGGAACTGGCGCAGTCCACGCTGCACCCGCGCACCAGCAAATACCGCGCCACTGCCGACTACCGCCGCGAGATGATCGGCGTGCTGGTGCGGCGCACGCTGACGCTGGCCGTCAAACGTGCCCAAACCGGCGACATCGTTCCCGAAGGTGTGGGCGCGTAAACAATCCTTTTTATTTTCTTTTAACCCAGGATGGAACGCATGTTTGCGCGAAATTACACTCTTGGAATCATCATTCTGCTCACGTTGCCGTCCTTGTTGCTGTTTTCAAACGTTCCCGCCCAGGACGAAGCGGTTTCCAGCCGGCGGCTTGAACCGGAAGATTTTCAGTATCTTGGCGCGTTTCGCCTGCCCGACGGCGGCGAACGCCCACTGACTTTCGAGTACGGCGGCAGCGCCATGACCTTTAATCCCCAGGGCGACTCCAATGGGGCTGAAGATGGCTTTCCGGGATCGCTGTTTATTATGGGACACGACCGGATGCCCTACGGCGAACTCCCCGATGGCGATCAGGTTGCCGAGGTGAACATCCCGGCACCGACCATAACCGGCGATGTCTACAGCCTCAATCAGGCCGAATTTCTCCAGGGATTTCATGAAGTTGATGAAAACCGCTTCACCATGCTGGACGAAATTCCGCGCATCGGGCTGCTGTATCTGGACATACCGCTGCTTGGCCCCAGGATTCATATCACCTGGGGGCAGCATTTTCAGGACGACCCCGCCTATCAACCGCCCTCTCACGCCTGGTTTGATCCCAACTTGGATGCACCGAACATGCAGGGCGGCTGGTTTGTTGGAGATTATTCGTTATACAGCGTCACCGGCTATCTGTTTGAAATCCCGGCGGACTGGGCCGGGCAATATAGCCAGGGACAGCTGGTGGCAACCGGACGCTTCCGCGATGGCGGTTGGTCTGGAATGGGACCATCGCTGATCGCTTATCATCCCTGCCCGGATGGCTGCCCGCAAACAGAACCGCCCGCTGCCCGGCTGCCCGCGACCGCGCTGCTTCTTTACGAAAATTCCACCGTGACCGAAACGTTTGAACACGCCCTCACCGGCTACCAACACCCCGACGAATGGGAAGGCGGGGCCTGGATCACCACCTCAACCGGCAAAACTGGCGTTTTATTCGCGGGGACGAAAAGCACCGGCGACAAATACTGGTATGGGTTTGTCAATCCTCAGGGCGCTGAATATCCCTGCGTGGAAGGCGAGATGGTCGGGCAGTTTCCAATCTGCCGCCTGGCCGACGGCGCACTCTGCCCGTCTGCCGATCTGGTCGAGTGTGAAGGGCATACCTCTGGCCGAGGCTGGTGGGCGACCCGGTTCGACGCTCAGTTCATCCTGTATGACCCGGCTGATTTTGCCAGGGTGGCGACCGGCCAGATGCAAACCTGGGAGCCGCAGCCTTACGCCGTCATGGATATTGATGACCATCTCTTTCTGAATCCCGACGGTATTGATCTCGATGTCCTGGGCGCAGGCGATCAGCGCCACAGCCGCATCGGCGAGGTCGGTTATGACCGGCAGCATGGCCTGCTGTATGTTCTGGAATTATTTGCTGAAGACGCAAAACCTGTTGTTCATGTATGGCGTGTGGAGTAATGTCTGATGAGCGAACTGAGAATTACCGTTAACCATCAACTGTATGAACGGGACATCCCCGAATCGCGCACCCTGGCGCAGTTCCTGCGGGAAGACCTGGGGCTGACCGGCACCAAAATCGGCTGTGAGGAGGCCGAATGCGGCATCTGCACCGTGCTGGTAGACGGCGTGCCGGTAGATTCGTGCATCTACCCGGTTTTTAGAGCTTACGGGCGTCATGTTACAACCATTGAAGGGCTGGCCGACGGCGAAAAGCTGCACCCCTTGCAAAGCAGTTTTATCCGTCACGGCGCGGTGCAGTGCGGCTTTTGCACGCCGGGGCTGATTATGACCGCTTCTGCCCTGCTGGACGAAAACCCCGACCCCGACGAACACGCCATCAAGGTCGCCCTCAAGGATACCTACTGCCGCTGCACCGGCTACACCAGCGTGATTCGCGCCATTCAGTCGGCGGCGCGGGAACAACGCGGCCTCGACCCGCTGCCGGTAAACGACCCCGAAGTAGACGAGCCAATGCGTGTGGTCAGCCGTTCCGTCCCGCCGCAGGAAGTGATCGAAAAAGTGACCGGGCGCGCCAAATATACCGACGATTACACCTTCCCGGATATGCTCTATGGGCGCACACTGCGTTCGCCCTATCCGCACGCGCGCATCATCAGTATCCACACCGAAAAAGCCCGCGCCTTGCCCGGCGTCCGCGTCGTTTTGACTCATAAGGATGTCCCTGGCGAAAACCGTCACGGGCTGGTGTACCGCGATTGGCCGGTGTTGTGTGATTCGATCGTGCGCTACGTGGGCGATGCGGTCGCCATCGTGGCGGCGGACGACCCCGACACCGCCGCCCAGGCGCTAACTCTGATCGAAGTCGTCTACGAACCCCTGCCGGTGGTGGCCGACCCGAAGTACGCCCATTCGCCAGAAGCGCCGGTGCTGCACCCCGACCACCCCACCGGCAACCTGCTCAAACATATCAAAGTGCGGCACGGCGACATCGAACAGGGTTTTGCCGAAGCCGATGTGATCGTCGAACGCGAATACCGCACGCCCACCACCGAACACGCTTTTCTCGAACCAGAATGTTCGATCGGCGTGCCGGCGGGGTATCCCGGCCACGATAAACTGACTGTTTACGTCGGCTCGCAGATTCCTTATCAGGATCGCAACCAGATCGCGCTGGCGATGGGCCTGCCGGAAGAGCAGGTGCGCGTCATCGGCACGCTGATCGGCGGCGGCTTCGGCGGCAAGGAGGACATCGCCGGGCAGATTCACAGCGCCTTGCTGGCGACCGTCACCGGGCGTCCGGTCAAGATGCTCTATACACGGCAGGAATCGCTGATCTTCCATCCCAAACGCCACGCGACGATCATCCGCATCAAAACCGGGGCCAAACGCGACGGCAGGCTGACCGCCGTCCAGGCCGAGCTGTACGGCGACGGCGGCGCGTATGCTTCGCTTTCGGATAAAGTGATGACCCGCGCTACCACCCACGCCACCGGCCCTTACCACGTGCCGAACGCGAAAATTGATTGTTACGCCATGTACACCAACAACGTGCCGTCCGGCGCGTTCCGGGGCTTCGGCGTTACCCAGTCGGCTTTCGCCGTCGAGCAGAATATGGATTTACTGGCCGAGCAGTTGGGTATAGACCCGGTGGAACTGCGCCGCATCAACGCGCAAAAGGTCGGCGTGACCACCGCCACCGGCCAGCTTTTGCGCGAGTCGGTCGGGCTGGTCGAAACCATAGACGACGTGCGGCGCGATATGCTGGCGCACCACAACGGCGGCGGTTTCCGCTGGGCCTGGCGTGAAGGCCACAAAGCCTATGGATGGGGCATCGCCTGCGCCTATAAAAATACCGGGCTGGGCGGCGGCGCGCCGGATAAAAGCGAGGCGGAAATCGAAGCGTTTGAGGACGGCACAGTAGAGGTTCGCACCGCTGCCGCCGATATGGGCCAGGGCATCGCCCATGTGGTCGCCCAGGTCGCCGCCGAGGAACTGCATGTCGCCTATTCCAACGTCCGGGTGCTGCTGTGCGACACCGATTTAACGCCCAACGGCGGCCCGACCACCGCCTCGCGCCAGACGTTTGTCACCGGCAACGCGGCGCGCCTGGCCGCCGCCGCCCTGCGCGAAGCCATCACCCAATCCGCCGCCGAAATGATGGACGTGCCGCCGGAGCAGATTCATTACGAAGAAGGGCTGCTGCGTTACAACGGCCAGCAGGTACGGTTGGGCGAGGTAGTGAAGTGGATGAAAGCCAGCGGCCTGTCGCCGCGCGCCCGCCACGAATACTGGGCGCCCCAGACACAGCCGCTAGGTACAGGCGGGGATATGCATGTCGGCTTCAGCTACGCTACCCAGGCTGCCCTGGTCGAAGTGGATACCGAAACGGGTGAAGTCCATGTGTTGAAAATTTTGTCCAGCACCGACATCGGGCGCGCCATCAACCCGCTGATGCTGCAAGGGCAGATCGAAGGCGGCATTGTTATGGCGCTCGGCCACTGCCTGACCGAAGCGTTCATCATCGAGGACGGCCAGCCCTGGACGAGCCTGCTTTCCCGTTACAAGATGCCCAGCATCAAACATGCGCCGGAGATCGTTTCGCATCTGGTCGAGCAGCGCGTCAGCAGCGGCCCCTACGGCGCGAAGGGCGTCGGCGAAATCCCCAGCATCAATACCACGCCGGCCATCTGCAACGCCATCGCCAATGCCGTCGGCGTGCGCGTTTATGCCACGCCGGTTGACCAGGACGCCCTGCTGCGCGCCATCCGCGCCGGGCAGCGCGAGGTATACACCGCCTGGCAGGATGTCCGGTAAACGCAGGCAAATCACCTGATTGCACTGGAGGCGGGACGCGCGCTTAAGGCGGCTGCCCCGCCTTTTTAATTCCCGCGCGGTTCTGATTCCGGCAGCCATCTACGACCATTCTGTTGGCCGTGCCATCCCCCGGCGGTACAATAACCGTCAAAATATTTTCATTCACCAGGACTTCCACATGACCAGCGAACCCCTGCTCACCGGCCTGGATGTCGGCACGACGAACATCAAAGCCTTGATTTTCACCCCCGACGGGCATCCGGTGGCGCAGGCCAGCCTGCCCACGCCCGCGCACAGCCCGCAGCCCGGATGGGCGTATTATGAACCTGAAGAACTGTGGCGGACGACGGCTGCCGCGCTGCGCCAGGCCACCGCCCAGGTGGATGCCCGGCGTATCGTCAGCATCGCCGTCGCCAGCATGGGCGAGGCGGGCGTGCCGCTGGATTCCGCCAACCGGCCCCTTTACCCGGCTATCGCCTGGTTCGACGCGCGCACCCAACCCCAGGCCGCCTGGCTTGACCAGACCATCGGCAAAGACCGCCTGTTTGCCGTCACCGGCCTATCCCTACAGCCGATTTTTGGCCTGTGCAAGCTGCTGTGGCTCAAACAGAACGAGCCGGGCATTTTCGCCCGCGCCGTCCGCTGGCTGAATATGGCCGATTACATTGCTTTCCGCCTGTCCGGGGAGCAGGCCACCGACTATTCGCTGGCCTCTCGCACCCTGGCGCTGGACATCACCCACCGACAGTGGTCGCAGGACATCCTCGCCCAGGCCGGAATCAGCGCGGGCCTGTACGCGCCGCTCTGTCCCAGCGGCACATCATTAGGCGTGGTGACGTCCGAAGCCGCTGCCGCTACCGGGCTACCGACGAGCGCGCAGGTGGCCGCCGGCGGCCATGACCACGTATGCGGCGCGCTGGCCGCCGGCGTCACGCAGCCGGGGGTTGCGCTTAACTCGCTCGGCACATCGGAGACGGTGTTCGTCTCGCTGGAAAAACCACTGGCCGACCCCAACCTGGGACGCCAGGGTTACACCCAGGGCGCGCATGTGGTAGCCGGGTTATATTACGTTTTCGGCGCGCTCTACACCGCCGGCGCTTGCGTCGAGTGGTTCCGTTCGGCACTGGCCGACAGCCGTGATTACGCCGCCCTGATCGCCGAGGCCGAAGCTGTGCGGCCCGGCAGCGAAGGTTTATGTTTTCTGCCGCAGTTCCAGCTTGCCAGCCCGCCCTACGACGACCCGCTGGCGCGCGGCGCGTTCATCGGCCTCAGTACGGAAACCAGCCGGGCGGCCATGTTCCGCGCCGTCCTGGAAGGCACGGCTTACGACTCTCGCTTGATGCTGGAGTCGCTGCTGGCTTACGAGGGCGTGCCGGAACTCCAGGCCATCCACGCTATCGGCGGCGCGACCCGTAACGCCCTGTGGATACAGATTAAAGCCTCGGTGTTAAACCGCGCGCTGAACGTAACGCAGGTCAGCGAGGCGGCCAGCCGGGGGGCAGCCATCCTGGGCGGGCTGGGCGCGGGCGTTTATCCAGACGCAGCGGCGGCGCTGCAATCGCTGCGGCGAGAAAGCACGCGGGTGGAACCGGCAGCCGAACAGGCCAGCGTTTATGACGCCATCTACCAACAGGTGTACAAGGCGCTTTATCCGGCGCTCCGTCCTTTTCATCAAACCTTACAACAGATCAAAGAAAGTGTGTGAACGATGCCCCTCATCAGCGACCCCGAACAGGTGGCCGCCGTTTACGCCCGCGCGGCGGACTGCGGCCTGTGCCTTGCCAACTTCTGCACCGCGAACCCCTATACCACCGAAGCGATTTTACGCGCCGCCCACGAGTTCGGCCAGCAGCACGGCTTAAAAGCCGTCCCCATCGTCGTTTCGGCAACGGCCAATTATCCCATCGAGCCGCAGTTGGTCAGCTATACGCCTCTCAAAAATGCCGCGTTAGGTTTAAAGGCGCTGGTGGATGACGTAAACCTGATGGTTTCACCCGGCAGCCCTTATGCCGATCTCCAGGTGATGTTACACTTCGATCACGGCCAGCCGGAAGCCGACGCCGGCCTTTTCGACCAGGCGGCGGAATACTGCGCGACCATCATGTACGATGCCTCCGACTGGCCGATGGCCGAAAACATCGAAAAAACGCGGCGCTTCGTGGAGCGGATGCGCGGGCGCACCCTGGTCGAAGGCGCGGTGGCCGAAATCGCCCAGGCCGTCGAACACGCCGACGTGCCGCTGACCGACCCCGATGACGCCGAGCGTTTTTACCGCGAAACCGGCGTGTTCCTGATCGTGCCTGACCTGGGGACGGAACACCGCGCCACTGCCACCGCTGCCCACTACGACGGCGAACGCGCCAGGGCCATCACCGCCCGCATTGGCAAACGAATCGTGCTGCACGGCTCATCCAGCCTGCCGGACAGCGATCTACCCCGTCTGGCCTCGGACGGCATCGCTAAAATCAACGTCTGGACGGTTTTTGAGCGCGTCGGCGGGCAGGCGGTTGCCCGTTATATGCTCAGCGAGCTGGCCCACATCCTGCCTTCCGACGAACTGCGCGTCCTTTATGACCAGGGACTCGTTGGCCCACAGATACTCGAATCGGTGGAAGAAGGGGCAGCGCCCCGCCTGGACAGCCTGCGGGAAGAAAAACGCCGCGACATCTGGCAGGCAGCGGTCGTCGCCCGGATGAGGTTTTTCCTGGAACAGTACAACTACGGGCGTTGGAGTCCTGATTAAACACAGGCGTTTGTTTAAAAACGCTCGCTCATAAAAATCTTTTGCTGAAGGAGTAGAACATTCATGGAATACCCCAAACCCCGAATTGGCCTGGTCGGCATCATGCAGGCCATTTATGACGATATGCTGCCCGGCATTACCGACCGCCAGGCGGATTATGCGCGCCAGGTGGCCGCCCACCTGGGCGATGTCGCGGACGTGATTTTCAGCAAACCGATCAAGTCGCGCGCCGACATTGAAGAAGTGATCGCCGATTACGAGCGCCAGCAGGTGGACGGCCTGATGATCGTCATGCTCACCTTCGGCCCGGCCATGCGTACCATCCGCGCGTTCGACAAAACCGATCTGCCGCTGCTGCTGGCGAACATCCAGCCGGAGCGTAGCATCGCCGAACGCTGGGATATGGGCGATATGACCTACAACCAGGGCATTCATGGCGCGCAGGACACCGCCAATACCCTGGTTCGCCTGGGCAAACGGTTCGCCGTCATCACCGACGACTGGCGCGCGCCGGAATTTAAACAGCGTTTTGCCGACTGGGCCTGTGCGGCGCGGGCGATCACCGCCTGGCGGACGCTGAAAATCGCTGTTTTTGGCTACGCGATGGAAGGTATGGGCGATATCCGGGTAGACGAACATTCCTTCCTGCGTAACCTGGGGCCGGAAATCCAGTATCTCGCGCCCGGCGACCTCTACCGCGCCATGCAGGCCGCCGCGCCTGCCGAAGTCCAGGCCGCCATCCAGGAAGAAAACAGCCGGTTCGAGATTGACCCTCGCCTGAGCGCCGAACAGCGCGAAGAGTCGGCGCGTTATCATGTCGCGCTGCGAAAAATCCTGGCCGAAGGCGGTTTCGCGGCCTACTCGACCCACTTCGGCGCGATTGCCGAGGATGGGCGTTTCAAATTCCTGCCGCTGGCGGCGGCATCCAACCTGATGGCCGAAGGTTACGGCTACGGCGGCGAGGGTGACGTATGCAGCGCGGCGGCGGTGGCCGCCGGCCACGCGCTCATCGGCGATGGCAACTTCACCGAAATGTACGCTATGGACTTCGACCGCGATACCACGCTGCTCAGCCATATGGGCGAAGGCAACTGGAAGCTGGGGCGCGCGGATGAAAAACCCCGGCTAATTGACCGTCCGCTGGGCATCGGCAAGATGGACAACCCGCCGACCGTGTTATTCCGCTTGCAGCCCGGCCCGGCCACGCTGGTTTCGCTGGCGCCGGTCGGGCGCGACCAGTTCCATCTGGTGATCGCAGAGGGCGAGATCATCCCGGACTCGCCGATGATGCCGATCCTGGAAATGCCCTACGGCGAGTTCCGCCCCACCGGCGGCGTGCGCGCCTGCCTGGACGGCTGGCTAAAGGCCGGCGGCACACATCACCTGTGCATGAACCCCGGCCACCATGCCGCGCGCTGGACGCTTTTTGCCGAGATGCTCGGCATCCGGGCGGTCGTGGTTTAAACGCTACCGCCCCGGATTAAACACTGGGTCGGTGCGCTGCAAGGGGGCCAGCAGCGTGCGGACAATCGTCAGGCTGCGCTCGGCTTCGCGGATGTCCAGCATGGCCTCGTGGATGTCCTCCGGGCGCACCTGGCGGTCGCCAGGCCGGGCGCACACATCCCGAAAACGCGCCAGCGCCGCGTTGATGCTGATCTGGGTGCTGCGTAACGCCTCTGCCATCGGGCGGTAAATCGGCTCGATGTTCAGATCGGTCGCGCTAAAGCTGGTTTCCCGCAGTTGAAAATCCGCCGGGATGGCATTGCAGGTGGTCGTCCGGCCTTCGTCCAGCGCCCGCCAGCGCCCGCCGATGTCGCTCAGAACGCCCCCGGCGCGGCTCAGCTCGCTGCGTAGTTCCAGCAGCAGGCGGCCATATGGGTACAGGTAGGCCGCATCTGGGAGCTGTGCGTAACCGCCCGGCACGCCGACCGCCCACGTTCCCGTCCAGTAATAACGGTTGTTGAGCTTGAACTGGAGCAGAAAATATCCGCTCTCTGGCGACCCCAGCCGCCCGGTAACTTCTACCGTCACCGGCGTATCCATCGGGTTGTCCACCCGCGTCGAGGGGTCTACGCCGCCTTCGTACATATATTCATCGGGGTACAGCACCATCGTCGGCCCGGCGGCGCGGGCGGTCGGCGTGAACTGCTGGCCGTCAATCGGCAGTTGTAGAATATCCCCCGACCATACCAGCAGCCAGTAAACCACCCAACCATAAGTCACACCGTCCCTGGTATACTGTCTGGGTGCATCTGGGTCGAGTTCGCCTTCGTAGACGATCTGAATCCACTCGGCGTCAATTGTGCGCGCGGTGGCGCGGTAGGTCGCGCCGTAGGGCAGCACTGCCAACCGCTGCCAGTGCCGCCCCGGCCCGGCCCGCAGCGCGGCGTAATCCTGGGTGGTCACGTAAACCGGTGGGGTTTCCGGCTGGTCGGTTTGTCCTTGCGCCGCCGATTTCCCGGCGATCAGGCCGCCGCAGACCAGCATGAGCAGCATCATTCGTTTCAGCATAGGTTTTTCTCGCCGTTTGTTAACTTCGCCATTCACGCAGGGAGCGCGCCGCCGCGCCCCCACCGGAAAAAACGCTCTCAGGGTGTCGTGGTCGGGCCGGCGGTCGGCGTGGGCGTCACCACCCGGCCATCACCGTAAGTCCCCGGCTCCTGCGCCCAGATCAGGATGTTGGTTATACCGGTCGTCAGGTCTACCACCTGTCCGGTTTCGATATTCAAAATCAGCGTATGCTGGCCGACGCCTTCCTGCGCTTCATCTTTCGGGAGCGGGGCCAGCAGCGCCAGGTAGCGGCTGTCCGGCGACCAGACGAACGGCCCGCCGTACAGGCGCGCGCCGGTTTCCGGCAGGCAGTAGGTCCGGTACAGCCTGGTCTGGCTGTCCCACACGGACACCGGCTGCGTCCGGGAACGGGTGCTGTTCGCCAAGTAGCGACCGTCGTTCGACCATACCCCGTCGGGGACAAGGTTCAGGTAGTGATTCGAGTTTTCCGGGAATGTCACCTGGTAAGCCGGTGTATAACCGTTCTGCGTCGGGAAACGATAAAACAGCCGGTCGCCCGATGGATGCCAGTACAGATTGATCTCGCTGTATTCGTTCTGCGCGAACAGCAGGTATGCGCCGGTTTCGGTGTTGTACAGGTAATATTTATATCCCAACCCCGTGCCGGTACTGTAACTCGTCGAAGCCAGCGCCCAGGGGCCGCCCGGCTGCCGGCTGATGAACTGCGCCGGTATCCGGTTGATGGTGATGCGCGGAATCCAGGGCGGCGGGTCGGGATAAACATTCATCACGTCGCGGATATACGCCTGTTCGTAGTACACGGCGCTGGTCGGCACTGCCGTAACCGGGATGCGCGCCTGCCATTCCAGGGTGCGGTTGCCCGACCACCATAGGTTGGACGGTACAGGCGTGGGCGGGTACGGCGTCCGCAGGTCCCACAGCACGCGCGGGTCGCTGTTATCAGGCCGCACCACGTAGATATAATCGTAACTTTCGGCCAAAATCCAGGCCTTATCCGGCGAAGATTGGCAGCGCACCCCACGCCCACACTGGAGCAGGTCAGGGTCTTCCCGGCGCGTGCCGTCCTCCGGCTCAACCACCCACAGGTAATCGCCAAACACCTCGGCGTACATTCGTCCTGCGGCGTCATATTCTGCCGGAGGGCTGCTGATGCTGTACAGCGTCTCTGCGGGACACAGGCTTATGTCCTTCACACCATCGGGGAAAACATATTCCGTCGGGCGCGGCACGAGCGTCTGTCGGGGCGTGGGCGTCAGCGTCGGGCGCGGCGTGCCGATGGGGTTGTAGGTTGGCGACGGCGACGGCATAGCGGCGATCAGGTTAGCTTCGGCAAGCTGCGCTGCGGTGGTGGCTGTCACCCACCCCATGATGGTATCGTAGCTCACAATCAGCCGGTAAATCACCAGCTCCCCCGGCAGGCTGGATGCCGCCAGCAGTTGTTTATCCCGGCTGAGGATGGCCGTCCCCAGTGAACGTTTTTCGGTTTTTTCAAACAGCGCATAAACCGGCTCCAGCGGGCGGCGTTCCACCACCGGCGACCGGAAATCGCCGCTGGCGCGTTCGCCTGTATCGCCGTTGATGAACAGGGTGATACCAAGCGATGGGTCAAACTCCTGCGGCGGGCGGATTTCGCCGATACCTTCACACAGCAGCACCGCCAGCCGCTGCCGCTCCGCCTCCGACGACCCAGCCGTGATCGCCCGCCATATATCGCTGTAAGCCTCGGCCTCGGCGGGATAACGGTCTTTAAGACACTGCGGCACTTCCCCGGTCGGCACGCCGGTCACGGCGAAAACCGTCGGCGCGGGCGTGGGCAGCAGCCGCTGTTCGGCCTCCGCCGCCGTCTGCGGCAGGCTGTCGCAAAGCTGCCGCGCCAGATCGTCCATCTGGTCGGCGCGCAGGTTCAGCAGCAGCCATTCCCACAGCTTCAGGAACGAATCAACCTGCTGCGGGAAAGCCGCCTCCAGGCAGGCCGGCAGGCCGCTGGGCGCGTACTCCACGCCGTAAATCCGCCCCGGCTGGCTGCTGGCCGTCCCCTGACCGTAGACGTAGGCGGTATTTTCATCCACCCAGCCGTATAACCGCTGCCCGACCGGCGGCAGATCGTCGCCGGCCAGGAAAGCCCGCAGGCCGTCCTGATAATGGTACAGCGCGATCTGGTTGCCGGGCGCATATGGCCCATAGCGGTTCTCGCTGTAAACAACCAGGAAGCGCGTCCAGGATGCATTGGGATAAACTTCCGCCACGTAGCTGCCGGGGATGGCCGCGAAGGAAATGGTATACCGTTCGCCGCTGCTCATGTCCACCACTTCCACGCCGCCGCCGCCGCCCTGGGTATCGAAGCGCGCCAGATAGCGGTAGCCGTCCGGTGAGGTGGCGATGATCGAACCACTCATGTAAACCACCTCGCGGCGCAGCACTTCGCCGGTTGCCACGCTCCATTCCCGCCACTCGCTGCCGGCCAGCGTAATGATTTTCTGGCTGTCGTCGCTCCAGAAAAAGCGGTCAAAACTACGCGAGTAGCGCAGGTCTTCAGCCAATATTTCGTTTGTATTGGCCTTCAACCGCTGGAAGTCGCTGATGATGACCTGGCCGGACAGATCATAAGCCAGCACGCGATTTTTAGAAACCCGGCTGTAGCTGCCGATAGCCCGCAGCGCCGGTAAAAAGCGGCGGAACTCCTGGCCGGTGTCCAGATCATAGGTGATGACATATTCATCGCCATCATAGCGCCGCACCAGGATTTGATTGCCATCAGGGCTTAAAACCATCTGCTGCGCCGCGCCGGACTCGCTGAAGCGAAACACGCCGGTGCGTTTCAACTCATCGTACACGAACAGCAGGGCGCGCACGTTATCCTGCGTGCCGGTCGGCGGCACGACCAGATCAACCAGCGTGACCGTCAGCGCGCGATTGCCGTAAATTTGTCCATCTCGGTAATAATAGCCCAGGAACACCTGGAGCAGCGGAACAGTCGCCCGCGATGCCTGCCCGCCGATCACCCGCGCAATCGAACCGACCTCCAGCCCGCCGATCAGCCCCAGGTCATCCAGCGTGAGTTCGGTATTCATCGGGATTTCGACCAGCACGCCCCGCCGGGTATCCACCTGGAGCAGCGTATCACCGCTCAGGGGGCGGGTGTAAATCGTATTATCCCGCAGGCTGAACCAAACTCGCAGCGGGTCCTGCTCGTAGCGGTCGGTGGTAATCTCGTGTTCGACCCCCAGCGTATATACATCCAGCACGCGCAGGCGGGCGGGCAGCGCCGCCACCACCTTATCATCCGGCGACAGCACGAAGCCGAACGGGTAATCAAACATCTGCACCGCGTTCACGCCGTTCGGGAAGCTCGATGGCGCTTCCTGCCGAGCAGCCGGCAGATGCCACACCCAGGGATAGGTGATTGTGTCGGTTTCGGACTGGCGCAGCGCGCGCGGTGCCGGGTAGATGCCGTAAAAAATCAGGATTTCGTCCTGGGCAGAAAACTGAATCGGGCCGACCAGACGTTTGGCGTTCAGATTACCAAGCGAAACCGACTGCCGTCCCGTATCGGTATCCCAGACATCCATCCGGTCGCCATAAGCCACCGCCAGCCAGCGGCCATCGTGGCTGAAGGCGATGTCGTTGTATTCGCCGCGTTCGTACAAAACGGCGATAGTGGCGTAATCCAGCGCGTTCACCAGCAGCAGACGGTTGTAAGCGTCGGCAACGGCCATACGTTCGCGCTGCGGGTTGTAAACGATTTTGCGCGGCAGTGCGCGCCCGATCTCGCTTTCGATCCTGAAGGCGACTTCCGGCGTCGGTTCGGCGGTCGCATCCGGCGTTCCCGCCGGGACGCTCTGCGACAGCACGACGCCAGATGTAAACAGGAGCATCAGTACCAGTAGAAAAGCGTGTGTTCGCTGCATGAGGTTTTCCTAATGAAGCTGCGAGTCGTGTTACATTCAGGGTAAGCGGGCCTGGCTTTTCCGCGCCAATCATTTCCCTGACGAGTTGCCTACGGTTGGCTTCCGGTTGGCAATTGTATTATATAGTAGATTCAACACGCGCACCGCTCAGGAATAAATGTCATGAAAATTTTCGGGCTGCTAATGCTGTTTTTGGTCCTTTTCAGGTTTGCCGCCGCGCAGGACTCGCCCGCCGAGTGTTCGCCGGCTGCCGACTCGCCGCTGCGTATCGGTGCGGTTTTCCCACCCGAATCGCTGTTCAGCGTCGAGGCCGCCGACCCTTACCGGGGCGCAGCTGCGATGATCGAAACCCTGAACGCCTGCGGGGGGGTTAATGGCCGCCCGGTGGAGTTGGTCTATCGCGCTGCCGCCAACCACAACCAGGCGCTCGCCGCCGTTGAAGCCCTGCGCGACGATGTGCCGCTGGTCATCGGCAGCGGCTCGCCGGTCATCAGCGACGTGCTGCTAGAAGCCTCGCGGGATGGCGCGTTCGTCTATTGGGAAGTTACCGAGCCGCTGGACACCCCGCACGAATACGCTTTTTCGCTGCGCCCGTCCAGCGCCGCTTTTGGGCGGCTGGCGGCGGATTTTGTGAATGATTTCGCAGCGGGACTGCCGGAAGGCGAACAGCTGCGCGCGGCGGTGATTTACGAAAACCGCCCCCGCGCCAGCGCCGCTGCTGGTGAACTGATCGTTTCCTTAAATGCAGACCCGCTTTTCACCCGCCGCTACAACAATACGCTGACCGGCACTTATGATCTGGCCGTCCAGATGCGTGAGCGGGGCATTAATACGGTCATTCTGGTCGGTTTTGAAGATGATGCCGACGGCCTGTGGTACGATATGCGCGAGGCCGATGCCAACCTCCGGGCCTGGATACACGTCGGCGGCGAGGCGTACCGGCGTAATACCTGCGACCGCCTGGGCAACACCGACAGCCTGATCGCCATCAGCGCCGCCGGCCCGGCCAGCGAAACCTACCGGTACGGCGCGCTGGGCGTGCTTTACGAACAGTACCTTCAGGTCTACCGGCAGCGTTTCGAGCGTGAGCCGGGCGAACGCGCCAATCAGGGCGCTTCCGGGGTGTACCTGCTGCTGCGGTATGCCGCGCCGGCGGTGGATTTTTCGGCGGATGGTTTTCGCGCAGCCATCCTCGCCGCCGCTGCGCCCGCGCCCGCCGGGCTGATGGGCGAAGAGGTATTATTTGCCGCCGGTGCGAACACTGAAGCCGCCGTCATCGTGACGCAGCGCCAGAACGGGCGGTTTTGTACCATTTATCCGGCGGCGCTCGCCACCTGTTCGGACAGTTTGCTGCCCTTTCCGACCTGGCGAGAGCGCGCGCTCATCGAGGAACGGACGACATGCCAAAATTAACGCCCAGTTATGAGTCTTTATTCGGAATTCAGCTTCCAGGGGGAAACCAGCGTGCGTAGATTATGGCTCATCCTGATCGGTATCCTGCTGGCGGCGTCGGCGGCGCTGGCCCAACCGCCCGGCGACCCGGACGCCGCCCGCCCCGGCGAAACCATCACCGGCATCGTCGCCTTCGACGGCGCGCGTGTTTATGTCGGCCCGGACTTCGCCTATGATTTAATCGGCCAGCTTACCCTGAATGCTTCGGTGCGGGTGCTGGGCCGCAGCGGGGATTTTTATTATGCCTGGACGGGCAGCCAGTGGTTAGAAATTGAGTATGAAGGGCGCACTGGTTGGGTTTATGCCCGGCTCATCCGCACCAGCATCCCCTTCAACAGCGTCCCACCTACCGGGCGGCGGCTGCCGCGCAACCGCAACGGGCGCGTGCCGGAAGTTTTCGACCTGTCCGAGAACCTGTGCGCGAACTGGAAAGGGGCGTTCACCCGCAGCGGAGATTTTGCGGCGGGCGACCGCGTTCTCACCGTCACCTATCCCGAACTGCCGGGCGCGAACGTCTACAGCGTGATCGTAATTTCGCCATCCGGGCAGCGCACCGCCTTCGACAGCACCACCACCACTGCCGAAATCGAACGAGCGAAATTGGGCCGAGAGGTCGGCACGTACACGTGGCGCGTCGCCCCCTACTGGACAAACGCACGCGAGCGTTACAACTGGCAGCAGATCTGCCTGCTGCAAACCGGCGGCACGTTTGTAATCCCTGGCATCCCGCCCACCGAGCGCCCGCCGCGCTACCGCTACGGCGGCTATTGGACGCCGCAGCCCACCTCCACGCCGCCGCCGCTTGTGCCGTGATGTGGGGGCGGGTTTGAAGCCCGCCCTCTACAGAAAACTTACATCACCCCCCGATCTGCTTCCGCACGTTCTCCATACGCTGCGCCACAACTCTCAGAAGCGTCTGCGCGTTGAGCGCCTTTGAATAGGCTTCGCGGATTTCAAACTGCCGGTAGACCCCGCAGCGCCGCATCGCGTCAATGGCGGCGTTCAGATCATCTACCGCCTGCTGCAAGTTGCGTTCCTGGCGGCGCAGTTCCGGCAGTTCAACCAAGTCGCGCGCCGTCATCACAAAATAAGCGGCATCACCCGGCGGATTACAGAGCATCGTCTCGCCCCTGGACAGCATCCGCCAATAATTGGCAACCCCGGCGGCGGTTTCACCGACCGATTGAATATACGCCAGCAGCCGGTCGGCCTGGGCAAGCTGCACATCCGGCGGGATGATCTCATACGCGGCATACTGCGGGTCGGCGGCATACTCCGGGCTGATAGGAATGGCATTGAGATCGGCGCTGGTTACGACCAGGAAAACCGCCACCCAGCCCACCGTCCCGCGATAGTTAACCTTCAACCACTGGTTGTTCGGCGTGCGCTCCGCGACAGGTATGGTACGCAGCATAGGGATGACGCCCACCTGCGGGGCGCTGCGCTCCGGGGCGCTGTGCTGGATAACTTCGCCCGCCGTGAGGACGGCTGTGCCGGTATCCACCACCGGCGTCGAGCCGATGACTCCGGTCGTCAGATCGGTAATCGGCAGCCGCCCTACCTCGAAGGTGAACAGCACCAGTTTCCGGGCAATCCAGCCGGCAGCGTCGCGGCTGCCGGGTCGTTTGACCTGAAGCCATTCACCGTCTACATTGCGCCCAACCGCCACCAGGCTGTCATTTTCAAACACCGACGATACGGCGGGCGCATCCTGGGCGGGCGCGGCGCGCAGAAAGGCGCTGTCTACCACCACCTGAAGCGTGTATTCGGGTAAGGCTTGCGCCCGCACCGTCAGCAGGCCCATAAAAACCACGATTAGACCTAAAATGATCTTCATTGATTCCCCCGGAAAGCAGTGCTTATGGATAAACCAATTAAGTTGCTAACAAAATAACTGGCACATACTTCTCAACCCAGTCAAACTTGAAGCAGGTGGTTTCCAGATGGTGGTGAAATGCGCGCACCAGTGCTGGGAAGTCCTTGCGGGTATGGTTATGACTGACCGCATTATAGGTCAATTCCCACACATGCTCCTGTGGGTTCAACTGCGGGCTACCGGGCGGGAAGTGCAAGGTCTGAATGTTGGGATGCTGGCGCAGATAGTCCCGCACGACCGCGCTTTTGTGCCATTTGGCGCGATCCCATGCAATGAACAGTGCCCGTCCAGGATAGACCATCTGTAGATGATCGAGAAAATGACAGGTCATCTCGCCCGATTGTTTGGGCAGCGTCAGTGTAAAAGACAAGATTTCATCTGACACAAGCGACTTAACCAACAACTTCGGTAGCCGAGTTGTCGGACGGGTCTGGCTGCGTTTCTTGCCGCTCAAAGAGGGTATCCAATTGTTTGGCCTGTGCCAAGTGTTTCGTCTCCCGGAAGGTCTGTAACGGCGTGAACATCCGGCAGCGCCTACCAGTCGGTGAAGGCTTCCAGGCCGCTCGTATTCGTTAACCGCGTCTGGGCTGTGCCGTCGGCGTTCATCTTGTACAGTTCCAGATTGCCATCCCGCCGCGAGATGAACACCAGCTGCGTGCCATCCGGCGACCAGGCGAGGCCGTAGTAGGCTTCGCTGGCCGACACGGCATAGAAGCCGTCCTCGGCGGCGTCGGTCGTCAGGCGGGTCACGCCGCTGCCGTCGGCGTTCATCATGTAGACTTCATAATTGCCGTCACGGCTGCTGGCGAAGGCGATCTGCGTGCCATCCGGCGACCAGGCCGGCGCGACATCCGGTGCGGCGTTGGCCGTCAGGCGGGTCACGCCGCTGCCATCCGCGTTCATGGTGTAAATCTCCGGGCTGCCGTCGCGCGTGGAGGAGAAGACGAGCTTGCTGCCGTCCGGCGACCACTGCGGCAGGGCATCGTCGGCGGGGTTGGCCGTCAGGCGGGTTAAGCCGCTGCCGTCGGGCTGCATGGTGTACAGTTCCCAGCTGCCGTCCCGGCTGCTGGCGAAGAGGATGGGGGCGGGAAGCCCGGCTATTCCACTGCTCGTTGGATAATAAAGTGTATTTCCGTCAGGACTCCATGAAATCTGGAGAGTTACTGCTGTACTTTTATTCGTCTGTAAGACCTCTTGTTGTATTCCTGAAGCAGTATCTCATATACGTATTGTACCATCCTGCCCCGAACTGGCCAATCGAGCATTATCAGGATTCCAAGCTAAGCCAATAGTCGAAGGAAATCCACGAACGAGTTAGACTTGTCGGGCATGAGCCGACGAGTCAACTTCACCCTCAGTGACGAGCAGCTTGCCACCAT
>QUBZ01000091.1 GCA_014338005.1 Chloroflexota bacterium | reverse complement strand
GCAGCTTCACTTGGGATATACTGGGGCCGGCGCGGGCGGCGCGTTAAAGTCAATACGCGCCGGCCAAAATGCGTTTGAAACGCCCGTCCCGCACGATTCCGCTCTTGCTATTCCCGGCGCGTCCGGGTATACTCATTCTTACGCCGAGGTAGCTCAGTTGGTAGAGCAACGCACTGAAAATGCGTGGGTCCCCAGTTCAAGTCTGGGCCTCGGCACGCAAAGCCCGGATGTCCCCCCACCGGGCTTTTTTGCCGGCCTTACCCTTGTAACAGATTTGCTAAGCGATCATTTGCCCAATTTGCATTCTACTCTATAATCAAAACTAATCGTGGTTGCAGAACTGCCGGAGGCGTGTATGTTCCTCAGGTTTACGTGTTATCTTATTGTTATTACTGTACTGCTGGTGATTGCGCCGCAGCCGGCGCTGACACAGACCGGCGGGGCGACCTGCCCGGCAGTCGTCGAGCAGGCACTGGCGCAGCTTGGCGACAACTGCGCCGGTCTGGAACGTAACAGCGCCTGTTACGGTTTTAACCGCATCGAGGCGACTTTTGTTGAAAGTGTCCCGGCGGACTTTTTCACCCATCCCGCCGACCAGGCGGCGCTGGTGGCCCTGGCGAGCCTGCGGACTTCGCCGCTGGATACCCAGCTTGGCGAATGGGGTATGGCGGTCATCAAGGCCCAGGCCAATGTGCCGGATACGCTGCCCGGCCAGGCCGTCACCTTCCTGCTGCTGGGTGATACGGAAGTGGAAAACGCCGTTGAACCGGCGGCTGCCGCCGGGCAAAGCCTGACGGTCATCACCCAGACGGAAACCACCGCCCGCAGCGAACCATCCGAAAGTGGCCCGATTGTCGCCGCGCTGCCTGCCGGTACGGTGCTGCAAGCCGATGCCCTCAGCGATGATGGCCTTTGGGTGCGCGTCCAGACGGCGGCCGGCTCGGCCTGGATTCCGCGCCCGGCCATCAACAATACCGCCGCGCTGGACAGCCTGCCCACCGGGGACGCGCCGCGCCTGACGCCCATGCAGGCGTTTTACTTTCGCACCGCGCCCGGCCAGACCACCTGCAATCAGGCGCCGTCGGTGCTGGCGATTCAAAGCCCCGAAGGAATCAAGGTAGACCTGACGGTGAACGGCGCGAACATCCGGCTCGGCTCGCTGATTGTGCTGCGGACGCTGCCGCCGGGTAATATCATGCAGATCACCGTCATTTCCGGCCAGGTCATCCTCAACCCCGGCACGCCGGACGAAATCATCATCCCGGCGGGGTATACCAGCACGCACTGTCTGGCCGACCCAGACAACCTGGGTATTGACGGCGAGCCGGATAACCAACCGGTGGGGCCTGACTGCACCTGGACAGAACCCACCCCCGCGTCGCCGGAAGATCAGGCCGAATGGGAAAGCATCCTGGCCGCCTTCGAGGAACTGGGCCTGGGCGAAGAAAATGTGATCGTACTGGATGACGATACCTGCGAAACCGGCACGACACTGGTGCATACGGTCGTCACGGGGGAAAACCTGTTCCGCATCGCGCGGCGCTACCAGAGCAGCGTCCAGGCGATTGCCGAAGCCAGCGGCATCAGCGACCCCACCCGCATTTACACCGGCCAGCAGCTTATCATCCCCTGCGGCGTGGATACCGGCCTGCCCTCGGTCGTGCCAACAACCGCGCCGTCGGCGACGGACGAACCCCCGGCAGGCACTTTCGATACCGCCGGCGTGGATTGCAGCCGTTTTGCCGCTGCTTCGCCGCTGGACGGCCTGGCTTACGGCCCGACCACTTTTTACTGGAATCCGGCTCCCGGCGCGAGCGGCTACCGCGTTAATATCTTCAATGTCGGGGAACAGAACGGCGCGTTGGTGGCATCCTTCACCACCGGCAGCAGCAGCTACAGCCTGACCGCCGACCTGAACGTCAACAACACGGGCTTCGGTTTTGCGTTTGCCTGGAACGTGGAGGCGCTGGACGCGAACGGCCAGCCGGTATGCGTGTCGCAGCAGGTCTTTTTACCGCGCGAGGCTCCGCCGCCCGATCCGACCAATACGCCGACGCCGGTTCCGACCCCGGAAGCAACCCCGAATTAGATGATTCGTTCGGCGCGAAAAAACACCCGAACAGCCGGCGGGGTGGGCAGGGGGCGGCCCGATGTGGCCGCCCCTACGCCTGTTGGGCGGGGTGAGCCAGTTTTTGCCGCGCCCGGCTGATGAGCCGGCGCATCATCTGTTCGGCGCGGTTGAACTCGTCCAGTTCGGCAAATTCTTCGGCGCTCAACAGGCCGGCGCGTTTGCGGCGCAGCAGTTCGTTCAGCCGCTGCCGCGTATGCCGGGACGGGCTGAAGGTGACAATTTGTTCCGGCGTGGGGGCCGAGGTTAAAAAGTCCAGCAGTTCGTCATAGGCTTTCATCATCATCAGGCCTCCAGATGTTCTGCGCTTGCCAGCGCGGCGTGCGCCACACGATAGGCGGTTTCGCTGGCCGAATCCAGATCGTGCCGCAGCGCTTCCAGCGCGCCAAAACGCAGCAGCGCCAGCGCCGCCATATAAGCGATGTCCGGGTCGCGGTGGTTTTCCTCTCGCACGACCGCCAGAAGTGGATCAATCGCCTGCCGGTCGCCGATCTGGCCGAGCGCCCAGACGATGTTGATTTTGACTTCGTAACGCGCGCCGCCCAGCCGGGCGACCAACGCGCTGACGGCCTGCGGTTCGCCGCGCCAGCCCAGCGCCACTGCCGCCCGCCAGCATATGTCCTCGCGGGGATGGTCGAGGGCGGCAACCAGGGCTTCCAGGGGGAGCGTCCCGGCAGCGTGCTGTACGCCGCCGGTTAACCACTTGCTTTCAAAATCGCCTGCGTCAAAAATGTTCATTTCTGCAATCTTTGGAGCGCACGATAGGCTACTTCCTGCACCCGCGAATTCGGGTGTTTGAGTGCCGCATTCAGCGAAGCCACGGCTTCCAGGTCGCTTAAGGCTTCCAGCGCGACGTAGCGCGTCCACTCACTTTCATCTTCGATCAAGCGCGCCAGCGGTTCAATAGCCCGTTCGTCCCTCATCCAGCCTAGGGCGGCGGCAGCCTGCATCCGCACTTCATCATCCTCATCCCCCAGGGCGGCGATGAGGGTAGCGACCGCACGCCGGTCTTTGATCCAGCCCAGGGCGAAGGCGGCGCGCTGGCGCACCTCCCGGTCAGGGTCTTTGAGCGCATCGGTCAGCGCGGTGATCGCCCGCGCGTCCATCAACCAGCCCAGCGCATTGGCCGCGCCCACGCGCACCTGCGGGCGGTAATCATACAGGGCTTCGATCAGGGGTTCGATGGCGCGTTCGCCAAATTTCGCCAGCGCGATAGCGGCATCCCAACGGACTTTCGGGGAACTGTCGTCGAGCGCGTCTACCAGCGGCGGAATCGCGCGCGAGTCGTTCAGGCGGCCCAGCGCCCAGGCGGCATAGGCGCGCACTTTAACGTCCGGGTCGCGCCGCAGGCTGTTAACCAGCGGCTTCACCGCGCGGCGGTCGCCGATTTTCCACAGCACCCAGACCACCTTGCGGCGCACTTCGAGGTCCGGGGTCTTCAGTTCGGCGATCAGCGCGTCTGCCACCGACCGCCCCACATTCCCCGACCGGCCCATGCCCACCAGGGTAATGGCGGCAAGCACCTGCGCCGATTCGTCGCCTTCGTGCAGCGCCGTAATCAACGAACGCAGCGCCGCCATATTTGGGATTTTGCCCAGTTTCCAGGCCGCCTCCTGGCGTGCGGAGGGGTTTAAATCCCGGCACAGCAGTTTTTCCAGGGGTTCCGCCGTGTCTTCGATGCCGGAGGCTTCCAGCCCGGTTTGTGCCGGCTCGTGAGCATAAAGGCTTTTATCGTGTAATTTAACAATGCGCTCATCAAAAGCCGGTTCGCGTATTTCAAATAAGTATGCTGCTTGTTCGCCGCCTGCCGCCCCATCCGGCAGCCCATCATGAAGGTGGTCATCCGTATCCATAACGCCTGTCCTGCCCTTCTCTTGCCGCCTGATGGCGGCTGCTGCTTGTTCTGCGAGAAGTCCCGGAGTTCCGGCCTGACCAGAGCCGGTTTGCGCGCGAACGCTGCAACCAGCTGTGAATTGGTAAAAAACGTAAAGTCTATTTTTATCCTAGCAGGTTAGAGCGTTTTGCAGCACCCTCATAACAGGGGGGTGTTAGCCGTAAATGTACCAGAGTACCATTAGCGGCGATATTATTCGGCCCGGTAAACCGCATCCGGCAGGGCAAACGTGCCGTCCGGCTGCGGCGGAAAGTCCACCACGCGCACCACCGCATCCAGGTTGAGCGCCCCGTAGAGATGCGGGAACAATTCCGCGCTGCCGGTTTCCGGCCCGCCGGACGCCGGATGAACGGGCGGCTCGAACTTCAGCGGCGCGGCCAGCTTTCCGGTTTCGATGACCAGCAGCGCCAGACCGGTCTGGCCGTGATAGATGGCATTGGCGACCCGCGTCACCTGTTCCGGCATGGAACAGTGGATAAAACCCTGCGTCTCCAGCGACCCGGCGCGGTATTCACCGGCGGCGCGGGCAGCTTCCCAGTCATGGCGGGGGGCGATGTGGACGATTAGACTCATGGGTGTGCCTCCTGAAAAAAGTGATGAGTGCCGGGTGCTGAGTCAAAAACGCGATGAAGGCGGATTCTGACCGGGCCCGGCGATGAATCAAAAAGCCCCGGCGGATGCGCCAGGGCTTTTTTGAGCGGGAGACGAGATTCGAACTCGCGACATCTTCCTTGGCAAGGAAGCATTCTACCGCTGAATTACTCCCGCGAAGATAAAAAGATTATAGCGTTCTCAGGCGGATCGCGCAAGGGGTAAAATTGCGGCGCTTTAGGACAGGCGCGCCGCCGTGCGCCCCTACCGGCGGCTAAAGACTACTGCGACTGCACAAAACTGATGATCGCCACGCTGCCATCGCAGTCGGCGCGGGTGACGATGCGGTAAACGTCGGATACCGGCGCGCCGTCGGGGTCGAAAAGCTGGACGGTATATTCGGCGGCGCGCGGCGCTTCGCCCAGCGGCAGTTCAAAACCGCCCGGCCCGTAAGTCAGCGCCGCGCCCGTGAAAACCGCCTGCTCCAGGCCGTCCCCGCTCACACGCACCTGATAACCGTCCAGCGGCCCGCCGCCGGCGTCCGTCACCGAACCGGCCAGGCTGGCCCAGGCGCAGCCCTGGCCATTGCCGTTGGGCGCGTATACCACGCCGGCATCCACCAGCGCGAACGGGAACGGCGCGGATGTAGCGAGCGCCTCCACCGGCAGCGGCGTAAACGTCGGCGAGGGCGTCGGCGGGGCGGGCGTGGGCGAAAGAGTCGGCGTGGGCGGCAGCGGCGTGGTGGTGATAATCACCGGCAGCGGCGTATAAGGCGGGAACGGATTGAGCGGCGTATACGGGTTGTTCCACACCAGCGCGAACCAGCCGATGGCGACCAGCGTCGCCAGCACGAACAGCAGCGAAATCAGGTTCGGCAGCAGGGTATTTCCCCGGCGCGGCGGCGAACCGGCACGCGCCGGCTGCGGGCGGCGTCCGGGTTCGGGCGCGCGCTCCGGCTCGAAAGCCAGCGGCGGGAAACGCCCCACCTGGACGGCGGGCGGCAGCGTTTCAGTTTCGACCGGCGGCTCAAAGATGGCAGTTTCAGCGGCAGCTTCCGCCGGTTCTTCAACCGGTTTTTCGACCGCCGCTTCCGGCTCCGGCGCGGCGGCTTCGGCCTCCGGCTCCTCCGAGGGAAAGATCAGATCGCCCGTCTCCAGCTTGCGCTTGCGGTCTTTGCGCGTGACGCGCCGGATGCCGCCCGATTCTTTTTCGCTCATCGTTCCCGAATCTGGATAAAGTTCACCAGCGCCACATTTTTAGTGCAGTCCAGCGGGAAGGCCACTTCAATACGCGGCGAAATCGGCGTGCCGCCGGCGCTCAACAGCTCAACATAATAGGTGTTGCCGTTGATTTTATTGTCTACCGGCTGCTCCCAGCCGCCCGCGCCGTACAGCGAGTTGGAGCCGCTGGTCACAAAACGGTCGCCGATAGCCGGCCCGAAGATGTGGACTTGCAGCCCGTTAAGCGCGACATTGTTGATATCTATCACCTGCCCGCCGATGCCCTGCCAGGCGCAGCCGGCGCTGTTGGCGAAGTTCTGGGTGTAAATCACCTGGTCATCACGCAGCCCGAACAGATATGGCGAGGTAGTCGGGCTGGGCGTGTCGGTCGGGCCGGTCGGCGTAGCCGTCGGGGTGGGCGTCGGGCTGATGGACGGCGTGGGCGTGGCGCTGGGCGTGTCGGTCGGGCCGGGTGTATCGGTGATGGTCGGCGATACTGTAATGGTCGGCGTGGGCGTGTCGGTGTCGGTCGGCGTCAGGGTATCGGTCGGCGTCAGGGTAAGGGTGGGCGGCGGCGTGCTGGTCGGCGTGTCGGAAGGCGTTAAAGTGGGCAGCAAAAACGGCGTCGGCACGTCTACCACCGTCTGCGCGACCGGTTCGGGGCCAAGCAGCCGCGTCACCACCATCGCAACAACGGCCACCGTCAAAACCAGAAAAACGATGCTGATGAGATTAAAAATCCGTGACGAACCCTGTCCCATGATGTCCTCGCGTTCAGATGGCCGCCGGCCCCAGCAGCCGCACGATGACCAGAAGCATCACGGCCAGCGACAGCAGCAAAAATACCAGGCTGATGAGGTTATAAATCCGGTTTCGTCTTTTGCCCACCACAGTCTGCCTCACAGGTAACGCTCGATAACGGCGCTCTGCCGGATGGCCGCCAACCAGTTTTCAAAACGCGCCTGCGCGATGTACACGCGGCGCTCCGGTTCGACCGGGCGGCTGCCGGTTTCCAGCGTTTGAACGATATGATACCCCAGCGCGGTGAACACCGGGCCGCCGACCTGGCCGGGCGCCAGCATAAAAGCCGCTTCGGCCAGCTCCGGTGCTAACAGTTCCTCGCGGGCGAACCAGCCCAGGTCGCCCCCCTGACGCGCGGTGGTGTCATCCAGCGAAATCTGGGCGGCCAGCGCCCCAAAATCTTCCCCGGCGCGCAGCCGCTCCATCACGGAGACGGCTTCCGGCTCGGTCTGCACCAGGATATGGCGCGCGTGAACCTGCATCACGTCGCCGGACAGGTCGGCGGTCAGCAGGTCGCGCACGCGGTTGGTCAGCAGCGTTACTTGCAGCGTTTCGACAAATTCGGCCTCTGAATAGCCGTTCAGCGAAAGCCAGGCCTGCCAGTTTTCCGGGCTGCCCGCCAGTTCGAGATTAAGCTGGATTTCGGCCTGCACTTCTTCGTCGCTGATGATGATGTCCTGGGCCGCCGCCCCCTGCTCGATCAAAAGTTGGTCAATCAGCTGTTCTAACACTTCGGCTTCCAGTGCCAGCGGGTCGGCAGCGGTTAAATCAAACTGGCGGCGCGCCAGCGCCCGCTGGAAGGCCGGCAGCGTGATCGCCTCGTCGTTTACCCGCGCCACCAGGGGGATGCCGGCTTCGTCCACCGGCAGTTGGTCAATCGAGGTCTGGGCGGCGGCCAGGCCGGGCAGCGCCGCCAGGGTCAGCAGCAGAAGGGACAGAATCAACAGCAGTCGAAAACGTTTTACGAACCGAGTCACGGGCGCTCCTTAAATACGATTATAGGCGAGGAAGCACAGACCCCCACAACGCGCGGCAAAATCCGCGCTGGTGTTATTATCCTATCGCTGCCAGATTGGGGCAAGTGGATTATGCTTTCAGCCCTGGCAGTGATACAATCGCAGTTATAAATTCATAATGACCATTAGAGGAGCGCAGCCGATGCCCCGCTGGAATTCGTTCGAGAGCTTTCTGGCCGACGCCCGCCGCGCCGACAGCGATGAGGAGCGGCAGGAACTGGTAGATGAACTGCTGATGGAACGCCCTACCTGGCCCTGGGTGCAGGGCAGACGCGCCACCTTCATTTTCACCAGCCTGGGCAGCCGCCGCAGCGTCGCCCTCAACCTGGATACCGTGAAAGGCGACCCGCCTTTCGTGCCGATGACCCGCCTGGAAGGCACCAGCCTGTGGTACATCACCCAGGAATTCCAGCCCGACGACCTGCTGGACTACCTGCTGGCAGTGGATGACCCGATGACGCCGCTGGCGACCGAAACCGACATCGTGGGACGCATCTCCAACTACTGGCGCTTCGATGCCCGCAACCCGCTGCGGATGGAAACCGCCCAGCAGATGGTTTCGGTGCTGCGGATGGGTGACGCGCGCCCGTTCCCCGACTGGACGGCTTTGAAGGGCGTGCCGCGTGGGCGCGTTTACGAACATTTCGTGGACAGCGTCCAGCTTGGTTATAAAGGGCGCAAGCTGTGGGTATATACACCACCCGGTTACGACCGCTCCGGCATGGTGTACCCGCTGCTCATCTTCCAGGACGGCCAGTGGGCCGCCGGGCCGCTGCAAATGCCGGCCATCGCCGACGCGCTCATCAAACACGAGCGCATGAAGCCGGTCGTCATCGCCATGCTCCAGAGCGGCAGCCAGCAGGAACGCCTGAAGGAATACGTCAGCAACGACCGCCACTATGCCTCGCTGCTGACCGAACTGCTGCCGTTCATCCAGACGCACTACCGGATTGACTCGACCGATCTGGGCGTCGGCGGCGTGGCCGTCGGCGCAATTGCGGCGGCGCACGACGCGCTGCGTAACCCGGCGGTTTTTAACAGCCTCATCATGATTTCGCCGCCGCTCGGCAAGGGGCTGGCCGAGGAACTGCTGGAACAGTATACCGCCCGCTTCGCGGAGGCCAAACTGCTGCCCCGGCGCATCTTCCAGTCGGTGGGGCGCTACGAAGCGCGGGCGCGTTTTCTGAAGCCGGCCCAAGCCCTGCGGGACGTGCTGGAACGGCGCAGCGACACGGCCTATCGTTTTGTCGAAGTCGGCAGCGGGCATGGCCTGGTGGGTTTTCGCAGCGTCATTCCGGAGGCGCTGGCCTGGGTCTACCCCGGCAAAAACCCGCCGAACGGTTGAAGCTGAATTTTGGTCTTTTTTTAATCGAAGTCGGCACGACACTTAACACCGGCATAACCCGAAGGCGCTACACTAAAAATGCACCTTCTTTTTAGGGTCTCTGCATCGAGCATTAAGGGCTTCTCCACAAGCAGCGCCGCCATGACCAGCGGCGCTGCCCGTTTTACCCCCGCTTACGGCGTTTCCGCCGGGGCGATGCGGTACATGCCGATCAGATTGGTGTAATAAATCAGCCCATCTGGGCCGACGGCCACTTCCACCGCGCAGCCCATGTTCGCGCCCGTATCCACCACCAGCGGCCCATCGGCCAGGGTGGTGCGCTCGGCGTCCAGCACAAAACGCACCAGCTGGCTCGATTTGTATTCACACGCCAGCAGGTCGCCCTGCCAGTCCGGGAAAACCTCGCCGTCGTATACATCAATCCCGGCCAGCGCAACGGTGGGCGTAAAACTCATCAGCGGCGGCGCTGCCCCGGCGCGGCGGTCGGGGTTGTCGCAGTAGGTTTTGTCATCGCCGCTCATTTCCACCAGGCCCCAGCCGAAGTTATCGCCCGGCTGCACCCGAAGCAGGAAGTCGTCGCAGTCCGGCCCGTTTTCGGTGGCGAACAGGCCGCCGGAGTACGGGTCGAAGGTGAAGGAAAAAACGTTCCGCAGGCCGTAAGCCCAGGTCGTGCTGTCCGGGAAGGGGTTATCGTCCGGGGGCAGCAGTTCGCCATCCACCACCGCCACACGGTGAATCTTGCCTTCGACCTGATTCGGGTCCTGCGCCTTTACGTTCCAATGGCTGAGGTCGCCCACCGAAAAATACAGGTAGCCGTCCGGGCCGAACACCAGCCGCCCGCCGTGATGCTGGTGCAGCGGCGACTCGTTGCGATAACGAAATAGATCAACCGGGCTGACGCCCGCGCCGTCCCGCTCGGTAAAGCGCGTGATGACGTTAAACGCCTCGCCGTCGGCTTCCGGCACGGGCGTATAATAGACGTAAAAGTAGCCGTTTTCGGCGAAGTCCGGGTCAAGCGCGATGCTCTGCAAGCCATCTTCGTTTTCCTGCCGCACGTTTAGCTGCACGACGGGCGTTTGTCGAAGCTGCCCATCGGCGGAAACAACCCGCACGCCGCCGGATTTTTCGGTGAAAAACATCCGGCCATCCGGCGCCCAGACAATCGAAGTAATCAGCGGTATGGGGTGCAGCAGTTCGACCTGATAACCTTCCGGCTGCGCGCGCGCGACCGATACGGCCAGCAGCAGCGCCGCCAGCAGCGCGATCCTCTTTTCCATCCAGCTCCCTCCAGGCCTCATCAATGGACGCTCTAACTATAGCCGCCGGCGCGTTAAAAATCGCCCGAACCGGCCATAAGGTTACGGAATTGTTACATCAGACCGGGAGAACCTCCGCGCCGTTGGTGGCCTCGCAGACGTAAATGGCCGGCGTCAGGCCGGTGGCCTGGCGGTAACGCTCGCCCACGATGGTCACGAACGCGCCGACCGCCGCCGAGCGCACCAGCGCCACCGCGCAGCCGCCGAAGCCGCCGCCGGTCATTCGCGCGCCATAGCTGGCCGGGTGCGCCTGCGCCAGTTCGACCATCGTATTCATTTCGTCGCGGGAAATTTCAAAGTCGTCGCGCATACTGGCATGGCTGGCGTCCATCAGCGCGCCCAGGGCGGCGGCGTCCCCCCGGCGCATGGCCTCGGCGGCCTGGAGCGTGCGCTCATTTTCGGTGATGACATGCCGGGCGCGGCGGCGCGTCAGGTCGTCCAGTTCGCCGGCGCGCGCCTGGAACTGCTCCGGCGTCACATCGCGCAGGGCCGGCACGCCGAAAAACCGCGCGGCGGCCTCGCACTGGGCGCGGCGCTCGTTATAGGCCGAATCCACCAGCCCCCGGCGCGTGGCGGTATCCAGCACCACCACCAGCGTATCCGGCGGCAGCGGCGCGGCTTCGGTCACCAGCGAGCGGCAGTCAATCAACAGCGCGTGGCCGGCCCGCCCCGCCGCCGAAATCATCTGATCCATGATGCCGCAGTTCATGCCCACCCACCGGTTTTCGGCCTTCTGGCACAGTTTTGCCATCGCCGCTGCATCCCACGCCAGGCCCGACGTGGCCGCAAAGGCGCGCGCGGTCGCCAGTTCCAGCGCCGCCGATGACGACAGCCCCGCGCCGATGGGGACATCCCCGGCGATCACGCCATCCCAGCCGGTGAGCGTGTGGCCGGCTTCCATCAGCGCCCAGGCCACCCCTTTGACATATTCCGCCCAGTTGGCCGAGTTTTTCGCCAGCCCGTCCAGCGCGAAATCCGCCCAATCGTTAAATTCCAGCGAAAAGACCCGCACCCGGCCATCCGACCGAGAGCGCAGCGCGATCCAGGTGGCGCGGTTGATCGCCATCGGCAGCACGAAACCGTCGTTATAGTCGGTATGTTCGCCGATCAGATTGACGCGCCCCGGCGCGCGCACCACCAGCGCCGGCGCACCGCCGAAAAACCGCTCGAAGCCTTCCGTGACCTGCTCCAATAAAGACATGTTTGCCTCTCCTGAAGGTTGATGCAGAAGTGGCAAGAGCATAACGCAAAGGCGCGGGGGAAAAAAGCCTAACGCAAAGAACGCAGAAGGGCAAAGATGCGAAGGGGCGGGTTTCCACGCCCCTACGCCCGCGCCCGCCAAACCTCACCCCCGGGCCCCCTCTCCGCACGGCGAGGGGGAGGCAAGTCCCTCTCCTATGGAGAGGGATTTAGGGTGAGGTTGACACGGATTCACGTTTAGGTGTCATCCCCCCGGCCTGCGCCAGCAGCGCCACAAGCTGCTCGATAACCTCCTCCGGCACCTGCCCCCTGAGCATCTGCCGGACGGCGTCCGCGCCGCCCTGCCGGTAGACCCTCGCCAGCATTCGCATGGCTTCGGCGGCCTGTTCTTCTTCGGTCGGTTCGCCGCCGCCATCCACAAGTTTCTGATATTCGCGCCGCCATCCCTGCACTACAGGATGATTACGGTAAGCCGGGATTGTGTCGGCGAGCGCCAGGCAACGCCGGTAATAATCCTGCGCCCGGTCAGTATTTCCTATCTGTATTTCCAGTTGTGCGTACTGTCTGAGCATATTCAGCTGGCCTACGCGGGCGCCGATTTGCTCATACAGCGGCAGGGCGCGGTCGTAGAAGGCGCGCGCCGCGTCCAGTTCAGCCTGCCGCACGCTCAAGTCGCCTAAGGCCTTCAGGGTATTGGCGAGACCCAGCACGTACCCGGCTGCTTCCGCGCTGGTTTGTGCTTTTTGCAGCACTTCACGGCGGGTATCAAGCGTCTCGCGCATTTGCATGTAGTATCCCAGAGCTAAAGCCAGGTCAACCGCTTTCTCGGCGCTGTTCTCGAACCCCCACGCCAAAGCCTGTTGAAGATTTTCAAAATCGGGTGTAATGAGCGTGTGGCGGTCTTCATCATTGTTGGCCTCAAAATCACCATGAAGGCGGTAGTAATGCTCAAAATGACGCGCGGCTGCCGCTTCCAGTTCGCCGTGTTTTTCCAGCAGCGCGCGGGCGTAGGCCCGCAGCAGCCGGTGCTGGCTGTAGCGCGGTTTGGCCGGCGCAGCCTCACCCGCTGTAACCTCACTCTCTGTAACCTCACCCCCCAACCCCCTTTCCGTGTGGAGAGGGGGAGTCAGGGACGCCACCAGGCCGGCGTCCAGCAGCGCCCGCAGCGGCGCGCGCGTCGTCCGGGTCGGCGTCGCCCCACAGCGCCGCCAGCGCCGCGCGGTCGAACGAGCCTTCCAGCGCCAGCACGCCCAGCGCCCTAAAGCGCCGTTTCAGGTTGTCCCTTTGCTCGTCGCTCAGGTCTTTGCCCAGGTTGTCATAACTGAGCCAGAGCGACTTTTCTAGGTTTTCGTTTTTGTCGTCCTCGCTCAGCTTCAGGTGGGCGAAAGGGTTGTCGCGTTTGGTCAGCAGGCGCAGCAGGTCGGCGGCGTCGTCGGCATAGCCGTTTTTAAGCTGCCGCGCCGCCAGTTCAATCGCCAGCGTATGTCCGCCCAACAGCTCGCTGATCTCGCGGTAGCGATCCAGACTCCCCCTCTCCGCTGTGGAGAGGGGGTCAGGGGGGTGAGGTTATGCCCGCGATCAGCGCCGCGCCTTCGTCGGGCGTCAGCAGGTCCAGCCGGATGTCCGCGCCCTCGACTTTCTGCGCCAGCGCGCCGCTGCGGGTGGTGATGAGCAGGCGGCAGGCCGTGCCTTCGATGGGAAAAACCCCCACCACGTGGTGATCCCACACGTCGTCCAGCACGATCAGGGCGGTTTTGTTTTTCAGCACCTTCGCCAGCGCCAGTTTAGCGTCCTGTTCAGTCTGGTAATTGGCGCGGCTGTCGCCAAAAACCGTCGCGCCGACGTTGGCGAGCAGGGCGGCGGGGGTAGGCGTCTGGCCGACTTCCAGCCAGATGATGCCGTCGTGGAAAGTGCGGCGCACCTGGCAGTCGTGCGCCAGCGCCGCCGCCAGGGTGCTTTTGCCGATGCCGCCGTAGCCGAACAGGGCGGTCGCGCGGGGCGGCGCGCTGATGACCGCCGGCGCGATGGAGTCGGCGCACAGGGCGTCGTGGGCGGCCTTAAACGGCGCGGGGCGGTCGAGGTAAAAACCGGGCAGCGGCTTGACGTTCAGCAGCGGCGCGACCGGGGCGGGCTGCCGCAGCCGGTTCAACAGGTCGTCCAGGGCGGCGTCGTAAGCGCGCGGCGGGCGGAAGTCAATCGCGTTGACGGGCGCGAGATCGTCCGGGATGTGGCCGAAGTCCCCGTCGCGCAGCATGACGGTGATCGGGCGGCAGTTTTCGCGGGCGCACTTCAGTTCTGCCTGCACCCATTCCGCGGCCTTCGCGCCCGGCCCGGCCACCAGCACGAAGCGGTCGCATCTGGCGATGGCGGCCTCAATTTCGGTGGTAAAGGGCAGGCTGCGCGACGGCAGCGACACGCGGTCCCACCAGACGGCGAAACCCGCCGCCGTCAGGTCGTTGGTCAGCCGCCGCAGCAGCGATTTGTCCGGGTCGTCGTAGTCGTCGCCATCGTCGGCGCGGGCGTAGGACAGAAAAACGAGAGGTGGCGGGGCGGCAGCCGGCGCGCCGGCGGTCGCTGGCGAGACGATGTACACCGCGCCGTGAAAAATCTGCGTGCCGAAGTTGACGTTGGCGGCGTTAAGCTGGTTAATATCCGGATCGGGCACGGTTTCCCCCTGGCGAAGCCGGAGTCTGTAAGACTGCATCCAGTATATAACGGTACAGGGGTTGGCGCACACCAGTTTATAGGGGGAAACTTAGAAAGGGGATGCCCGCGCCCCGCCGATTGCCTGCCGGCCGGCGTCCCTGGTATAATCCTGGCCGGTTGAACAAATAACAACGCGGAACAACCATGCGATTTCTCTTACCCGGACTGCTGCTGCTGGCGCTGCTGGCGGGCTGCGCCCCGCCCGACGACGCGCCAAAAGCCATCGAAAACTACCTGCAAGCCCTGGTCGCCAAAGACCGCGATTCGTTCGTCAAACGCTTCTGCGCCGCCTTCGAGGCCGACGCGCTGGTCGAATTCGACTCGTTCGGCGCGGTGGAGGCCCGGCTGGAAGGCGTGGCGTGCCGCCAGACCGGGACGGACGGCGAGGCCGCGCTGGTGAGCTGCTCCGGCAGCATCGCCGTCACCTACCAGGGCGAGGATAACCAGATGCTTGCGCTGGAAAACAACCTGTATCGCGCCGTCCGGGAAGGCGGCGAATGGAAGATGTGCGGCTACCAATGAACAAAACAAGCCGGTTTTTACTGGCGCTGGCCGCCGGGCTGATGATCTGGCCCGCCACCGCGCAGGACCTCGTCACCAATACACCCGCGCCGACCGCCGCGCCGGCGGCCACACCCGCGCCGCAGGCCATCACCACACCGGCGCTGTCGGTGACGGTCATCTTCGAGACGGCCAACGTGCGCGCCGCACCCAGCGCCGAAGCCGAGGTCATCACCCAGGTTTACCGGGGCAGCAGCTTTCCGGTGATTCATCAGGTCGGCGCGGGGGCGGAACTGTGGTATCAGGTGCGGCTGCCGGACGGCCAGACCGGATGGTTATTTAACACCACCTCGCGCATCGTCATCGCCTGGTCGCCCCGGCTGCGCGACTTCGACGGCGTGTTGATGGCGCTGGTGCCGCCGGGCTGTTTTGTTATGGGCGGAGAACGCGGCGAGCCGGACGAGCAGCCCGCCGCCAGCCAATGTTTCGACCGCGCTTTCTGGATAGACGTAACCGAAGTCACCAACCGCGCTTACGGATCGGCGGGCTATTTCGAGGGCGACCAGCGCCCGCGCGAAAGCGTGAACTGGTTCGACGCCGGGGCTTACTGCGCGGCGCGCGGCGGGCGTCTGCCCACCGAAGCCGAATGGGAATACGCGGCACGCGGCCCGGCTTCGCTGACCTACCCCTGGGGGGATGAATTTGTCAACGAAAACGCCGTTTCAAGCTGGGTGGAAACGGCGCGCCAGACCGAAGCGGTCGGTACGCGGCCTGGGGGCGTCTCGTGGGTCGGCGCGCTGGATATGAGCGGCAACGTCTGGGAATGGACAAGCAGCCTGTACGCCGATTACCCCTACGACCCCACCGATGGCCGGGAAGACCCGGATGATACTACCGGCCTGCGCGTCGTGCGCGGCGGCGCGTGCTGTTCGTACATCATCGCCGACGTGCGCGCGGCCTACCGCTTTGCCATTGACCCCTATACGGAAGACCCCAACGTGGGCTTCCGCTGCGCGCGGGACGCCGAATGAGCAGATGCCGCCGGGAGGATTGTCTGTGTTCAAACCAGTGTTTTATGCCGGGCTGATGGTATGGGCCGCCCTGGCCGCCGGGTGCGCCGCCGCGCCCGCCGCCACCCCGACCGCTGCCGTGCCGGCGGACATCACCGTGATAGACCCGCCGAAAGCCACCGCCGATTTTATGCTCACCGACCAGACCGGCGAGATGTTTCACCTCAGCGACCTGAAGGGCAAAACGGTGCTGATGTCGTTTGGCTACACCCACTGCCCGGACGTTTGCCCGATCACGCTGGCGCGGTTTAAACAGATCAAAGAAAAATTAGGCGCGGACGCCGACCGTCTGGCATTTATGTGGGTGAGCGTGGACGGCAAACGCGACACGCCGGCGCGCATCGCCCAGTATATCGCCATGTTCGACCCCGCCTTCATCGCCCTGACCGGCGAGAGCGAAACCGTCCGCGAGATCATCACCGAATACGGCGGGGTATTTGTCATCAACGACTCCGCCGGGCTGCGAAAAGAAAACTACACGGTTGACCACACCGCCTCGCACTTTTTGCTGGACGCCGACGGGCGCTGGATTCGCACCTACAGCTACGGCGCGCCGGTGGATACCATCGTTGCCGACCTGCAAAAGCTGCTGGCACAGGGGTGATGGGAAGTTCCAAGTTGGCGAGTTCCGAGTAGGGGCGGCCCAGCGTGGCCGGGCGCGCACATCGTCGCGCCCTACTTCAGCATCAGCAGATAATATACGATGTCCGCGATGTCCTGCTGGGAGAGTTTTTGCTCGAAGGTGCGCGGCATCACCCCAACTTTAACCTGCGGCAGGATGGTTAAATCCGGGTTGACGATGGCGTTATACAAATAGGTTTTAGCATCCATATCGGCGCGTTTGTTCCCGGCGCGGCTGGCGACCGATTTTAACGATGGCCCGACGAACCAATCCTCGCTGTCTACCTGGTGGCATACCGCGCAGTTGGCTTCGCCGTTAAAGAGCGCCTTGCCGCGTTCGGGGTCGCCGGAGATCGGCAACGCGCGGGGGGTGGGGGTGGGCGGCGTTACACCCGGCAGCGGCGTGGGCGTGCCAAAGATGGCCCATAGGGCGATATTTTCGCCGGTATCGGTGAGCTGTATGCAGAAGGCGGTGGCCGTCAGGGCTTCGGTATCCAGCGCGGCAGGCGCGGCTGGCAGGCTGCCGGCGCAGGCCCCGGCCAGCAGTGCCAGCGTTACGCCGGTGAATAAAATGAGCATAAAAAGCTGTAAAGAACGTCTGGTCATGGCGTTTTCCGTTAAAACTTCATCTTAACCGCTCACTGTAGCCGAAAGACCGGCTGGCCGGATAGTGTTATTCCTCGCCGTTCGCGGTGACTTTTTGCGTTTGTGCGACGGGATGGTTTTGAAGCGAGAAGCGGCGCGCCGCCTGCCACTGCATCCCGAACAGCAGAAGATAGGTCAGCACCATGCTGCCGGCATATAACGCCACCGCCGCCGTACCGTCCATCCCCAGCGCCGACGCCCCCCACAATGCCAGTATCACCAGCGCCAGCCGCAGGATGTCCCACACCAACTGCGCGCCCTGCCGCTGGATGACCATCATGATAAGCGACAGAGACGACGACACGAACTGCACCAGGAACGCGGGGGCCATAATCTGCGTGTACAGGCCTGCCGTTTCCCATTCCGCCCCAAAAACCCAGGCGAAAAATGGCCCGCCGGCCAGCATCAGCAGGGCGGTCGGCAGCAGGCCGACCAAAAACAGGCGGCGGGCGGTTTTGAGGTAAAAAGCTTCCAGGCCGGCGGGGTTTTCATTCGCCAGCCGCGAGGCCGCGCCCAGGAACACCTGCCCAACCGAGCTGCCCACCAGCGTCAGGGGAAGCGAGATGAGGCGCTGGCCGAACAGAAACCAGCCCGCGACATCCGTCCCGTACAGGCTGGACAGCAGCAGGCGCGGCGCGTTCAGCCCGACAGCGTTCACGATGGCCGACCAGCTTGAAATTACCGGAAAACGATAATGGGCGCGGGCGGCGCGCCACATGCCGCCGGGGCTGATCTGGCGCAGCACGGCCTGATCCCGCTGCCAGGCCTGACGCGCCAGGCCGCCGCTGCCGACGAACTGGCTGAGGATATGCCCGATCAGCAGGCCGACCGGCCCGGCAGCCGCCAGACCGATAAAAATGGGGCCAACCGCGCCAGCGAAACTCTGCGTGAACCGGGTGCGGGCAATGCTCCCGAACGCCTGCTTGCGAATGGCCCAATAATTGAAGGCCTGGTAAAACCCCGCCCCCAGCAAACTGAGCGGCAGCAGCCACAGGTAAGGCCGCAGCGCGGGGGCGTTGGCCCAGGCGGCCAGCGGCTCGCCTAGCAGCCACAGCGCGATCTCAAACAGGACGGTCGTGATAACCACCAGCAGCAGCGTCAGCGCCAGCAGGTTGGCGGCCTCATCGTCGGCTTTCGGCAGCGTAATGGCATATTCGTAACGCAGCGAGTTGACGGCCAGCAAAATGCCGAAGATGGACACGTATACGCCCAGCAGACCGAAGTCCTCCGGCGTGTATAAACGCGATAGAATCGGCGCGGTCAGCACGCCGATGCCCTGCGCCAGCGCCGTCCCCCCGGCCAGCACGCCGACGTTGTAAGCGAATCCACGCGCCGCGATGGCGCGTTTGAGTTTGTTGAAGCTGTTGGCGAGGGCGTTCGGCACGATATTCACTTTCGGATAAACCGGCAGCACCGGGCAGAATTATAAACCAAAGTATGGCCGCGCTGCTGGCCGGAACAGCCGGAAATACTGCTGTACAATTTCGTTACATGCTGGCCGGGGGGTGTTTCTTTATTGACACTTCCTGCCGGGATAGGTTTTAATAAAAACACTGCTGTCCGCCGCCAGAAGTTTAGAGGGAATATCAAATGACCGAAACGCTGCCACCTCAGCCCCCTGTTTCTCCGACCGCGCAAACCTCGCCCGATGCGCTCGGTCTGGGCCAGACATCCGGCCAGCGTGGGGCGGAAATCCTGGCCGGCTTTCGCGCCGAAAAGTATCCCGCGCCGGACACGCTGGCGCTCAGCCGCTGGTCGGGGCGCATTACGGCTCGGCTGCTCATGCGTTTGACATCCAGCGACGCCCCGATGAATTTTACAGCCGCGCGTTTTGTTATTATTCAAACGTTAATTCGCCGCGCCCTGGCTAAGGATGAATCCAACCCGGTTATCGTCGAAATTGCCGCCGGGCTGTCGCCGCGCGGCCTGCGCCTGGCGCAGGAGCTTCCGCAGGC
>QUBZ01000090.1 GCA_014338005.1 Chloroflexota bacterium | reverse complement strand
TAATCGCGGATGAAGGCTTCCAGGGCGCGTTTGGCGTTCAGGTCAAGGTGATTATCCGGCTCATCCAGCAGCAGCACGTCCGGCGTTTCGGCGGCCAGCCGCGCCAGCGCAACCAGCTTCTTCTGCCCGCCGCTGAGCGTTTCGGTCGGCAGGTCGTAATCCTCCGCCGCGAAGCCCAGCCGCGCCAGCCTATCCTTCACCTTGGCCGCATGGCTGAGGCCGCCCAGGCGCTCGTAGGTTTCCAGCGCCTTTTCCTGCTGCGCCAGCACGCGCTCCAGCCGGGCGGCATCGCCATACACGTCCGGGTCGGCCAGCCGTTTTTCCAGCCGCGTCAGTTCGGCCTCGATGTGCGCCAGCTTAGGCGGCGGCGTTACAGCCTCATCCAGCAGGCCGCGACCGGGCGGCAGTTCCACGTCCTGCGGCAGATAACCCACGCTGACGCCGCGCTGGATGGTGATCGCGCCGGTATCCGGCTGGAGCCGCCCGGCGATGGCCTTCAGCAGGCTGGACTTGCCCGACCCATTCGGCCCGACCAGCCCTACCCGGTCGCGGTCGCCGATGGCCCAGGACAGGTCGCGGAAAATTTCGCGCCCGGCGTGGCTGATGGTAATTCGATCAAGGTGGATGATGTGCATTTTTAGCTCTCCTCAAAACCGGAGGCGCGGCCTGGGCCGCCTGCTGTCCAACGCGGGAATCAAAACGGCCACAGGCGCACCTGTGGCCGTCGAATGATTACGAAAACTACGCTAATCTTACACGGGCAGTAGGCGCGCTGAACTAAGGCGCGCCCAACGTATGCGCGAGCAGTGAAATCGTAAAAACCGTGTGCAGCGTAAAGTAGATCATACAGCTCATTTTAGCGGCCATTGGCGGCGGCGTCAAGCGGCGCGCGCCCTGGGACAATCCCCCTGCTTCCCCGGCCAGATCGCCGGCGCGGGTGTGTTATAATCGCTCCGCACCGAAGGAGTAAAACGCCGTGACCGCTGTTTCCGCCGCGCCGACTGCTCGAACGCTGACGCCCCGAATCGCGCTGTGGGCGGGTTTAACCGCTCAGCTTTTTTGCGCCCCTGCCCTGTGGGGGCATCAGAGCATTGGCGAAGGGCTGCTGCTGGAACGCTACAGCCCGCGTTATACGCTGGCGCTGGCGCTGCACCTGTTCCTGGCGCTGGCCTGGCTGGCGGCGGCGCTGCGCCACGCGCCCGTCACGCGGCGGCTGGAGCGGATACCGGCGGGCGCGCGTTACGGCCTGCTCGTCATCATCGGGCTGGCGGCTTTCGCGCTGTGGCTGCTGCCGGTCGAAACGGTGCTTCAGCAGTATTTTACGCTCAACGGCCTGCTGGCCTCTCTCATGCTGATAATCACCCTGCCGGATGCGCCGCCGCGCTTCCGCCGCTGGCCGCTGGCGGCGCTGGTCTTTTTGCTGCTGGTGCTGATTCCGCTGTACATCGGCGCAGTTTCCGACCGCCGCTTCGAGCCGGACGAAGCCTCCTGGGCCGAACGCACCGAAGCGGTTTTTTCCGCCGGCGGCCTGTACAACCGGACGCACCTGTGGCCGCCGGAAGTAATTACACCGGGTTACGGCTGGCTGAACGCCGGTTACGGCTGGCTGCTGCACACCTTCGGTTTTCACCTCATCATCGGGCGAACCCTACAATTCGCCAGCTATCTGGTCGCTTTCGTTGGCAGCGCGGCGCTGGCCTGGCGGCTGTACGGGCGCACCGCCGCGCTGCTGGCCGCCGGCATGGCGGTGCTGAGTCAGGGTTTTATCCCGGTGGTGGAATATCGCGGCAACCTGTATATGCACGCCTTCGCCGCCTTCATGACGCTGGCCGCCGCGCAGGCCCGCCGCAGCCCCCGGCGCGCGCCCTGGGACTTCGCCTGCGGCCTGCTGGCGGCGCTGTCCATGCAGGCGCACGCCAGCGGCATGATTTTTACCGGCGCGTTTTTTCTACTCTACCTGGGCGAATTTTTATGGTCGTCCTACCGCCGGCGTCAACCTGCCCCGATCTGGCCGCTGCTGGCTTTCAGCCTGGGGGCCGGCCTGGGCGCGGGCATTTATTTCGTGTTTAACGTGCTGCCGGTCGGCGGCCTGGAAGCGTATCTGGCGCGGCTTACCACCGAACGCAGCGGGCGGTCACATCCTCTGCCCTTCCTGCGGGCGCTGCTGGAATGGCGCAGCGTTCTGGAAGGTTTCCTGTTCGCCGCCGGGCTGGTATACATCCTCTGGCGGCGTAACGAAAGCGACCGCTTCCTGGTCGGCGTGCTGGCGGCGCTGGCGCTGATTTCGGTTTTTCTGGATACCCAGGGCTACCGCTCGACCTTCAGCGTTTTTCTGGTCGTCGCGGTTGGCGCGCTGGCAGCCGATGGCCTGCGGGCGGCCAACCAACCGCCGGACGCCAGCCACCGGACGGCGCTCGGCACAGCGGCGCTGTTCGCCGCGCTGCTGGCGCAGATGGCCGGGATGTTCCTGATCTCACCCTGGACACTGACCTTTTACCGCACCGGCCAGACGCCGCCCTTTTTGTACGAAGCTATCGGCCCGGCGCTGGAGCCGTACCTGCGGCCCGGCGAAAAAATCGTCAGCACGCACCAGCTCATCTGGTCGTTCCCGCGCGCCGATCTGGTCAGCCACGCGGCGGGCGGCATGTCGGTGGGGCGCGGTGTGGCCGCCGCCGAAATCGAGGTGTGGGATCAGGTCAGGCCGGATGTGATCGTGTACATCGAAAACGAAATGCACTTCGACCCCGGTTTGCAGACGTACATGGAGCGGGAAAACTTCGGCGTATGCGACCGGCTGGAATTTATGGAACACGCCGTCGAAATTTACCGGCGCGGCTGCTGACTCACAGCGCGCACAGCAGCACGCTCCACGCGAACGGCGGGGGCGAAACCGCCGCGATCACCGTGATGCCCTGGCGTTCGACGAAGCGGCGAAAACCCGCCAGCGACCAGTGCTGGATATGCTCCGGGTGGTCGCCCAAAAGGCGCACGCCTTTGCCGGTCATCAGGCGTTGAAGGCGAAAAATCGGCTCGTTCGGCACGCTCAACAGCAGGGCGCGCCGCGCCACGCGCCGGTACTCGGCCAGCGCCGCCGCCGGGTCGGGCAGGTGTTCCAGCACTTCCAGCGACAGCACCACGTCCACGCTGCGGTCGGGGAACGGCAGCCGGAGCGCATCGAACACGGCATATGACACAGCCGGGCAGCGCCAGCGCGCCTGGCTCACCGCCGCCGCGTTTAAATCGCCCCCGTAAGCGCGCAGGCTGCGCCCATCCAGCACCGCCCGCGCCGAATAGCCCTCGCCGCAGCCGACTTCCAGCAGGCTGTCCGCGTCCGCCGGCAGCAGGCCGCGCACTTGGCCGTGAAAGCGCGAAATCGCCCAGCGCATGAACGGATTATTCGACTGGTGTTTTTGCTGGTTGGTGCTGGTGGTCACTGCGGCTGCGCCTCCCCGGCGGGCTGTTCGGCGCGGTAAACGCGGGCGGTCGTCACCAGGGGGTCTTCGCTGCGCTGCATATGGGAAACGATCAATTCGGCCAGCAGCCCCATCGTCAAAAACTGTGCGCCCATCAGCATCAGCAGCACCCCCAGAAAGAGAACCGGACGTTCGCTTAACGGGCGCACGCCCATAAACCATTCAATACTCAATACCAGATTGATGAGGAAACCGGCCAGCAGCAGCAGCCCGCCCAGGCCGCCAAACAGGTGCAGCGGACGCCGCCCGTACTGGTTGAGGAACAGCACCGTCACCAAATCCAGGCCGCCGCGCAGCAGCCGCCCAGGCCCGTATTTGGAACGCCCGAAGCGGCGCGCGTGGTGCGTGACCGGCACTTCCGTCACGCGGAAGCCGGCGTAATGGGCCAGCACCGGAATGTAGCGGTGCAGGTCGCCGTAGATTCGCAGGCGGCGCACGACTTCGCTCCGGTAAACCTTATAGCCGCTGTTCATGTCGCGCAGGTGCAGCCCGGTCATCCAGGCCGTCACCCGGTTGGCGATGCGCGACGGGATACGTTTGGAAAGCGGGTCATGACGCTCTTTTTTCCAGCCGGAAACCACGTCGTAACCTTCGGCCAGCTTCGCCAGCAGCCGTTCCATTTCGTCCGGCTCGTCCTGCAAATCGGCGTCCATCGTCACCAGCACGTCCCCGCGCGCCAGGGCAAAACCGGCATTCAGCGCCAGGCTTTTGCCGAAGTTCCGGCGCTGGACGACCACCGTCACCCGCGCGTCGGCGGCTTGCAGCGCCAGCAGCGCATCGGTTGAGCCATCGTCACTGCCGTCGTCCACGTAGATGATTTCCCAGCCCGGCGACAGGCGCTCCAGCACGCCGGTCAGTTTGGCGTGCAGGATGGGCAGGCTTTCGACTTCGTTATAGACCGGTATCACGACCGATAGATGGGCTTGGTTCGGTAGCGGCATGGTGCGTTCTCTGCGTCCAGTACCAGGGCAGCGCCGCGCCCAGATGCAGGGCTTCGCCCAGCGTCCACCACAGGCGCGCGATGATGGCAATCGAAAAAGCGATGGTAACGCCAAACCGGGGCGTAAGCAAGATGGTCAGCACCGCCTCGCGCGGGCCGATGCCGACCGGCGCGATAATCACCAGGAAGCCGACCGCCCAGGCCGCTGTAAAACTGGTCACGGCTTGCCACCAGGACAGCGCCGAAACGTCCGGTACGGCCAGTGTCAGCCAGTAAAACCCGGTGCCGATCAGCAGCCAGGCCAGGGTATACAGCGCGCCGAGGGACAGATAAACGCGCACCGGCGCGCCGCCCATCCACCGGTGCGCGTCCAGCATCGTTTCAGCACCCCGCCAGCCCAGCCGCTGCAGCGCCCGCCAGAAGCGGTCATGCTGTGACAGCAGCAGCAGGCCGAAGATCAGCGCGGCGCAGACCGCTACCGGCGCCGCCAGTTCCGGGCTGGCCCACACGCCGCCGGTCAGGCTGAGCAGCAGGCTGGTCAGCAGCAGCGCCGCCAGTTCCCACACCGTCAAAGCGCCGGCGACCGCCGTCGGCAGGCCGTCCCGCCGGTACAGCACCACCCGCGCCGCCACCTGCCAGACGCCGCCGGGAATGTATTTGGTCAGCTGCGACACGAACCAGTACCGGTACGAGCGGCCTGGTGGCAGGTAGCGGCCCAGGCTGCGGCAGCCGACATAACCGGACATACCCAGCAAACCCTGTCCCGCCAGCAGCGCCGCCAGCGCCGGCGCCAGCAGCCGCCAGTCCAGGCCGGCGAAAACATGCGACCAGTCGCCCTGGCCGGCGACAATCCGCTGCCAGGCCAGCGCCAGAAAACCGAGCGCGATGCCCCACCCGGCCAGATTGAGCAGACGTTTAAGACGTGACATGATTAATTGGCCGAAAACAGGCCGATGGAGTCCTCCTCGTGCGGCACGAGCATGGTTTGCAGCAGCGTTACCTCGCGGCGGTACAGTATCCGCAGCCGGTTGAGCAGCTCCTCGCCCTGGCTGATGACCAGCAAATCCTGTTTTTGCGCCGGGGGAAGCTGGATGAGGAACGAGGCCAGATAGGCCAGTTTTTGCCAGTCGGTCGGCAGTTCCTGGATGTCGAGCGGCGTTTCGCTGGCCTGGGAAAGCACCTGCAAATAACACCGCACCCAGGCGCGCAGGGCGCGGCTGGCCGCCTCCACCCGATCCAGGGCCGGGCGCGCCAGCGGATAACCCTGTACCACGCCCACCAGATAAGGCCGGTCATATTTGAGCGCGTGAATCTGGAAGCGTTCGTGTCCGACGGCAGTGATGTTCATCCGGCCATCGGCCAGTGTTTCCACCTGGGTGATATAAGCCGTACAGCCGACCAGATGCGGCTCCGCCGGGCCGCCGACCTCCTGCCCCTGCCGGATGAGCGCCACGCCGAACGGCTCGCCCGTCTGCCGGCAGCGCGCGATCATCGTGCGGTAGCGTTCCTCGAAGATGTGCAGATGCAGGGGCATACCGGGAAACAGCACCGTGTTGAGCGGAAAAAGTGGGATTTCTTGCATGGTGGCACACCGTTGCTTTGACGTGACGTTTTTATTGTAACACACCTCCTCGCTCGCCCCGGCGGATTTCACGATTTTCTTATGGACAAAAGACCGGCTTCATGGGCAATCGTTCGGAAATGTGTTAAAAAGCACAGGGATTATCGGTTCGTCTAAAGAAGGACTGCTGATGGCGTATCAACCTGAACGTTCTACCTTCTTAGCAGCGGCGGACGCCCCGCCGGAAAGCCGCCTGCGCCGCCTGGAGCGGCTGCTTTATGGCCGGCCCGCGCCGCCCCCGCCCGCAGATGCCCCAACCGCCCAGGCCGACGACGACCCGCGCCGCTTCCGGCACAACACGGAGGGCAGCGGCAGTTTTGGCCGCTGGACGCTGGACGACGACGGCCTGCCGGCCTACGTCTACGAAATGGATCAATACCAGGACGACCGCGCCCGCTACCCCAACACAGAAAACCTCGACCGCCGCGACCACTGGCATCAGGTCGGCAATTTTCGCGTCACTGGCCTAGCGTCCAACGACGGCGTGGTGCAGGCTTACCTGGGCGACCGGGGCGGCGTGCTGCTCAACCGTTTTGAAGCCTGGGAATATCACCGCCCGGCGCGTTTCAGCCTCAAGCTGCTGGTCGCCCGGCTGGTGATGTCGCTGGCGCGCTGGCTCTCGCGGGAAAAGTCGCGCCCCAAACCCCCGGCTGCCGACCTCCAGGCGTTCGCCGCGCAGGGGGTGGCGGCCCAGGGCGGCCAGGTTCCGCCGCGCGGCGGCCTGCCGCCGGAAATGCTGGCGCAGCACGTCGAAGCGCAAAGCGCCGACTCGCCTGCCCCCCGGCGTGACCCCTTGAGCGTGCCTTACACCTACGCCGGCGGTTTCAGCTATCTGGACGACGGCAGCGAGGTCTGGGCGACGGCTTTCCGCTACTGCCCGGCCCGCGCCCAAACGCGCCGCATTTTTGGCGTGGGCTACTACGAGACGGAAGCCACCTACCGGGACATCCGCGTAACCCGGCGCGTTTACGCCCCCTACGGCGATGACCCGGTTCTGCTGGCCGATGTCCGCATCGAAAACCTGCGGAATGCCCCTGCCCACCTGCGGCATTACGAATACTGGGACGTGAATATGTACCAGATGCAGCTGGACTGGCTTCGCAGCGGCCTCTTTGCCGCCATCAGCGACCGCCTGCGCCGCTTGTTAAACGCGCACTTCACCCACCGTGTCTCCTGGGTGGATTCCCCGCCGGGGCTGCGGTTTCGGCAGCAGCTTCGCACGCCCCCGCCGGCCCACGCGCTGCCGCCGGACAAACCCAGTGAGATAGACTGGAGTCCGGCTGACGTGTTCCTGGCTGACCTGAGCGGCCAGCCGGACGCTTTTTACGTGGACAAAGCCGCCTTTTTTGGCAAAGGCGGCGCGTTTAAGCCGGATGCCGCCCGCGCGCACCTGCCCGGCGACCCGGTTGAACTGAAAGCCGGCGGCCTGATGCCCTACTGTCTCATCCTGCGGCGCGACCTGCATTTTGAACCCGGCCAGAGCATCTCCCTACGTTACGCCTATGGCGCAGCCCGCCCCGGCGAACCGCTGGATTTTCTGGACGCCTACCGCCACGGCAGCCCGGCGCAGCAAACCGCCGAAACCTGGAAGGAAAACCTGGCCTATTTTTACACCGGCCAAGACCCGGTTTTACACCGCGAGATGGCCTGGCACGCTTATAACCTGCTGTCCGCCACCGTCCGCAGCGATTTTCACAACGTCCGGCTTGTGCCGCAGGGGGCGGCCTACCTGTTTTTACATGGCGCAGACGGCGCGCCGCGCGATCAGGCGCTTTTCACCCTGCCGATGACCTACCTCAACCCCGGCCTCGCCCGCGACCTGCTGCGGCTCATCATGCGCCTGACTGACGGGCAAACCGGCCAGGTCGCTTATGCTTTCACCGGTCATGGCGCGCTGGGTAACGGCCTGGGCCTGCACACCGATCCGTCCGATCTCGATTTGTTTTTCCTGCTGGCGATGGCCGAATATCTGGCCGCCACCGGCGACATGGCTTTTCTCGATGAGCAAGTCCCGTTTTATCCGCCCGACGAACCGGCTTCCATTTCGCCCGGCACGACTGTTCTCGATCACCTGCATGTCAAGGTCAAACACCTGTTTGAAGCGGTCGGAATCGGCGACAACGGGCTGATTAAGGTGCGTTCGGGCGACTGGTCGGATTCGATTGTGCTGGAAACCGCCCTGCGCGACGGCCTGTTCGGCGTTAGCTACAGCAATTCTAAAGAACACGGCGAATCCATCCCCAATACGCAGATGGCGCTGTACGTGCTGCCGCTGCTGGGCGCGATACTGGCCGCCCGCGCCCCGGAACTGGCCGCCCGCATGGCGGACCCGGAGCGGCTGGCATCCCTGCGCCAGGCCGCCGCCCGGCAGTGGAACCCCGGCGGCTGGTACAACCGCGCCATCCTGCGAGACAGCCGCAGCAAGCCGGTGACGATAGACCGGCTCGACCTGGAAGCGCAGCCCTGGGCGCTCATCAGCGGGCTGGCGGCCTGGGACGGCAAAGAAACGACGCTGATCGAAACAATCAACGCCCAGTTGGACGAGCCTTCGCCCATCGGCGGCGCGCTGCTGCCCGGCGGCATGGTCTGGCCGGCCATCTCGCAGCTGCTCACCTGGGCTTACGTCCGCAGCGGTCGTCCTGACCTGGCCTGGCGCTCGTTAAACCGCAACACCTTCGCCATGCACGCCCATGTTTATCCTAACGTCTGGTTCAACATCTGGTCGGGGCCGGACGGCATTAACGGCACGGCATCTGACCTGCCGGGCGGGACGTGGTTCAGCCCGGCCACGCCCATGACCGACTTCCCGGTGATGAACGCCAACCAGGACGCGATGGCGCTGCTGGGGCTGCTGCGCGTGTGCGGCATCGAACCCGCGCCGGAAGGCGACGGCCTGGACATCAAGCCGGCGGTTCCGCGCCCGCGTTTCGTGCTAGATATGCCGCTGCTGCGGCTGGAGGTCGCGCCGGGGCGAATCGCCGGGGAATACCGGGCGGCGGCGGCGGGCAGCCGGGCGCTGTATATTCACCTGCCGCCAGATGTGGAACGGGTGGAAGCGTCTGCCGGCGGGCAGCCGGCGGCGGTATCCGGCACACAGCGGGTGCGGCTGGCGCTGGCGTTCCGGGCCGGCGAGCGCGTGCCGTTCGAGGTGCGTTTTTCGACCTAACAGGGAAGCAGCGCTTCATGCGTTCGCCCTGCTTGGGTGGCGCAGCAGCGGACGCGGGCGGTATAATAACCGGTATGAGCGAATCTGAAGTACGAGACGAACGCCCATCCCGGCTGCTGCACCTGGACACGCCCACCACCATGCCGCCCGATCATGTCGGCGTGCTGGTGGCCGGCCTGGTGATGATGGCCGGCGGCTGGTACGGCCTGTACCAACTGGTGACGACCACCCTGCCGCGCGTCGGCCAGCGGTGGCTGTTTTTTGTGCTGCTGCAAATCGCCGTTTCCGGCACGATGATTCCGCTGGTGCGCTACCTCAACGTGCGTTTTGCCCCCTCGGATATTGATCTGCCGCCCGGCGGCGTGATCGTCCGGCAGGCGGTGTGGGTGGGGCTGTTCGCCGTCACCTGCGCCTGGCTGCAAATCCCGCGCGTGTTAAACCTGCCCATCGCGTTTTTTGTCGGGCTGGTTTTTGTGGTGGTCGAAGTGTTTCTCCGCTCGCGTGAAATCCGCAATGAACGAGCCGACCAATAACCGTCTGCGCGCGCTGCCTTCGGTAGATGCCCTGATGAACCGCGCCGCCGATCTGACGGCAGCCTACGGGTATCCGGCGGCGCTGGCCGCTGTGCGCGCCGTGCTGGAGGGGCTGCGCGAACGCATCCGGGCCGGGGAGGCCCTCGCGCCGGACGCGGCGGACATCCTGGCGCAAGCCGCCGGCCACCTCAAACACCGCTTCCAGCCCACTTTACGCCCGGTCATCAACGCCACCGGCATCATCATCCATACCAACCTGGGACGCGCGCCGCTTTCGACTGCGGCGCAGCAGGCGGTTCAAACCGCCGCCGCCCTTTACAACACGCTCGAATTCGACCTCGAAACCGGCGGGCGCGGCAGCCGCCTCGTCCACGCCGACCTGCTGCTGCAAGACGTGACCGGCGCGGAAGCGGCGCTGGTGGTCAACAACAACGCGGCGGCGCTGGTGCTGGCGCTGTTGGCGCTGGCGTCGGGGCGCGAGGTGGTCATCTCGCGCGGGCAGTTGGTGGAAATCGGCGGCGGCTTCCGCGTGCCGGACGTGATGGCCCAGAGCGGGGCGCTGCTGCGCGAAGTCGGCACGACCAACCGCACCCGCGCCGCCGACTACGAACGCGCCATCACGCCGGAAACGGCGGCCCTGCTGCGGGCGCACGCCTCCAACTTCAAGCAGTTGGGATTTGTCGAGTCCGTCCCCCTGCCGGAACTGGCCGGCATCGCCCACCGGCACGGCCTGATTTTGATAGACGACCTGGGCAGCGGCGCGCTGCTGGACACGGCGGCCTACGGCCTGGAACATGAACCAACCGTCCAGGAGAGCATCCAGGCGGGGGCCGATCTGGTCTGTTTTAGCGGCGACAAGTTGCTGGGCGGGCCGCAGGCCGGCATTCTGGTCGGGCGGCACGACCTGATTGACCGCCTTAAACGCCACCCGCTGGCGCGCGCCATCCGCGCCGACAAACTGTGCCTGGCCGGCTTGAGCGCCACATTAGAACACTACCGCAAGGGCGAGGCCGCGCAGGCCATCCCCATCTGGCAGATGATTGCCCGCCCGTTGGATGACATTCGGCAGACGGCGGAGAAATGGGCGGTACAAGCCGGCGGCGCGGTGATCGCCGGCGAATCGGCAGTGGGCGGGGGCAGCCTGCCCGGCGAAACGCTGCCGACGGCCCTGCTGGCGCTGGATGTGCCGCAGCCGGACGCCTTTATGGAGCGGCTGCGCGCTGCCGAGCCGCCCGTGATCGCGCGAATCGCCGGCGGGCGCGTGCTGTTCGACCCGCGCACCGTCCTGCCGGGGCAAGATCAGGATTTGATGAGAATCGTCGGCGATCTCATGCAATCATCGGGCGGGTAGGGTATTCGTTGAAGACATGGGTTTATGTGGTAATGAAGGAGGATTAAATTATGCCCACCGTCGGCCAGCCCGCGCCGGATTTTGAACTGCCCAACCAGGACGGCCAGCCCGTCAAACTGAGCGATTTTCGCGGCAAAAAGGTGATCCTGTTCGCTTACCCCAAAGCGGACACGCCCGGCTGCACCACCCAGGCCTGCGGCTTCCGCGACCAGTTCCCGAAGATCGAAGCCGGCAACGCGGTGGTGCTGGGCATCAGCCCGGACGAGCCGGAAGACCTGCTTAAATGGAAGCGGAAAGAAAACCTGCCCTACGATCTGCTCTCCGACCCCGAACATAAGGTGCTGGAAGCCTGGGGCGTGTGGGGCGAAAAGTCCATGTACGGCAAAACCTATTTCGGCGTCATCCGCTCGCATTGGGTGATTGACGAAAACGGCGTCATCACCGACGAGCAGATCAAAATCAGCCCGGAAAAAAGCGTCGAAAAGGCTGTCAATCTCATCACATTGTAGGGTTTGTTCCGCGCGGCTGTCCTGGGCGTGCCTGCTGCCGCCGAAAAAACGCCGCCCCCGGCGTATTCGCTTATATAATAAATGTTAAAGAATACCCTGGGGGCGCGGCTACCATGACCGATCTCGATTTAGAATCCATCACTCAGGAAGAACTGGAACTGGCGCTGGAAAAAGCCTACCGGCGCGGCTTCCACCAGGCGCTTACGCTGCTGGCGACCTTTTATCCCAACGGCATCGGCCACAGCGAACTGGTGCGAATTGCCAACGAACATCTGCAATGGCGGCGAGAGTTAGGCCCCTCGCGCATCACCGACAGCGCGACGCCGCGTTTTATGGACGAAGTTTCGCCGCTGGAGCGCGAACTGCGCGGCGCAGGCAGCGGGTGATAAAGTTAAATTCCAAGCTGCAAGTTCTGAGTTAAGACGAAACGGCGCTCAAGCCTCCACGTATTCACGCCTGGCGCGGTCAACGACTTCGATCAGTTGATCGCTGGTATACGGCTGGGCGTGGATTTCGTACCCCAGGGCGGCGAACGCCATACCCAACCCGAACTCATAGCCGGGGCCGGGTGGCTCCTCGCTCAAAACAACGCAGTTTAACCCCGATAAATCCAGGCCGCTGCGGCTTAATGCCAGCAGTACGCCGGCAGGGTAGCGCGCCCAGCGCGCCAGCGGGCGCTGGGTGACGGTGCGCCGCATTCGGGCGCTCCGCAGGCTGAAGGTCGCCCGCGCTTCATGATCGGGCGCGATGACGGTGAACTGTTCGACGGCGGCGGGCGCGGCGGCAATCCAGACATCACGCCCCGGCGCGCGCACCAGCCACGCCGGCGACAGTTCTGGATAGGCCTGCTGGAAGGCCACCAGCAGGCGCACAGGCGGGTCGCCCGCTAAAAACGGTGAAGAAGCGGTCACAAATCCCCCGGTGGCAGAATTCAACAATTTTTCAGTTTTGGATTCTACCACATTCACTACGATCATTCCGGCTATCTGGTATAATAGGACTTCATATGGCTTTCAAAGATGTTGAGAACGAGTTATGCACCGACGCCTGTCTTTTGTGATGATTGTGATGGCGCTGGCCGCCGCCAGCATGACCTGGGCCGCCCAGGATGGAACGGCCATCAGCGAGGCCGCCTGCGCGCCGGCGCTCGAAAATCTATGGGCCGCCGCCAGCGAAGCCTGCATCGGCGGCCCCGCCGGTTTTGTGTGCAACGGCGGCAGCCCGCCCCAGGTTCAGCCCGACGGGCCGGTCGCTAACTCGCTGGCCGTACCGGGGGCGCTGGTCGAAGTCGGCGTGGTGGATACGATTCACACGCCGCCGCTGGTGGTCGAAACCGGGACTGCCGGCCTGGCCTGGCTGCGCCCGGATGCGCCTATCCGTTTCACCGGCGTGCTGGTAGGGGATGTCAGCCTGCGCGATGTCGCCCCGCCGGAGTTCCCGGCCTGGCAGTCCATCATCGTGCAAACCGGGGAAAACGCGCCGTCCTGCGCCGGCGTGCCGCCAAATGCCTTCGTGGTGCAAACCCCGCTCGGCGCGCCGACCAATATCGCCATCAACGGCGTATCGCTGGGCCTTAACGGGACGGTGGTAGTGCGGGCCGCCGCCGACCAGACGGTGTTCGCCGCCCTGTCCGGCGAAACGCTGGTGTTCGCCGCCGGCCAGAACCAACTGCTGCGTACCGGCCAGCAGGTAAGCGTGCCGTACAGCGGCGGCAGCTACGCCTCCCCGGTCGGCGGGCCCACGCTGCCTCAACTGCTCGACCCGGCGCTGGTGCGCTACCTGCCGGTGGCGCTGCTCGACCGCCCGGTGATTGTGCCGCAGGCCGGGTATGTCAGCACGCAGGGGGAAGTGAATATGCGCGCCGCGCCCAGCACCGCCGCAGCCATTTTGCAGCAGGTCCCCGCCGGGCAGAACATGGCCGTGCTGGGGCGCGATACCACCGGCGAATGGCTGCACGTCCGGCTGGACAGCGGCGAAACCGGCTGGATGTTCGCCTCGCTGCTGGCGCAAAACCTGGGCAGCATAGACGCCGTTTACGACGCCACGCCGCTGCCCCCGCAGCGGTACGGCGATATGGGACGGACGGCCAAAATCGTCGCGCCGGCGGGCGTCAACCTGCGCCAGTACCCGGACGTGACCTTCCCGCTGGTGCTGACCATTCCCGACGGCGAACAGGTCACGCTGCTGGCGCGCAGCCCGTACAACCCCTGGGTGAAGGTGGACTATAACGGCGTGGTCGGCTGGCTGTCGCTGGTGACGCTGGACACGGAAGCTATCATCGAGGCGCTGCCGGTAGACCTGAACGTGCCGCCGCCGCCGCCGCCCACCCGTGTGCCGGGGTCGTTCGGCAACGCCTTCCCCGACCCCAACGCCGGGAATTAAACACACAACACACCCGCCGGCTGACGGCAAGGCAGCGGGTGCATTTGACAAACGGCCTGCTTGCCGCTAGAATCTCAGTTAAGATTAAGTTTTGGAATAAACCGTCGTTTATAAGAAAATAATTTTGAGTGGGTTGTTGTCGGTTCGCTCAGACCGGGTCCTGCGCGGCAGGACCTCCGAACCGTGTCAGGACCGGAAGGTAGCAGCACTAAGGGGTATATCCTGGGTGCCGCAGGGGTGCCTGGCCTGAGCTGACCGCCAGCAACCCTTTTGTGTTGTCTGTGAACGCTCGATGACCGAAGCACCTCCAACTTTGTCCCCCTCACGCCTTCCACCGATACCCCGGCTGCCCGCGCTGGCGCTGGTGATCCTCATCATCTCCGGCTGTGTTTTTTTGTGCGTCGGGGCGGCGCTGCTGGCGGCCCTGCTGCGGCTGCCCGACCCGCTGCCGGTGACGGTGGTGGACGACGGCGCAGCTTACCCGGTCGAAACACGCGCCTCGACGGTAGGCGACCTGCTGGCCGAACTAAACCTGACGGTGAACGAAGGGGACGCCGTGTCTCCACCGCCGGATACCTATCTGACGCCCAATATAATCGTGCGGGTGGAACGCGCCCAGCTGGTGGCGCTGGTGGTGGACGGCGAGCCGGCCAGCCTGCTCACCCGCTTCAGCAACCCGTTCGACATCCTCAAAAGCGCCGGGGTCGCCGTCGGCCATTACGACCGCGTTGTGGTGGATGGCACACCTGCCACCCTGGCCGATCTGCTGGTGTGGCCTATCCCGGCCACGCAGATCACCGTTCAACATGCGGTGAGGGTGCAGATCAACGACGACGGGCGGCAGCGCACCATCCAAACGACCGGCGCGACCGTCGGTCAGGCGCTGTTCGAGGCGGGAATCACGCTTTACCTGGCCGACACGGTTTCGCCGGACATTAACAGCCCGATCACCGGCGACACGAGCATCACCATCCGGCGGTCGCGCCCGGTGACGATCATCGCCGACGGCGTATCGCTGGAGACACGCTCCCAGGGGGCGCGCGTGCTGGACGCGCTGGCCGACGCCGGGGTGACGCTGCAAGGGCTGGACTACAGCATCCCGCCGGAAACCAGCCTGATCCGCCCCGGTATGTTGGTTCGCGTCATCCGCGTCAGCGAAAAGGTGGAGGTCGAGCAGGAAGTCATCCCATATGAAACGATCTACCAGGCCGACGCGAACCTCGAACTTGACCAGCGGCGCGTGCTGCAAGAAGGGCAGAACGGAATCCGGCAGACCAACGTCCGGGTGCGCTACGAAAACGGCATCGAGGTCAGCCGCACGGCGGAAACAACCGCCGTCGCCGCCGAGCCGGTGAGCCGCGTCATCGGCTATGGCACGTGGGTGGTCATCCGAACGGTGGAAACACCGGACGGCCCGCGCGAATACTGGCGCAAACTGCGGATGTACGCCACCAGCTACCATCCGGCGGCGCTGGGCGGCGACGACGTGACGGCCACCGGGCGCAAACTCACTACCGGTGTGGTTGGCTCCGACCCGGACGTGATTCCCTACGATACGCAGCTTTTTGTGCCGGGTTACGGCCTGGGCATCATGGCCGATACCGGCATGTCCACGCCGCGCCTGTGGATAGACCTGGGTTACGACGACGCCAGCTATGTCCCCTGGTCGCGCTGGGTGGATGTGTACCTGCTCACTCCCGTACCCGCCCGCATCAACTACCTGCTGCCGTATATGGAGTGACTGCTGCCGGCGTCACAGGCGCTTCCACAGCAGGGGAACCAGCATTTCCTGGTCGGACAGGCCGCCGTGCATACTGAGGAAATCCAGCCGGGCGAAGTTGTCGCTCACCTGCCAGCCCAGGCGCGGAATCAAAACCAGATCGCCCAGGCGGTGCGGCGTTTCGGCGTAGGGCGCTTCCGTCCCAAACAGCCCCGCCGCCAGCGCCGAGCCGCTTTCGACCCAGGTCAGGCTGTCGGCATAGTGCCGCTCTAGCGTTTCGACAACTGCCGCCGCTGCCCCAGCCCGCAGGTACAGGAACGGCAGCCGGTTTTCGCCGCCGTAACCGGCCCGCAGCGCATCGAAGATCGGGCGCGCGGGTTCATCCTGCGCCAGGTTGATTTCGCGCGGCACGTCGCTGTGGCCGTGATCGGCCAGAATCATCACCAGCGTGCGGCCATCCCGAACCGCCGGTTCGTCCAGCGTTTGACGCAGGCACGCCAGCTGGTATTTAATCTCGTTTCGCAGGTAGCGGTTGTACGCGCCGTAGGCATGGGCGACCGTATCCACCGCCGGCCAGTAGACGCTGACGTAAACACGCTGCCCGGCGGTCGCCCGCAGCACGTCTTCCAGGCGCAGCCACAGGTCGCTGTAGCCGACGTGAACGTGGCGGTGCTGGATGCCCCGGTGCAGGATTTTGGACAGGCCGCTGCCCATCAGGTTTTTCGGCAGCAGCAGGTGGGTGGGGATGCCCGCCCCGGCCAGCCGTTCGCCCAACCCAGGAACCGGCACGAATGCCTCCGGCGCATGTCCCCAGGCGGCAAAAACGCCGTCCGGGTGGCTGCCGTTGAGTGGTTTGTAACCCAGCATGTTCGACAGCATGGCGAATTCGCGCAGGTACAGGCGCGTGCCGAGCATTCCATGCGTGCCGGGGTTCACCCCAGTCCAGAGCGTGGTCAGCGCCGCCACCGTCGTTGAAGGCGCGATGGATGTCAGCGGCAGCGGGCCGCGCCCGTCGCTCAGGTCTCCGGCCAGGGCGGCGATTTCGGCATCGTCCGCCATCGCCCGCTTCAGCCACAGATACCCCAGGCCGTCGGTCAGGAACAGCACCACCCGGTCTGCATCCGGCGGGCTGCCGCCCCATACTGCCGCGTCCAGTAGCGCCGTATCCGGCACGTCCAGGCCGAGCAGGTGCGCCGCCGTCAGGCTGACGTTCGCCAGCGACAGGCCGTTATAATACGGAAAAACCACCTCATCGGCCCAGGACGCAGGCAGGTCGAGCAGGCGGTTGGTACGGATGCGGGACTCCAGGGCGTCGGCGGTGTTTGTGGACATCAAATCGGCTGGCATCATTCCTCCGGTTGCTACCGGGCGGGATTGTAGCCCGCCGCGCCGCCGCCGCGCAATGGGGTGGAGGCCGTTTCTTCAAAAGCTGTTCCGGCATTTGGTAAGGATGGCGTAGGAAAACCACACGAGATGCGTTTACTTGACTTTCCTTATATCTCGCCCGGTATTACAATACGAATAAATACCACCGTAAAAACGCAGGATTTTCGATGACCGACACCACTCCTCTATGGCTGATTGAACTGAATACGCCGCAGACGGCCAGGCCGCTCAAAGCGCGCGTTGAAAACCGGCTGGTTGTAGGCCGCCGCGTGGCGGGCGACAGCCGAGAGCCGGATATAGACCTGACCGGCTATCAGGCCGAGGAAATGGGGGTTTCCCGCCAGCACCTCGCGCTGTATCCAGAAGGCGACCGCTTAATCGTCGAAGACCTGGGCAGCGGCAACGGCACGATTCTGAACGGCACGCGCCTGAAACCCAACGAACCGCACACCCTTTCGCACGGCGATCACCTGCACCTGGCGCGCCTGCGGCTGGATGTGCAGATCGTCCTGTCCCCCACCTACGGCAGCAGCGTCCTCAAGCAGGCCAGCTTACAGCTCCAGGATCAGACCTCGCCCGGCAGCGGGCAGGTTGTCCTCATCGTGGAAGATGATGTCGAAGTCGCCAAGGCGCTGGCGCAGGTGTTGGAACAGGCCGGCTATGCGCCCAAAATCAGCCATGATGTCGTGAACGCGATCCGCCTGTACAACCAGAAAACGCCCGACGCCATCATCATCGAACAACTGCTGCCCGAAATCAACGGCCTGGAGTTCTGCCGCTACGTGCGCCGCGACGTTCATGGTAATACGCTGCCGATTATCATTGTCAGCGCCGCCCGCGTCATCAGCAACGTGGCCGAAGTGATGCAGGCCGGGGCGGATATTTTCCTGGAAAGACCGGTGAGCGCGAAGGAGCTGCGGCACGTTGTCTCGTCGCTCATTCACCGGCACAAAAGCGGCCACACCGCCATTTACACCAAACATCTGGTCGGCACGGCTCCGCTTCAGGCCATGCCGCCGGAGTCGCGGCGTAACGCGGTGGTTCTGTTCATCGGCGGCCACAGCGAGGCCCCCATCCCCTTGATCGTCTCCCAGGCGGTGTCGTTCGGGCGGGCGGGCAGCACCGGCAGCCTAAAAAACCACGTAGACCTGACCCGCTACGATGCGGTCAACTACGGCGTGTCCCGCCTGCATATGATTTTGCACAACAAAGAGGGTAAATTTCTGGTCGAAGACCTGGACACCGTGAACGGCACGTACATCAACGGCGACCCGATTCAGCCAAACACCCCGACCCCGGTCAAAAACGGCGACGAAATCCGCCTGGGGCAGCTTCGTATGTACATTTATTTCATTCAAGAGCCGGAGGCGGCGCAGTAAACCATGCCCACTTTCGTTTACCATCCCGACGTGCTGGCGCGTTTTCCGGGCATCTGCGGCGGAGTTATCCTGGCACACGGGCTGCGGAACGGCCCGACGCCCGAACCGCTGCGGGCGGCCTATGCCGCCGAACAGCAGGCCGTCCTGGCGCGGCTGGACGGCCAAGCCTTGAGCGAAATCCCCTCGCTGGCGGCCTGGCGCAGCGCCTTTCGCGCTTTTGGCGTCGAACCCACCCAGTACCGCAGCGCCGCCGAAGCCCTGCTGCGCCGCCTGACTAAAAAGGGCGACATCCCGGCCATCAACCTGCTGACAGACCTGGGTAATCTGGTCAGCATCCGCTATGCGCTGCCGGTGGCCGTCCTGGATATGCAGGCCATCCAGGGCGCGGTGACGGTGCGTTTTGCCGACGGCGCGGAGCAGTTTTTCCCACTGGGCCAGTCCGCGCCGGAACACCCCGAACCGGGCGAGGTGATTTTCGCCGACGAGGCGCAGCGCGTGGTCGCCCGGCGCTGGTGCTGGCGGCAGAGCGACGACAGCGCCGCCCGGCCCGCCACGACGACGGCGCTTTTCACCGTCGAGGCGCACCATGCCGGCGCGCGCGCCGACATCCAGGCCGCGCTGGACGATAGGCTGGATTTGCTGAACCGGCACGCCGGCGGCAGCTTCACTTGGGATATACTGGGGCCGGCGCGGGCGGCGTTTTAAAGTCAAT
>QUBZ01000089.1 GCA_014338005.1 Chloroflexota bacterium | reverse complement strand
CGCGCTCGAAAATTCGAATCCAGATACTCGGAAATCGCATATCCCACTGAGGCCGCCAGCGTCACCTTCGGCTCCCAATTCCACGAGACTCTCCCCGAATATGCCGTGTCGATGGTGATCGGCGAAATGGGAAACGTGGTTTCACTCGCGCGCCGCCATGCCGTCAGATCAATTCCAAAAGGCGCGGCTCGCCAACTTAAACTCGCATCGAACAGAATTCGATCGACATTGGTGAAATCGGGATCGTGCCACGTCCCGTATAACCGTGAGACGGAGCCAAAGGCGGTCACGGCATCGCCGCCATACTTGGCGAACAGAAACGGCTGCACCCTTTCATTGTCGCGGCGATAGCCGAACACATCGAACTCTTGCAGGTAGCGCCGCGCCTCGTCCCAGTTGCCCTGGGCGCGTTCGACCGCCCCCAGGTTGAGCAGCGCCTCGGCAATTTCCCGCCGGTCGCCCAGTTCGCGGGCGATTTGCAGGATTTCGTGCAGCCGCTGCCGGGCTTCAGCATAGTTGCCCTGGAAGCGCGCCACCAGCGCCAGGTCTTCCAGGCTCATGGCGATGCCGGTGCGGTATTCGATTTCTTTGCTGATCGCCAGCGACTCCACGAATCGCTGACGGGCTTCTTCGTATTCGCCCTGCAAACGCGCCAGGCTGCCCAGGCCGGAAAGCGTGCCGGCGATGCCGGCGCGGTTGCCGATTTCCTTATGGATTTTGAGAGCTTCGGTGTAATATTCGCGGGCTTTTTCGTGCTGGCCGAGTTTGCCCGCCAGGTCGCCCAGGTTGGTGAGCGGGCTGGCGATGCCGGCGCGGTTGCCGATGGCGCGGAAGATTTCCAGGCTTTCCTCCAACCGCTGCCGCGCCTCGTCATATTCGCCCAGTTCCTTTTTTACCAGTCCCAGGTTGTTCAGCGCGCCGGCGATACGCGTCTGGTCGCCGATCTGCCGTGCGAGTTCCAGGCTTTCTTCATAGTGCCGGATGGCCTCCGCGTGGCGCTGCCGCCAGTGTGCCAGGACGCCCAGGCCGTTGAGCGCCCAGGCGATGCCGCGCAAGTCCCCGATTTCGCGGGCGAGTCGCAGCGCGTCCTGGAAGTAAGCCTCGCCTTCGTCGTGGTTACGCATGATATAACCGACCAGCCAGCCCAGTTCGTACAGGGCTTTGACGATGCCGGCCCGGTCTTCGGCGGCTTTAAACAGCTTCAGGCTGTCCTCGTACAGCTCTCTGGCTTTGGCGTAGGCGCTCAGGCCGCGATGCGCCTGCCCTAACTGCCATTTAATCAAGGCTTCCTGCGCGCGCCGGTCGCGCCCGGTGTCTTCGCTCAACAGCGCCAGCAGCCGCTCCAGCAGGTTGATCGCTTCCCGGTAGGCGCTGATGTTAAGCGCCTGTTCGGCGGCCCGGCCCAGGTAAGCCATCGCCTTGTGGGTATCGCCGGCGCGTTCGTAATGTTCGGCGATCAGCCCCGTGTACTCGCCGATGCGGTCGCCGCTGCGTTCCACCAGCCAGGCCGCGACCTGCGCGTGGTAAACCCGCCGCAGCCGCCGCAGCACGCTTTCGTAGGTGACATCGCGCAAAATGGCGTGTTTGAAGATGTATTCCTCAGTCCCGGCAAAGGCCGATTTTTCGCGCAGGCGGATCAACTCGCGCTTGCGAAGCGAGGTGATGACCTGGCCAATGTCGTCTACCGGCTCGTCGCCCTCGGCGTGCAGCTCGGCCACCGCGCGATCCCAGAAGATGCGGCCCACCACCGACGCCCGCTGCAAAACGATCCGTTCTTTGGGCGGCAGGGCGTCCAGGCGCGCCTGCAAAACGCCGGTCAGCGTGGGCGGAATCCGCATATCGGTCAGCCGCGCGGTTTCCACCCGCCAGCGATCCGCGCCCATGATGATAACCCCGTCGTCTATCAGCATTTTTATCAGTTCTTCGACATAAAAGGGGTTGCCGTCGGAGCTGTTCACGATCAGTTCGCGCAAATGCGGCGGCGTGCTTTCCACTTTTCGCAGAATTTCATCCACCAGTTCGCCGGTATCGTCTTTAGACAGCGGCGAGAGTTCGATGAGCGTGTGGAACTCGTGGCGTTTGTCCCACATCAGCGGGCGGCGCTCCAGCAGCGTCGGGCGCGCCAGGCACACCACCAGCAGCCGCAGGTCGCGCCGCGACCGCACCAGGTAGTTGACCAGATCGAGCGATTTATCATCCGCCCAGTGTATATCTTCCAGGAACAGCACGGCGGGATGGTGCGCCGCAGCCGCCGCGAAAAACTCGGTCAGGTAATACATACCCAGTTGGACGACCTGCTGCGGATCTTCCTGCTGCAAAAAGATGCTGTGGGAAAAGTCGAAGCCGATGGTCTGGCCGATGTAATGTGCCTTGTGGTGGCTGTCCGGCCCCATAAACCCGGCGATACCGCGCTCCAGCTTCTCCCGCACGACGGCGGCAGAGTCGCTGTCCTGGATTTCAAACCGGAAGGCGAACACATTACGGATGAGGGCGTAGGGCAGTTTGGATATTTCCATCGTCGCCCGCCCGGCGAAATGAAACACGTCGTCTGGCCGCTGGTCAATCCAGTTGTCGAACTCGCGCAGCAGGCGCGATTTGCCGACTCCCGGTTCGCCCAGGATGGTGACGACCTGGGTTTCGCTTTCTTCGATGGCCCACTCCAGCGCGGCCTGAAGCTGTTTAAGTTCCATCTCGCGCCCGATCATGCGGGTTTTGATGCCGTCCACGCCCCGCGTGACTACGCCGAAGGTGTGCGGTTTTTCGCGCTCGACGACATACACCTGAACAGGGTCACTTTTACCCTTCACCTGAAGGGGTTCGAGGGTGCGGACTTCAAACACGCCGCGCACGTGGCGGTAAGTATCGTGGGAGATCAGCACGCTGCCGGGCGGCGCGGCATGTTCCAACCGGCTGGCAAGGTTGATAGCGTCGCCCATCGCGGTATATTCCGAACCGGCGGCGCTGCCGACCTCGCCCAGCGCGACCAGCCCGGTATTGATGCCGACCCGGACATTAAAACCCTTCACGCCCCAGCGCGACTCGACCTCGGCGGCATAAGCGCGCGCGCCCTGGACGATGCCCAGGCCGCAGCGCACGGCGCGCACGGCGTCGTCTTCCTGCGCCACCGGCGCGCCAAAAAAAGCCAGCACGCCATCACCCATCAAACGGGCGACCATGCCGCCCATCTTGCCGACGACCTCGGTGAAAATACGCAGCGCGCCGTCCATGATTTCCAGCACGTCCTCAGGGTCAAGATGCTCGAACATCTGTGTGGACGAGACGGTATCGGTAAAGAGGATAGTCACCAGTTTGCGTTGGTCAAAAACCTGAGGGGCGCTTTCCAGGGAGGCCAGTTTTTCGCGCAGCACGGTGATGGTCGCGTCTACGACGGCATCCCCCAGGATACCGCGCAGGGCTTCTTGCGCGGCAATCGCCTGCTCAAGCTGTTCGCGTTCGGTCATACAAACTCCGCACTAAGAGCTATCCGGCGGTTCGCTTTTATTGTAACGTATTTATGGGGAACTTATGCAGGCCAGCGGCGGCAGCGGATATTGGCCTTCAGCGCCGCCAGCAGCGCCGGAAAATTCGTCAGGTGTCCGGCGCGGCATTCCAGCGCCTTCGTCCCCGACAGCGACCAGATTGTCAGCACGCGCCGGTCGGCGCGCCCGTCAAAATACCAGGCATCCAGCCGTTCGTAAGGCAGGTAGCGCGGCCAGAACACACGCGCGACGAGGCCGCCCGGCAGCACATCCACGCCTTCGCGCCAGATATACAGCGCCGGGGCGCACATCAGCCCGAACAGCAGCCCCAGCCGCAGATCGAACCCGGAGGGGGTCAGCCCGCCGTATAGCAGCGCCAGCAGCAGAAGAACCGGCGGCAGCAGCCACGCCGCCGCCAGTCCTGCCCGGTAGGGCAGCGGCAGCCGGTGACGGCTTAACACAACCTTCGTCTCCTGTTTATCCATAAACCTCATCACGCTTTTTAAGACGCTCCGGCTGATAATTCGGAATGGTCGCCGTGACCAGTTCCATCAGCCCGCCCACATTGTTGACCTTACGGACATTATACCGCCGAACTACCCGGAACGCGCCCGACTCCGCCCGGCGCGAAATAACCAGCGTCCTGTTTCGCAGGCGCACGTCCACTTCCGCCCAGGGTATCTCCTGGCTGCCGGCTTCGATTCCGCCCGGCCAGACGGTTAACCTGGGATGCAGGCGAACGGGTTTTTCCTCGCGCAGCGCGCGCGCCATCCGGGCGCCGGTGACGCTGGCGGCATAACGGCGAACCGCGCGGGCGAATTCACGCAGGTCGCCATGCACGCCGGTGACTTTAAAGCGGCGGCCATCCTGCATGGTGAGCGTATGGCCGCCCCACTGAATCAGCGGTCGCCGCCCGGCGTAAAAACCGCCGCCGCCTTCCCGGTATACGACCAACTGTGACCAGCCGTATTTATGTTGATCCTGGCCGCGCGTCCAGACGAAACCTTTGTCAAAAAAACGCAGGTCTTCGCTGCGGCGGCGCAGCCCGCGCCACAGGTTTGCCAGCGCGCGCAGGCCGAACAAAAGGGCAGCCAGCAGGCCGACAGCCCGGCCAACGGCGGCCAGCGCCGCGTCCAGCAGGCCGCGCCCGGCGCTGTAGTCCAGGGCCAGCGCCGCCGCCAGGGCGGCGACCGTCGCCAGCGATGCCCAGGCAAAACGCCGGAAAAAAGGCTTGCGCCGGACGCTGGCTTGAAAGATCAAACGGGGTTTGCGCGGGACGGCCATCGGTTTCGCTCCTGTAACACAACCATAGCAGAAACCGGGTTAAAAGCAAACGGCGTGGTACATGGGTGAGTGAGAAAAACGCGGTCGCAGGGACGTGTTAATGCCCTCTAAAAATCGGCGCGGGGATAAAATTTTGGGGAGCGCACATTGGCGCTCCTCTACAAGCAGCCCGGCGTGACCGCCCGGCTTTTCGCTGTGTTAAACCGGCGCGTTAATCGGAACCAAATCCATCAGCGAAACCAGCCGCTCCTCGTCCGTTCCAGCGCCCATCAGCAGGCCGCCGCGTTCCACATCGGCAAACGTATAGAAGGTTTTTACGCCCTCGGCGAAGGTGCTTTTGATGCCGGCTTCGATGGAAGCGGCTTTGTCGGCGTCGGTCAAAACGATAAAGTGGTCTTCCATCACGCCGATGAAATCATCCGGCGTGCCGCATTCGGTCACCACCTGCTGGATGGCCCGCGCCGCGAAACCAAATACTTCGTTCCCGGCCATAAAACCGTAAACATCGCAGTAGAGTTTGAAGCCCTCCAGCCCGAACTGGAGGCTGACGTAGTTCCGGTCGAGGTAGCGGCGGCGCTGAATCTCCTCCTCCACCAGCGTGCCGGTCGGCAGGCCGGTGCGGGATTCGTGCAGGCTTTCGCGGGTGGCGCGGCGGATAGCGCCCTGCACGCGAAGCCGAAGTTCATCAATATCGAACGGTTTGGTGATATAATCGTCTGCGCCCAGTTCCAGCCCTTTAACCTTGTTGGCGCGTTCGTCGCGCTGGGTGAGGAAAATGATCGGGATATATTTGGTCAGCGTCATCTGGCGGATGCGGCGGCAGGTTTCGTAGCCGTCTATGTCCGGCATCATCACGTCCAGCAAAATCAACTGGGGATATTTGGCGCGCGCCATTTCGACGCCCGCCAATCCCGAATCGGCATGAAAAACCTCGTACTGGTAGGATGTGAAATACATCACCAGCATTTCGGCCACATCATAGTCATCTTCGATCACGAGTAATCGTTGGCTTGGCATAGTTTCGCTCTCGATCAGGCGGGCGTTATTCGTCCAATACGGCGCTTACACGAAACTGACTGCCGTCCGAATCCGGCGCATTGGCGATCACCTGTTCCGGCGTCAGCGGCGGCGTGACCGCATCCGGGCGCAGGACGTTTTTTAGCGGCAGTACAGAAGCCGTTGGTTCGACTGCGGAGGTATCCAACGCCTGGAGGCGCTCGAAATACTGCAAAATGTAGGAAAGCTGCCCGGCATACAGGGCCACTTCCTGGTCGGTCAGGTCGAGTTTTGCCAGTTCGGCAATCCACCGGACTTGATCGTGTGAGAGTTCCATAACGCCGATCCTTAAGTGATGACAGGCTGTTGTGTAAGGTGATTGTATGATAACACCGATTTGCAAACCAAACACAAACCCATTTTACAGCAATTCACGCCCCACAAAATCGAGAAAAACCATTAAAATAGGAAATTAGCAAATAAGTCCGTCTAGTTCGATTATAAGGAGGCGTTCCCCTCACCGGGGCGGCCCTGAATTTCGCATGGCGACAGAAGAACTCGTGCCTCATCTGAATGTTATCATTGCCGCTAAACGGCGCTATCTGATCGAGCGTAAAGCCAAAACGCCTATTGAAGCCGTCCGGGCGCTGGCAAGTATGCAAAAACGACCACAGCCGGTGTTAAGCAGTGTCGCGGATAACTCATCCGTGATGCTCATCGGCCAGATTAAGTATACCCTGCCGCAGACCGGCATCCTTGGGGATACCTACGATCCGGTAGCCACCGCGCTGCGTTATGCTCATGCCGGCCTGGACGCGGCGGCGCTGTTCACAGACGAAGTGATGTACCAGCGCGGCCTGGATGACCTGGTGCTGGTTTCGCGCGCTGTATCCCTGCCGATCATCAGCCAGGATTATATCCTAGATGAATATCAGGTGGTCGAAACCCGCGCCGCCGGGGCTTCGGCGCTGGTGTTACCCTCCGGCGTAGTAGACCCGCCGACGCTGCGGGAGCTGGTTTCCGCCACGGATCGCAACCGCATGACGGCGATTGTCCAGGTGAGCGACCAGCACGAACTGGATTATGCCCTGAGTTTAAGCCCGTATGTGATCGGTATTCGCAGCCGGGATGCCGCCACGCACCGGCTGGATATGGAAAACGCCCTTCATCTGCGGCGGCAGATTCCGTCCAACATGCGGGTGATGTTCACCGATGGTCTGCGTTCACTGGATGAAGTGGCGGCGGTGGCCGAACTGGGAGTCCATGCGGTGATCGTTCAGGAAAGCCTTACCCGCACCCCGGCGCAGCTCCTAGAATTAAATGCGGTGCTGAATCGTTCAAATACCCCTGCCGATCTGTTATGACCGAACATCCGACCAATACCCCTGACATCGAGGGCGCGATTCAACTGCTACGCAGCCCGGACGTACAAATACGGCAGTTTGTGGCCTATCTGCTGGGGCAGACCGGGGACGCGCGCGCCATCGAGCCGCTGATTGACGCGCTCCAGGACGAACATGTTGGCGTCCGGGGTGCCGCCGCCAACGCGCTCGGCACGCTGGGCGATACCAGCGCCGTCCCGTACCTCAAACCGCTACTCAGACATTCGAGTCCGCAGTTGGTGGTGTGGGCGGCTTTTGCGCTTACCCGTCTGGGGCATGACCATTTCGACGCCATCGAAAAGGCGCTGCAAAACGACGAGGTGGACGTGCGGCGCAGCGCCATTTTAGCCATGCAGCAGTTGGGCGATAAACGCGCCATTCCCCCTTTGCTGGCGGTGTGCAGCGACCAGCGCCGCCGGTTTGATGCCGATTCAACGGTTGCCGAAGCCGCCACCAAGGCCCTCATCAGTCTGGGGTATAACATCGGCCAGCTTCCGCCCCGCCCCTGAAAACCACACGGTTGCGGGAAATGAAAATTAGGTTAACATAGAAACTACGGCATTTTGCCGCTCGGGGTCTTACTTTCATCAATATCGGGGGCAACCTTGAAACGGGTACTCTTTTTACTGATCTTTTCGTTGTTACTGGCTCCGGTCGCCCTATGGGCCACACAGGAGACGCCCGGCGTGCGAATCGAAATCACGGGGGTGAACACCACCGAACTGCCGACCATCGTCATCAACGCCGCCGTATTCGATCAGCTCGGCCAGCCAGTTTTTGGCCTGACAACTGAAGATTTTAACATTCGCGGCGACCTGGCGGAGTTGGGGTCCCTGGTTCGGGTGGAAAACGTCACCGATGACCAGCTGGCTTTTGCCGTCGTGCTGGCGATTGATACCAGCAGCAGCATGACCGGCGCGCCGATAGACCGCGCGCGCGAAGCCGCCAAACAGTTTATCAACGCCATTGGGCCGAACGATCCCGTCGCGGTTGTGACGTTCGACAGCGACGTAGAACTGGTTCAGGATTATACGACCGACAAAACCGCGCTGCTGAATGCTATTGATGGGCTGCAAGCCGGCGGCAAAACGGCGCTTTATCGGGGCGCGCTGGAGGCTGTCATCCAGGCTGCCGTTTCGCCCACGTCGCGCCGCGCGGTGATTGTTTTGAGCGATGGCGCGGAATATGGCGACCTCAGCAATGTGGAACGCGGGGCCGCGCTCAACGAAGCGATCATCCGGGGCGTGCCGGTTTATACCATCGGCCTGGGGTACGGCATTGATCGCACGTATTTGCAGGAAATTTCGGCGGGAACCAATGCTCAGTTTGTTGAGTCGCCCACGCCGGATGAGTTAATCGCCATTTACGATGGCCTGGCCGCCCGGCTTCGCAGCCAGTACATCATCACGCTGAACGCCGACGTGCCGGGCGATGGGACGGAGTACGGCCTGACGGTGGACGTGGAAACGCCGGACGGCAGCGCCAGCGCCGATACGACCGTTCGCGTGCCGATTTTAGTGCCAATTATCTCGCTGCCGGATTTGCCGACCGAGCCAATCGGCGCGCCGGTGACGGTGACGGCGGACGTTCGGGCGGATAACCCGATTGCCCTGGCGCAGTTCCGGCTGGATGGCGTGGCCGCTGCGAGCTTCAACGAGCCCCCCTACAGCCTGGAGATAGACCCGGAGCGGCTGCAGCCCGGTGAACACAGCCTGTCCTTCAGCGCGCTGGATTCCGTAACGGGCAAAGTCGGCCAGTTCACCGGCACATTTGAAGTGGCCGCCCTGCCTTCCAATGTCACCATCGTTGGTCTGGGCGCGGGGGAACTGGCCGAACCGCAGACCGTCGTGCTGGAAATCACCGGCCAGACGCCGGCAGTCAGCGCGGCATTTAACATTGACGGCGGCGAACCGGCGCTCGTCACTGCTGCGCCGTACCTGTTCACGGTTGACCCGGCTGGCCTCGCCCCCGGCGAACACACCTTGTTCGTGGACGTTACTAACGCCGGCGGCGTGACCGTAACCGCCCGGCAGGATTTCCGGGTGGCGGCGCTGCCGCCGCAGATCACCATCAGCGGCCTGGAAAGCGGCCAGTTCGTCAGCGACAGCGTGGATGTGACGGTGGATGCCGCCGGGCAAACGCCTGTGACGCGCATCGTGCTGGCGGTTGGCGACCGCTACAGCATCACGGCCATCGCCGCGCCGGCGACCATCACGCTTAATGCGGCGGAACTTCCGCCCGGCGCAAACCGTTTTACGGCCACAGTGACGCTGGAAAGCGGTCAGTCCGCTGCTGCCGCCGTTGATTTTGAAGTGGCGGCGCTGCCGCCGGACATCACCATCACCGGCATTCAACCGGGCGAAACCCTGGAAGCTAACCGCGTGGTCACGGTTGAAGCTGGCGGCCAGACCGCCATCACTGGCGTGACGTTTGCGGTAGACGGTGTGGAAATCGCTGCCGTGACCGGCGCGCCTTTTACCGCCGAACTCGACGTGCTGGCGCTGGGGCCGGGCGCGCACATCCTGACCGCTGCGGCGAGCAATGCCGGCGGCCAGACGGTAGCGGCGGATGTCGCCTTCCTGGTGTCGGAAGCGCCTTCGCTGACGGCGACGGCTTCCGCTATGCCGACCGCCAGCCCGACCGATACCGATACACCTGCGCCGACCGATACACCTGTGCCGACGGGAACCTTCACCGCGACGGTAGACGCGGCGGCGACCGCCGCACAGATCGCGCTGCTGGCACAGCAGGCCACCGGCACGGCTGATGCCCTGGTCGCCCTGAGCGAACAGGCCACACGGGGCGCCCAGGACGCGCTGGCGACCCAGGAACGACAGGCGACACTGGATACCCAGGCCGCCCTGGACGCGCAGGCGACCGCCGACGCGCGTGCTACCGCCGGGGTAGGGCTGACCGCCGAGGCCGAGTCTATCAACCTGACCGCACAGGCGGTTATGATCGAAGATGCCGCTACCAAAGCGGCGCTGGAAGCGGCTGCCAGCGCCACCGCCGACGCGCGCGCCACCGCTAACGCGCAGGCCACGCGGGATGCACAGGCTACCCGTGACGCCCTGGCGGCCCAGCAGGCCGCCGCTACGCAAACCCTGGTGGCAGAACTGACGGCAGCCGCCTTGAGCGAGGCCGACGCGACCGCAACTGCCGAGGCGCTGGCCGCACAGGCGGCACTGGCCGCACAGGCGACACGAGACGCTCAAGGCACGCTGGACGCGCAGGCGACGCTGGACGCGCAGGCGACGCTGGACGCGCAGGCGACGCTGGATGCCCAGGCGACGCTGGACGCGCAGGCGACACGAGACACGCAGGCCACGCTGGATGCCCAGGCGACGCTGGACGCGCAGGCGACACGAGACGCGCAGGCCACGCTGGACGCCCAGGCGACGCTGGACGCGCAGGCGGCTCTCGCAGCCGACCTGACCGCCAGCGCCCAGGTTGAAACAACGGCAGAGCCGACCGAAGAAGCGACCGAGGCCGCGCCGACAGCAGAACCGACTCAGGTCGTCCAAGTGGTCGCCAGCCCGACTTCCACCTCGGAGCGGACAGACCGGACGCCGAACCCGACCCTGACGCCCATCGGGACGCTGACCATCGAAACCGTACCCGGCGAGACGGCCGGCAGCCCTGACCTGCTGCCGATTCTGCTGATTGTTGTGGCGGTCATCATCGTGCTGATTATCGTCTTCGCCCTTTTGCGGCGGCGGCGAAATCAGACCGGCGCGTAGTTCCCGAAAATATGCCGGGACACCGCTGCGGCGTGTGTCCCGGCTGAAGTTGAATAAGAACAGTTTATGCGTAACTTTTTAATCCGAGTCATCATCAACGCCATCGGCATTGCCATTACCGCCCAACTGCTGCCCGGCATCACCGTCGCAGATAACGACATCGGCACGCTGCTTATCATCGGGCTGGTGTTTGGCATCGTTAACGCGCTGGTTAAACCGATTCTGATGATTTTAACCTGCCCGGCGGTCATCCTCAGCCTGGGGCTGTTCATCCTGGTGATTAACGGCCTGATGCTGCTGCTGACCGCCAGTCTGATCCCGGCACGGCTGACGGTGGACGGCCTGGGTCCGGCCATCCTGGGCGGCATCGTCATGGGTATCATCAGCATCATCCTGGAGGCGCTGCTGGGCGTGAACGACAAAAACGGCGGCAAAAAGGAACGCGAAGTCATCGTCATCGAACGGCGCTAAAAGCAAAAGCCCCGATCACGGAAGATGCCCCCAAAACAGAACGGGAAGGCGCTGTGCCTTCCCGTTTTTGCTGTTTGGGTGGTTCCCGTTCAGACCGCCGAGTACCAGGATGGAACGGGAGCCGCCAGTGTTTTTAGCCCTTCTCCCCTGAATTCGGGGGAGAAGGGTTGGGATGAGGGGGGTCTGAACTCGCAGCGGATTTACGAAGCGCGCCAGTACCGGCTGTTGTCCGCCGAAATGACCACCACGCCCGTATCCACGTTGGGCGGCAGCGGGGAAATCCCGGCGGCCTGCCAGTCGGAAACCGATTTAATCAGACCGTTGCGGACGGCGTAGGCCATCTTCATGCCCCAGTAACCCATCTGCCACGTGCCTTGCGCCAGGGTCGCGCCAAGCTGCCCGCCGTCAATCAGGTCAAGCGTGCCTTCGTCGTAGTCGAAGCCGATGATCTTGATCTGCTCGCCCAGTCCGGCTTCGCGCACCGCCTGCGCCACGCCGACCGCGCCCAGCGCATCGGTGGCGAAAATGCCCTTCACGTCCGGGTTGGCTTGCAGCAGCGCGGACATGCCCTGCGCCGCAATGGTGGAGTTGTTCTGGTCGTCAATAATCAGGTCGTCGGAGGTGGTGACAGCCGGGTATTCCGCCGCCAGCGTGTCAATGAAACCCTGACGCCGCTGTACGTGGTTTAGCTGCGCGGTGACGCTGGAGATCGCCACGATGCCCGACCCAACAATCGGGCCGAGGTAGCGCGCCGCGACCACGCCGGCATAGTAGTTGCCCGTGCCGACGAACGAATAGCGTTTGCTGAGAGGGGAGTCGGCGTCGAAGGTGACGACCGGGATGCCCGCATCCACCGCCGCGTCAATCGAGGGCTTGAGGCCGTCGGGGTTGGCGCACGTCACCAGGATGCCGGCGGGGTTCTGGCCGGCCACTTCGTCCACCACGCGCGCTTCGGCGGTGATGTCGTTTTCCGGCGTGCCGGTGTAAACGGCCTTCACGCCCAGTTCGGCGGCGGCATCTTCCATGCCCCGGAAGCAGTCTTTCCAGTAATCAATGCCAGAAACAAACGTGACCATATAATAAGTCTGTTCTTCCTGGGCGCGCGCCAGGCGCAGCCCGAACGGAAGCAGACCGGCAGCCGCCGCTGCGGCGCCTGCACTACCGGCTTTCAAAAAATCACGGCGATTCATAGTATCCCCTTTCGTATAGAACAAAAACGTTATTTCATGTTTTTGCGCGTTGAGCGCGCTGCTGAAGGCGCTGGCTCAACGTATCAAAACCGACCGCCAGGAGCAAAATGGCGCCCATCGCCAGCGTTTGCCAGTACACCGGCACACGCAGCAGCACCATTCCGTTGTTGATGAAACCCACGAAGATCAGCCCCAGCAGGCCGCCAAAAACCGTGCCTTTGCCGCCCTGGAGGCTGCTCCCGCCGATGATGCAGGCCGCGATAATCCGCAGTTCTTCGCCCGTTCCCGCGCCGGGGTCGGCCACCGTGAAGCGCGAAACCGACAGCACCCCGGCCAGCGCCGCCAGCAAACCGGACAGCGTGTATACGCCCAGCTTCACCCGGTTCACGTTGATGCCGGACAAACGCGCCGCGTCCTCGTTGCCGCCCACGTAATAAATCTGGCGGAAAAGGGCAGCGCGCCGCATGAGAATATCGCCGACGATGACGATCAGAAAAGCGATGATGACCAGGTTCGGGACGCCGAAAATCTGTCCCTGGCCGTAGATGAAAAAGTCTTTCGGCAGGTTCGCCAGCGGCGAGCCTTCGGTGATGGCATAACCCGCCCCGCGCGCGATGCTCATCATACCCAGCGTGGCGATGAACGGGTTGATGCCGGCGCGCGTAATCAGCGTGCCGGTGGTAAAACCTGCCAGCATCCCCACGCCGACACCGATCAGAATGCTGAGGCCGATGGGGATATTGGCGCGCAGCGCGATGGCCGCCGTTACGCCGCCCAGGGCGAAGACCGACCCGACCGACAGGTCAAACCCGCCGGACACCAGCGCCGAGGTCATGCCGACTACAATGATGGCCGAGGTCGCAAACCCCAGCATGATGGCGTTGAGGTTGGCGGTGGTTAAAAAGCGCCCTGTCGCGGCCTGCAAAACCAGGCCGATGAGGACGATCATCACAATCAGCGCGAACTCACGCAGGCGCAGCAGCCGCCCCAACAAATCGGCGGGCGCGCCGCCCCGCGCTTTGACCTGAACTTCACTCGAACCTGTCGCCTGCATGATTCATCCACCTTGTTGACCACTTGCGTACATCATGATCTGCTCCTCGGTCGTCGCGCCGTCCAGTTCGGCCACAATCGTCCCTTCGTGCATGACCAGAATCCGGTCACTCATGCCCAGAATTTCGGGCAGTTCTGACGAAATCATGATGACGCCGACGTTATTCTTCGCCAGCGAACGCAGCAGATAGTGAATTTCGCGCTTCGCGCCCACGTCAATGCCGCGCGTTGGCTCGTCCACAATCAGAATTTTCGGCTGGATGGACAGCCACTTGGCGACCAGGGTTTTTTGCTGGTTGCCGCCGCTCAACCGCCGGACTTCCTGCTCGATGCTGGGGGTGCTGATGTTAAGCTGTTTGACGTACCGTTCCGCCAGGACACGCTCTCTGGCCGGGCTGATGAACCCGCTGCGTGTCACTTCCGGCAGGTTAGAGGCTTCCACATTAAGTTTGACCGCCATATCCAGGAACAGCCCCGCCGCTTTACGGTCTTCTGGCAGATAACCCAGGCCCAACTTGATGGCCTGCGCCGGCGAGGTGATCTGCACCGGGCGGCCTTCCATCAGGATTTCGCCTTCGGCCTTCGGGTCTGCTCCAAAGATCGCGCGCGCCAGTTCCGTCCGGCCAGAGCCGATCAGCCCGGCAAAACCCAGCACCTCCCCGGCATACAGCTTAAAGCTGCTGCTGGCGGACTGGCCGGGCAGGCGCAGGCTGCGGACTTCCAGCAGGGGTTGGCCGCGTTCGGTGCTTTTAGCCGGGTAAAAGTCGCCCAGTTCGCGGCCAACCATCATGCGTACCACCTCATCCGGGGTTGTTTCGGCAATTATGCGGGTGCCGATGTACCGGCCATCGCGCAGCACCGTCACCCGGTCGGCCAGGGCAAAAATTTCGCTTAACTTGTGGCTGATGTAAATAATGCCCGTGCCGTCGGCGGCCAACCGGCGCAGCAGGCCGAATAAAATCTCGGCCTCGCGTTCGGTCAGCGCCGAGGTCGGCTCGTCCAGAATCAACACTTTGCAGTTAAGGGACAGCGCCTTGCCGATTTCGACCAGCTGCTGGTTGGCAATCGAAAGCGTCTCCATCGCGGCGCGGGGGTTGATTTCGACCTGAAGCTGCTCCAGCACGCGGGCGGCGGCTTCAAACAGATCGCCATATCTGACCATGCCCCAGCGGTTGGTCGGCAGGCGTCCGGGGTAGATATTTTCGGCCACCGTTAGCGGGCGCACGACGCTGAGTTCCTGGTGAACGATGGCGATGCCCATTTCCAGGGCCTCGCGCGGGTTGGCGGGCGCAACCGGGCGGCCTTCAAAACGAATTTCGCCGCCGTCGGCGACATAAACGCCGGACAGGATTTTCATCAGCGTGCTTTTGCCGGCGCCGTTTTCGCCGATCAGCGCGTGAATTTCGCCGCGCTGAAGCTCAAATTGAGCCTCGTCCAGCGCCAGCGTGCCGGGAAATCGTTTGGTGATGGTGTGTGCTTCAAGAAGAGCGGCCATACGAATTGTTTAAAGAATCTATTGAGTGTGAAGGTTCACAAATAAGATAACATGGGGCGGGATTCAGGTCAAGCAATTGGCTTTTTTAATTTCGCAGCTTTGGATAAACTACACAACATACAGGCGCGTTTTATAACCCCGGCAGGCCGATTTTGTGTAATTGAAGTTATAATGTACAGTAGAAGATGTTTGTGAACATTCACACTTTACGGGTTTTCCATCATGGCTCGAACGAATCCTGCCCACCGGCGAATCACTCTGCACGATGTCGCGCAGTTCTGCGGCGTTTCTTACCAGACCGTCTCGCGGGTCGTCAACAACAACCCGCACGTTTCCAAAGAAACGCGCCGCCGGGTTCTGCGCGCCATCAAAGAACTGAACTACCAGCCCAACCATGTCGCGCGCAGCCTGGTTACGCGGCGCTCCAATCTGCTGGAGGTCATCACCTTTGGCAGCAACCACTACGGCCCCTCGCAGATGGTGGCGCATGTCGAGCAGGCGGCGCGGCAGCAGGGTTACAACCTGATTTTGACCAACATTTCCCATATGAGTCTGGACGAGATTCGGGCGGCCATCAACAGCCTGAGCGGTCGGCTGGTGGACGGCCTGATTATGATTACGCCGGTGAAGGGGGTGGAGTACGATGAACTGGCCGACCTGTGCGACGGCATCCCGTTCGTCATGATTGACACTCAGCTTGGCTCGACCACACCTTCGGTGGTGATTAACCAGTGGTACGGCAGTCAGCTGGCAACTCAGCACCTCATTGACCTGGGCCACCGGGCGATCTGCGAAATCAGCGGGCCGCTGAACTGGCACGGCGCGGTTGCCCGCCACGAAAGCTGGCGCGCCACGCTGGCTGCTGCCGGCATCAGCCCCGGCCAGAGCGCCGAGGGCGACTGGACGGCGGTGGGCGGTTATCAGGCGGCAGTCCGGCTGATCGAGAGCCGCGCGCATTTTACGGCGCTGGTGGCCGGCAACGACCAGATGGCGCTGGGGGCGATGCGCGCCCTGCGCGAAGCCGGCCTGCGCGTGCCTCAGGATGTGTCGGTGGTGGGCTTCGACGACATCCCGGAGGCGGTCTGCTTCGAGCCGCCGCTGACCACCATCCGGCAGGATTTTGATCTGCTGGGCAGCCAGAGTGTGGAATATCTGCTGGACCTGATGAAACGCCCGGATACCCCCTTGCAGCAGCGCGTTTTGTACCCAACACTCATCGAGCGGCAAAGCACGCTGCCGCTGTCTTAAGCCGAAATCACGCGGCGCAGCGCGGTTTCGTCCACATTGCCGCCGGTGATGACCACCACCGTCGGGTGGCCATCGGCAGCCACCGCGCCGCTCATCAGCGCCGCCACGCCGACCGCGCCGCCACCTTCGACCACCCACCCGGCATTAAACAGCAGCCGGCGCATGGCCTCGGCAATCGCTGCTTCTTCCACCAGCACCACGCGGCTGACCACCTGCCGCGCCAGCGGGACCGTTATTGAACCCGGTTCGATTTCGCCGGACAGCGCCTCGGCCAGCGTATCCCACACCTGCGGATGGGACGTGCCGTGAACGACATTATACAGGGCGGGCGTCGCCGTCGAACAGACGCCGATAAGCTCGATGTCTGGCCGGACAGACTTGAGCGCCAGGCCGATCCCGCTAATCAGGCCGCCGCCGCCCGCCGGCACCAGGACACGCGCCGCGTCCGGCAGATCGTCCAGAATCTCCAGCCCGACCGTGCCGCCGCCGGCGATCACCCGCGCGTCGTTGTAGGGCGAAATAAACGTCAGCCCTTCGGCTTTTTCCAGCTGCCGCGCTTCGGCCTCGGCTTCGTCGTAGGTGTCGCCAAAAAGGATGACCTCCGCCCCGTACCGGCGCACGCCCTCGATTTTGCGCCGGGGCGTGTGGGTAGGGACGATCACCCGCGCCGGCAGCCCCAGCCGGGATGCGGCAAACGCTACCCCCTGGGCATGATTGCCCGATGAAGCGGTGATAATGCCTTTCACTGCGCGCACGTCCAGGCACAGCAGCGCGTTCAGCGCGCCGCGCGCTTTAAACGAGCGGGTGTGGTTCAGGTTTTCCAGTTTTAACCAGACGGCCTGGCCCAGTTCCGGCGCGGCTTCCAGCGGGGTAGGCCGCAAATGTGCCGCCAGCCGCCGCCGTGCCTGCCAGACATCGAAAGATTGTAGAGTCATCCAAAACTCCTATATAATCATTTTGTCGGCACAATGAATCATAACTGCCGGACTGCCGATTGCGCGAGTAATGTTTTTGAATATATTTTGAGTTACGCTGTACGGTTTCCAATTCAGATCGGACGGTTTTATGTTTTCGGCCAATGACCCCGATACCCTGCGGCAGATGTACGCAACGGATGAAGCCTGGCGCATCCGCCAGGAAACGCACGACCGTTACAGCGTACCGGCAGTGGATTTTTCAGCCTGGGCGCTCGGCTGCATAAACTGGAATGGGGAAGAACGGATTCTCGACCTCGGCTGTGGGCCGGGGCGGTGGCACGCGACGGTTCAAAAACTGCTGCCCAAGGTTGTGTATTACGGCATAGACCTGCACCCCGGAATGCTGGCGCACCACCCCGCGCCCCGCGCCCTGACGGTTGGCAATGCGCTGCGGCTTCCCTACACCGACGGCAGCTTCGATGTGGTGATGGCGAACCACATGATGTATCACATACCGGACATAGAAGGCTCGATCAAGGAGATCCGGCGCGTTTTAAAACCGGACGGCGTGCTGATGGCGACGACCAACAGCGTTCATAATATGCCGGAACTCCAGGTGCTTTTGCACCGCGCGGTGACGCTGCTCGTGCCGCCCGGCACCGACCGTTTTCAGACGCCCCTGCCGCCCAGCGATCTGTTCACGCTCGAAACCGGGACACGGCTGCTTTCCCGGCATTTTTACGCTGTTGCGCGCTACGACCTGCCCAGCGCGCTGGTTTTCCCCGCCGCCGAGCCGGTGCTGGCCTATCTGGAAAGCACGCGCGCCGCCCGCGAGCCGCAGCTCCCCAGAGGCGTTCACTGGAACGACGTGATGCTGATCGTGGGCGAGCAGATCAACCGCCTGCTGGAGCATTTTGGCGAGCTGGTCATCAGCAAGTTAATCGGCGTGCTGGTTGCCACCGACCAGGGGGATTTTATCCGCGACTACGTAGGCTACCGCGTTAATTCGCAGCACAGGCAGGGTTAACACTCCGGGCAGATAGAACAGCCTGGGGCAGGCAGCTTGCGCCTGAACACACGCTAAACGTAACTTTCGGGGTCGTCGAAGACCGCGCGGCCAGAAAAACCATACCGCCCGACCAGCGGCACGAAGCGCACCGGAATGGTCTGTTCGATTTCCCAGCGATTGCCGGCGCGGGTGACGACTTCGAGGAACTGCCGCCGTTCATCGCCGACCGGCAGCACCATGCGCCCGCCCTGAGGATGAAGCTGTGATCGCAGCGGGCCGGGCAGGGCCGGCGCCGCTGCCGTGACCAGGATGGCGTCAAAGGGGGCCATATCCGGCAAACCCTGGCTGCCGTCCCCCACATGAATTTCGATGTTGTTATAACCGAGGCGTGCCAGGATTTGTCCCGCCCGTTCGGCCAGCCGGGGATGGCGTTCCAGGCTGTAAACCTGCGCCGCCAGCTCGCACAACACTGCCGCCTGATAACCGGAGCCGGTGCCGACTTCCAGCACGCGCTCGTGGCCGGACAGGTTGACCAGTTCGGTCATCAGCGCCACCACATACGGCTGCGAGATGGTCTGGTTATCGCCAATCGGCAGCGGGCAGTCCCGGTAAGCTAGATGGCGCAGGTCGGCGGTGACGAACTCGTGCCGAGGGACGCGGCGCATTGCATCCAGCACGCGCGGGTTGTGAATGCCGCGCTCCACGAGCTGCTGCTCAACCATCTGTGACCGCAGGGTGTAAAACTCGTCGTTGCTCAACATAGGCGGAAAAGGCCACCTTTCTGATATTTTCAGTATATAACACAACCCGCCGCCGCGCGATAACCACAGTGGGGCGGGGATGTTGGAAGCCGCCGATTTTTGTGGCAAACTACATGGCAGATTCAGCCCATACAGGAGAGACTGCGATGGTCACTCGCCGCATCGGGTCATTTGTCGGGATCGCCGCGCTGTGCATCGCGCTGCTGGCGCTGCTGCCGG
>QUBZ01000088.1 GCA_014338005.1 Chloroflexota bacterium | reverse complement strand
CCGCGATCTGATCTACCAGTTGGAACGCCTCGGCGGTGGTCAGGTCGTGGGGCGTCAGTTGATCGGCGACTTCGATACGACGACAGTGAATGCAGCGCAGATTGCAGCCGGCGGTGGTTTCCGGGCGCGTGTTGGGGGTCAACAAAATCGCCAAATATCGCTGGGATGTGGTGCGCGGCTGGCCGCATCCGGTGATGTTAAACCCGACCGATGACATTCTGGACACCAACACCCTGGTTTTCCTGCCGGTTGACCCCACCGCCGCCGAAGCGCCCGACGAATAACCGGCATCTGCTCCGCCTGATGATTTTTTCATCCGATGATCTGGCCTTTTTAACCTCCCCGACCGGCGCAGCACTGCTGGAACGCCTGGCCGGCGAAGACCTGGCCGAGTCCCACACGCTCGGACTTTTAACGGCGCTGCGGAAGGGTTATTCAGCCGGCGCGGCGCGCGCTGCGCTGGAGATGGCCCGCCTGCGCCGGGACGCGGTGGATAAGTTCGGGGATGACGCGCGCCGTATGTTCTTCACCCGCCAGGCGCTTGAACAGGCCAGCGATCCCCTGGCGCGGTTTTACCGGGCGAGCCGGGTGGCGGCGTGTTCGCTGGTGGATGCCGGCTGCGGCATCGGCGCGGATGCGCTGGCGTTCGCGGCGGCGGGGTTATCCGTGTACGGAATAGACATTGACCCGGTGCGGGTGGCAATGGCGCGGCACAACGCGGCGGCGCTGGGCCTGGAGGCGCGTTTTGAAACGGCAGATGTGCGGTTTGGGCTGCCGGACGCCGAAGCAGTTTTTTTCGATCCCGCGCGCCGGGATGAGCAGGGACGGCGCATCTACCACGTAGAGCATTACCAGCCGCCGCTTTCCACCCTGCGCGGCTGGCGGCAGCGCCTCATCATCGCCAAGCTGTCGCCGGGGTTAAACCTGGCGCAGGTGGCCGGCTACGGCGGCGCGGTGGAGTTCATCTCCGTGAACGGCGACTTAAAAGAAGCCGTGTTATGGCTCGGCACAGGGCAGACCGGGACGCGGGCAACCCTGCTGGCGAACGACGAGGTATATCATTGGCAGCAGCGCGGAAACGTGGAAGTCGCCCTGTGTCCCCCGCGCGCGTGGCTGGTCGAACCCGACCCGGCTTTGATCCGCGCCGGGCTGGTGCAGGACGCGGCAGCCTTTTTCGGCGGCGCCCTGCTCGACCCAACCATCGCCTATTTCACGACCGAAACATGCCCGGACTCGCCCTGGGTGCGCGCCTGGAAAATCCAGGACTGGATGCCGTTTAACCTGAAAAAACTGCGCGCTTATCTTCATGCCCGGCAGATTGGCCGCGTGACGGTCAAAAAACGCGGCAGCACCGTCACGCCGGAAGATCTGATTTCAAAATTGAAGCTGAAGGGGGCGGAATGCTGCACCCTGGTTTTAACGCGCCGTCAGGGGCAGCCGGTCATGTTGGTTTGTGACGACTGCTGAAAACAGACCTCACCAACAGGGCGAGCCGGGCGTTTGATTGGACTAGAGTGAGGTGTCCGAAATCCGAAAACTTACCGGGGGTTCACCGGCGGCCTTTATCGTGCTGCAATGTGGGCAGGATGTATGCCGGTGCCAACAGTATTTGGATTTTCTCTTATCTTCGCGGAAGGCTTCGCCTTCCCGATAGACCGTCACCACGACATGACCGCAGCTGCTCAAAACTATCGTCGTACCGATCAGCCGTTGGTAGGGGTTGTTGGCAGCGATGTGTTTCGGCATCCGGTCACGACGAAGCTGGCAAAAGATCACGCCTGCATTATGCGCTCGCTTTCCATATTGGCAGATGAAGAGAACTTCGTTGTAGGAAAGGTTGCGTTGAGCGCAGCGCAGACGAGCATGGTCACTCAGGTCAAGTTCCAATTAAGGGTATCTCCTTGAGTAGGATTACCCGACTCGCCCTGCTGTTAAGGTACATTTAACTATTATATAACATTTAATGGGCTGTGTTTACATGGAATTTGTGAATTCTTCGTAAATTATCTGGATTTTGTTGTGAAACCGGGGGGTATATGCCGGGGCTGGCCGAACGGCTTGAAGCCATAAAAATGCGGGTATTTGCCCGCCGCATGGTACAATAAACGCACTATGTTTTTTAAATAAGGAGCTTTCAAACGATGTTACCGGCTTTTCGCAACGAACCGCTGACCGACTTTTCCAGGCCGGAGAATGTCCAGGCCTTCCGCGCCGCGCTGGAAAAAGTGAAAGCCGAAATCGGCCAGACCTACCCGCTGGTATTGGGCGGGCATCGGGTGACGGGCAGCACCTTTCCGTCCATCAACCCATCACGCCCCGGCGAAATACTCGGCCATTTTGTGAGCGGCACGAAAGAACATGCCGAAACCGCCCTGGAGGCAGCCCAGGAAGCCTTCAAAACCTGGCAGTTCACCCCTGCCGAGGCGCGCGCGCGCTGCCTGCTGCGGGCGGCGGCGGATATGCGGCGGCGCAAGCACGAGTTCAGCGCCACGATGGTGCTGGAAGTCGGTAAAAGCTGGGCAGAGGCCGACGCGGATACCGCCGAGGCGATTGATTTTATGGAATATTACGCCCGCCAGGCCGTCCGCATCGCGGATGTCAGCCACATGCTGACGCCTTACGCGCCGGAGCAGCTTTCGCTGACCAATATCCCGCTCGGCGTGGGGCTTATCATCCCACCCTGGAACTTCCCGCTGGCGATCCCGACCGGCATGGTTTCGGCGGCCATCGTCAGCGGCAATGCCATCATCTTCAAACCCGCCAGCCAAAGCCCCTGGATCGCTTACAAACTGGCCGAGGCGCTGTGGAACGGCGGCGTGCCGGGCGGCGTTCTGAATTTCCTGTCCGGGCCGGGGTCATCCACCGGCGGGTATCTGGTATCGCACCCGCAGATTCGGTTCATCGGCTTCACCGGCTCGAAGGAAGTGGGCATCTGGATTCATGAAAATGCCGCCAAAGTGCAGCCGGGTCAAATCTGGCTGAAGCGCACCATCCTGGAGATGGGCGGCAAGGACGCCGTGCTGGTGGACGAAACCGCCAATCTGGAGCAGGCCGCCCAGGGCATCGTCGTCAGCGCCTTCGGCTTCCAGGGGCAAAAGTGTTCCGCCGGGTCGCGGGCGATCATCGTCAACGAGGTTTACGAGCAGGTCGTCAGCCGCGTGGTGGAACTGGCCGAGCAGATCACGGTCGGCGCGCCGGACATCGGCCCGGAAGTGTGGATGGGGCCGGTGGTGGACAGCAAATCCATGCAGACCATCATGGATTATATCGAAGTCGGCACACAGGAAGGCAAACTGCTGACCGGAGGACACCGCATCGAAACGCCGGACGGCGGGTATTTTCTGCCGCCGACCATTTTTGGAGATGTGCCGCCGGATGCCCGCATCGCCCTGGAGGAAATTTTTGGGCCGGTGCTGTCGGTCATCCGCGCGCGGGACTACGACGACGCCCTGAAGATTGCCAACGGCACCGAGTTCGGCCTCACCGGCGCGGTTTACAGCACCGACCACGAACGCCTGGAACGGGCGCGGCGCGAGTTCCACGTGGGCAACCTGTACTTCAACCGCAAGTGCACCGGTGCGCTGGTGGGCGTGCATCCCTTCGGCGGCTTTAACATGAGCGGCACGGACAGCAAAGCCGGCGGCCCGGACTATCTGCTGCTGTTCACCCAGCAAAAAAGCGTAGCCGAAAAGCTGTAACCATCCGCAAACCGGCTAGCAGAGCGATAAAAATAACAAGGGGCGGGTTTCTAAACCCGTCCCCTGCTCACGCTTACCAGGATTACCGGCGATTGCGGTCGCCGCCGCCATACCGGTCACCACCGCCGCGCCGGTCGCCGCCGCCACCGCGGCGATCACGGTCGCCACCGCCGCGCCGGTCGCCGCCGCCCCGACGCTCACCACCGCCGCCGCGCCGGTCGCGCGCGCGGGCTTCTTCAGCCGTCCAGCCTTCCAGAACGGCCTGGCGGCTGAGGCGCACTTTGCCATCGCCGTCCACGTCCGTGACCATGACCATGATCTCGTCGCCTAGTTTGACCTCGCTCTCGACCGATTCCACGCGGTAATCGGCCAGCTGCGAGATATGCACCATGCCCTCTTTGCCGGGCAGGAACTCAACAAACGCGCCGTAGGATTCGATGCGCGTGACGCGCCCGGTGTAGATGCGCCCGATTTCGGCGTCTTCGGTCAGGGCGCGGATTTCGTCCACCGCCATCTGCGCCGCCGCCGCGTTGACGCTGGCGACGTACACCGTGCCGTCTTCTTCAATGTCAATCTTCGCGCCGGTGCGATCCTGGATGGAGCGCACGTTTTTGCCGCCGGGGCCGATCAGCGCGCCGATTTTGCTCACCTCGATCTTAACGGTGGTGATGCGCGGCGCATATTCGCTCAATTCCGGGCGCGGGGAGGGGATGACGCTTAACATCACGTCCAGGATTTGCATCCGGGCTTCACGCGCCTGGGCCAGCGCCTGGCGCATGATCTCATCGGTCACGCCCTTGATTTTAATGTCCATTTGCAGGGCAGTGATGCCGCGTTCCGTCCCGGCCACCTTAAAGTCCATGTCGCCCAGGTGATCCTCAAGCCCCTGAATATCCGTCAGGACGGCCACCCGGTCGCCTTCTTTAATCAGCCCCATCGCAATCCCGGCCACCGGACGAATGATCGGTACGCCGGCGTCCATCAGCGATAGAGTGCTGCCGCACACACTCGCCATCGAGGTGCTGCCGTTGGAGCTGAGGACTTCGCTCACCAGCCGGATGGTGTAGGGGAACTCGTCCTCCGGCGGGATCATCGCCCGCAGCGCCGTTTCGGCCAGCGCGCCATGCCCGATCTCGCGGCGTTTTGGCCCGCGCAAGGGGTAGGTTTCGCCGGTAGAATAGGGCGGGAAATTATAGTGATGCAAATAACGTTTGGCATCCTCCGGGCTGAGGCCGTCCAGTTCCTGCGCGTCGCGGGGTGTGCCGAGCGTGGTCAGCGTCAAAACCTGCGTCTGGCCGCGTTTGAACAACCCCGACCCATGAACGCGCGGGATGATGCCCACTTCGGCTGCCAGCGGTCGAATCGTCCGGTAGTCGCGGCCATCCGGGCGAACGCCATCCTCCAAGATGCGGCGGCGCACTTCTTCCTTCATCACTTTTTCCAGCGCCTCGCTCACATGGTTCAGCGGAACCTGAGCCGACGGGTCGGCTGCCGCAGCGTTGGCGGCTTCATATTCGGCCAGCAGTTCGTCGCGCAGGGCATCCATCGCCTCGCTGCGCCCGTCGCGGTCGGTTTTTTCGGTGATGATCTGCCGCACGCGGTCGCGGGTTTTGGCGGCCACTTCGTCCAGCAGCGCCTCGCTGACGGCAAAACTGCGGTATTCCGCCTTCGGCTTGCCGATTTCCTCGCGGATGCGCTTCTGGAGCGCGATCACGCCCTGGATGGATTCGTGCGCCAGCAGCAGCGCCCGCAGCATGGTTTCCTCATCCACTTCGGTCGCGCCGCACTCAACCATGTTAATCGCGTCCTGCGTGCCGGCCACCCGCAGATCAAGCAGGCTGTTTTCCATCTGCGAAATGGTCGGGTTCACCACCAGCTCGCCGTCAATCAGGCCGATGCGTACCGCGCCGACCGGCCCATCCCAGGGGATGTTGGAGATCATCAGGGCGGTGCTGGCGGCGATGATACCCAGCATATCTACCTGGTGTTCCTGGTCGTGGCTGAAGGCCGTCAGGATGATCTGCACTTCGTTGCGTAAATCCTTCGGGAACAGCGGGCGCAGCGGGCGATCTACCACGCGCCCAACCAGAATAGCTTGGTCGGAGGGTTTGCCCTCGCGGCGGAAGAAACTGCCCGGAATACGCCCGGCGGCATACAGCTTTTCTTCGTAGTCCACGCTCAACGGGAAGAAGTCAATGCCTTCGCGGGGGGACTTGCTCATAGTGGCGGTGGCGAAAATCATCGTTTCGCCTTCGGTAACGGTGACCGCGCCGCCGGCCTGTTCGGCCAGTTTGCCGGTTTCGATGACGATCTCCCGGCTGCCGATCTGGGCAACATAACGATGATTGATACCCATGACATTCTCGTTCATTTATCTTCTCCTAAAACGGAAAAGCCTGGCAGCCAGGGACTGGAAAGTGGCGCTAAACCCAGGATTTAGCCACACGTTCCAATTCCTGCCCTGCCAGGCTGCATAGTGAAAAACGGGACGCCCTGCGGGCATCCCGATGCAAAACCTCGTTAACGACGCAGCCCCAGACGTTGGATAAGCTCCCGGTACACATCGGGTTTGATCTGGCTCAGGTATCGCAGATGACGGCGGCGCTGGCCGACCAGTTTGAGCAGGCCGCGCCGTGAGTGTTCGTCATGCTTATGAATCTTCAGATGTTCGGTCAACTGACTGATTCGATTGGTCAACAGGGCAATCTGGACTTCGGGTGAGCCGGTATCGCCGTCGTGGCGAGCATAATCCCGAATGATGATCTCTTTTTCTAGCTTGTTGATAGGCATGGTTTACCGTCCTTTACCATATCACCGGGCAGGCCGGACAGTTGGCCCACCGGTTTCCCTGATGAAACATTATATCAAAGCGAATTTCCCATGCCAATCCTCAAAAACTGGGGGGGCGGCGGGTTTCATTCCTCCGTCCGCTGGGCATCGGCCACCAGGTTAACGGTGTGATGGGTGCGAAACAGGCTGTACTGCCCTGGGCGCCCCGGCACCGGGTTAAGCACGTTTTCCGTCTCCATGATCGAAAACCACAGGTCAAGGTTCCAGTCGGTGTGCGGGTCCAGCGCCCGGAAACTCTGTTCCGAGATCAACACATTGCGCTCGTACAGCACCAGCAGCAGGCGCACAAAAGCGTCCCGCTGCGCCAAAATCATCTGGCAAACCTCTGACCCCAGTTTCAGCGAAATGCCTTTGGTCATAAAGTCGCTCTGGGGGTTGGAATATTCCGACACCTCGGCAGCTTCATTTTCCTTCAGATATTCAACCGCCCGCTGAAAGGCCATCCCACTGTCGAAGGCGCGCAGGCGGCGGTGCAGGCTGCCAAGCGGACACCAGGAAAAATTACGGAAGCTGGTGAACTGCTCCACGCTGACGACGATTCGCCGCACCATGCTGGCCGTGTCTGGGTTCAGGCGGTTTAAATCATCCAGCGGCACGCCCGCCCAACTGGTCACATTCGGCTGATCGCTGTCCGCCGATGGGACATGATAAGAGGCCGCCGGCGGCTGAAAATCCTTTTGCAGTTTAATCACCGGCACCAGATCGTCCGGGTTGTGGCGATGCGGCAGCAGCTCGCGCACCAGCACCCGCTCGCGCACCAGGCAGTCAATCCACTCCGACCGCCACTGGTCGCTGTAGTTGCAGCCGGGGCAGTCCAGCTCTCGATCCATTGCCAGCCCTTTGAGCAGGAAGCCGTAATTTACGTAATCCCACTCTCGAACCGACAGCGTATTCATCACCCGCATCACAACACGATCGCGGATTAAACGGGTTTTTTCGACAATCGGATGCGCGTCATTCAGCGTCAGGTCGCCGCCGGCGTTCACCGGACGAAGGATGCCCAGCGAAATCGCCTGGGAAATCAGGTCTTCGCCGCGCGGGCGCGAGATGACCGCACCGACATCCTGAAGCTGCTCCAGCAGCCGCGCCGCCGGCAGCACATTCTGGCCGGCTGCCGCTGCCAGGCGGTCGAACTGGATAATCACGCTCGACCACTGCGAAGGCGTAAAGCCAACCGTCTCCAGACCGTTATCGGCAAACGAAACCGCACTCAGGGACTGGTGGGTTTGCAGGTCGGTGAAATCTTCGACGTACTCGACGGTGACGCCGGGGTTATTTTCAAGCTGGCGGCTGGTGCTGCCCCGCACGCCCCACACGATGACCGTTTTGTTGCGCGCTCGCAGAGCGTTCAAAACCTGGTTAAAGTCCCGGTCGCCGCTCGCCATGATGTACACATCCGCCGAATCCGAATGGCCGGCATCGGTGATGACATCGCGGGCAATCCGCATATCGGCGCTGTTTTTGCCGGGCAGGTTAAACACCGGGTCAATGTTCGCCATCATCAGGCGGCTGGGGGCTTCGTCCGCCACTTCCCGCCCCGCCGAATCCACCAGCGGCGGCAGGCTGCCGCGCTGCCCCCAGGGGGCATAGGCGGCCATCTTCACAACCTGGCCGTGCGCTTTGGCCTGCGTCACAAAACGATCAATCAGATGATCGAGATTGACGACAAAACCCTGTTCATTGAGGCTGATGGCGATGTTTTCAAAGTCAATATAAACGGCCACATTTTTCGTCTGGATGCCCAGCAGCGAGTCCAGAGGTTGGAAGATGACCTGGTTTTCAAACTCGGTGCCTTTGAGAGCGTTCTCAGAACCCCAGACGCGAATGCGCGCGCTGCGGGTGGTTTTAACGCGGCGCACCAGGGGGATTAAATCCGGGCTGGAAGTCGCCAGGATAAGTTCGTCCACCGGCTCTGGATCGAACGAAAAATAATGCACGATCAGCGCATCGGCCAGCGAGTCCCGGCGCGGCATATCGAATACGTCGTAACCGGCGGCCTTAAAAATGCGCTGGTAGTTTTTACCGGCGCTGCCGTGTTGGCTCCAATCGGCCACCGCTACCGCCTTCAGGCTCTCGGCGCTAAACAACCCGGCGGCCAGCGCCGCGCCGCCGCGCAGGCCGACCGAGAGTTCCTGAATATCCACTGAAACGCCCCGGCTGCTAAACCGCTGGAGCAAATCATCCACATCTACAATCAAATACGCAGCCATCTCAAGCTTATCCTAAAAATATACCACCTGAACCTGCGGGCCCGGTGGTAGGAATGGTTCTCGACCAATTTTGTCTAAAACGTCCGGCTTCCCAAACAAGTTTTTTTGAAAGATCTATTTATTAACGCAAACAAACCGGCGATGCCTCCTCCCCGGCGGTCGGCGGTTGCAATAACTTAAACACTATTATACTATAAATATAACGCTCCTCATCGAACATATTTCCGATTATATTCTACAGTCTTTGCATAAAATTACGATATGAACCCCAAAAGCGCGCGTAAAGCGGGCGCTTTTCAAACATTCTATTATGCCACCATCATGTTAAGGGAGCATGATGAAATATTTGCAGTTAGCTTAGAGATTCTAAAGCTCTAAGTCAAGCCTCATCATGGGGCGGCAGGCGCGTTAATACGCTTTGGCGAACAATACCACGCGCTCGGCAGCCTGGCCGGTCAGCAGGCATTTGCCCCCGCCGCCGGGCTGATCGAACGGAATGCAGCGAATCGTCGCGCCGGTTTCTTCCTTAATGCGCGCTTCGTCGTCGCCGGAGCCGGCCCACCAGCCGCGCGCCCATCCCCCCTGCTCGACCAACTGCCGCAGTTCGTCATAACTGCTTACGTCGTGGATGTTGGCATCGCGGAACTCGGCAGCCTGCCGGAACAAACTGGCCTGCACATCGTCCAGCAGATCGCGCACCCGCGCGGCCAGACCGGCCTGTTCCACGAACTGTTTACCTTCCTTACCGGGGTGGTCGCGCCGCGCCAGCGCCGCCGTCCCCTTTTCAACATCTCTGGGGCCGATCTCCAGCCGCACCGGCACGCCGCGCATCTCCCAGTCATTAAACTTAAACCCCGGCGATACGCCGTCGCGCCGGTCTACGTGCAGCCGAATCCCCGCGCCGGCCAATTCTTTCGCCAGCCGCGTCACCGCTTCCTCGACCGCTGCGCGTTCGTCGTCGTTTTTGTAAATCGGCACGATCACCACCTGATAAGGCGCAACCTTCGGCGGCAGACGCAGCCCTTTGTCATCGCCATGCGTCATCACAATCGCGCCGACCATGCGCGTGCTTAAACCCCAGGAAGTCGTCCAGGCATATTGAAGCTGGTTGTTCGGGTCGAGATATTGAATGCCGAACGCCTTCGCAAAGTTCTGCCCCAGGTTGTGGCTGGTGCCGGATTGCAGCGCCTTACGGTCGCGCATCATAGCCTCGATGGTGTAGGTGTGCATGGCCCCAGCGAACTTCTCCCGGTCGGTCTTGCGGCCTTTGATAACCGGGATGGCCGCGTCGTTCATGGCGAAGTCGGCGTACACATCGAGCATCTGCCGGGTTTCGGCCTCGGCTTCCTCAAAAGTGGCGTGGGCAGTATGCCCCTCCTGCCACAGAAATTCGGTCGTGCGTAAAAACGGGCGCGTCCGCAGTTCCCAGCGCACCACGTTGGCCCACTGGTTAATCAGCAGCGGCAGGTCACGGTAGGACTGAATCCACTGCTTGAAGGCATCCATGATGATGGTTTCGGAAGTAGGCCGCACAACCAGCGGTTCTTCCAGTTCCTTGCCGCCGGCGATGGTAACGACCGCCAGTTCCGGGCTGAAGCCTTCAACGTGTTCCGCCTCGCGCTTGAGAAAGCTCTCCGGGATAAACAGCGGGAAATAGGCGTTCTGATGGCCGGTAGCCTTAAAGCGCCGGTCCAGCCCGCCTTTGATCGCCTCCCACAGCTCGTAACCATAGGGCTTGATGATGAGACAGCCCCGCACCGGCGACTGGTCGGCCAGGTCGGCCTTGTAGACGATCTCGTTATACCATGCCGAAAAATCCACGCTCTGCGGCGTGACAGCCTGCGATGCCATTGTTTCGTTCCCTTACGAAGCCTTCCGCGCATTAACAAAAGATCATTATACCGGAAAACCGGCATAATTTGAGCGGGGAAAATCATTTCCATCAGGGCAATTGCATATCATGCCAGGTTCGGGATCATAAAGGGTTATAGTGGTTCGTGGGGGCGCAAGGCCTTGCGCCTCTACCCACGAAACGACCTTTATCGAGCCTCAATGATCTTTTGAAAACCCATTAAGCTTTAGTATGCGATTGCCTCGTCCATTACCGGTTAGGCACCGGCACGATAGCAGTCTCACTCTCAATCCTTATAGGGGACATCCTCGACAGCGGCGTGAAGCGCGTCCCACAGCAGCGCCAGTTCCGCGCGTACCCGGTACACCAGGCCGTCTATCGGCACGATGGCAATCTCGCCCCCGGCGCGCCGTTTCATCTCCACGCCGCCTTTTTCCAGCGATTTGCGGCTCACCGTCAGCCGCAGCGGGCAGCCGATCAGGTCGGCGTCGTTGAACTTGACGCCGGGGCGTTCATCCCGGTCGTCGTACAGCACGTCAATTCCGGCCCGGCGCAGCGCCGCGTAAATGGTTTCGGCGGTTTCTTCCGCCGTGTTTTCGCTGGAAGCATCGCGCAGCAGCACCAGATGCACCGAATACGGCGCAACCGACACCGGCCAGCACAGGCCAAAATTATCGTGATGCGCCTCGGCCACGCAGGCCAGCAGCCGCCCGATGCCGATGCCATAAGACCCCATAATCACCGGCCTCGCGCTGCCGTCTTTATCCAGGAAGGTGCAGCCCAGCGCATCGCTGTAGCGCGTGCCGAGCTTAAAAATGTTGCCCACCTCCACACCGCGAACGGTCTTTAACGGCTGGCCGCACTCCGGGCAGGCGTCCCCCTCGCGGGCGGCGGCGATGTCGGCCACCACGTCCGCCGAATAATCGCGCCCATAAGTAACGTTGAGGAAGTGATAACCTTCTTCGTTCGCGCCGCCGACCAGATTCGGTGACATAGGGATGAGGTCGTCCACTACCACCAGCGCGTTTTTCACGCCCACCGGCGAGCCGTAACCCGGCACGGCCCCCGCCGCGCGGATTTCGTCCTCGGTGGCGGGGCGCATCGCTTTCGCTTTGACGGCGTTCGCCAGTTTGGTTTCGTTCGCTTCCATGTCGCCGCGCACAATGGCAAGTACGAATTTTTCTGTGTCCTGGCCGCTTTCGGAAACGGCGGCCATCATAAAGACGGCTTTGGCGGTTTTGGCTGCCGGCAGTTCCAGGAACTTCGCCAGCGATTCAATGGTGGTCGTGCCGGGCGTGGGGACTTTCTCCAGCGGCAGGGGGACTTCGTGCGGCAGTTCCGGCTTTTTAAAGCGCGCGACTTCGCGGTTGGCGGCATAACCGCAGCCGTCGCAGACCAGCAGCGTATCCTCGCCGATCGGCGTCAGATACATAAACTCGTGCGCCAGCCGCCCGCCCATCATGCCCGTGTCGGACTTGACGGCGATCACGTCCAGGCCGCAGCGGTTATAGATGCGGAAGTAGGCCGTGTAATGGGCGCGGTACTGTTTATCCAGCCCGTCCCAGTCGGCATCCAGGCTGTAGCTGTCCTTCATGGTGAACTCGCGCACGCGGATTAACCCGGCGCGCGAACGCGGCTCATCGCGCCATTTGGTCTGGATGTGGTACAGCAGGGCGGGAAGCTGCCGGTAGGAGCGAATTTCCTTCCGCACCAGGTCGCCGACGACTTCTTCATGGGTCATCGCCAGCACCATATCGCGCCCGGCGCGATCCTGAAAGCGCCCCATCTCCGGGCCGATGGCCTGCCAGCGCCCGGTTTCCTTCCAGATGTCCGCCGGATGCACAACCGGCATGGTGATTTCCTGCCCACCGATGGCGTCCATCTCCTCGCGCACGATGTTTTCGATTTTGGTCAGCGCGCGGCGCGCCAGCGGCAGGTAGCTGAAAATGCCGGCAGCCAGCGGGCGGATAAACCCGGCGCGCAGCAGCAGTTGGTGGCTGGCAATTTCGGCGTCGCCGGGCGCTTCGCGGAGCGTCTGGCTGAACAACTGGGACATTCGCATGACAAGTTCCCCCTGTGTAGACCGCCTGATTGTAGACAGGGAATCCAAAACCGCCAAGATGCGCGGCGCAGAGCGAGGCCGGCAGATGTTACCACTCCCGCCCGTCATTAATTTTCAGCTTGTCCATCACGGCCTGGCCCAGGTCAATGCCGCTGAGGCTGGCGATTTGCAGCAGGTACAGCAGCACGTCGGCCAGCTCGCCCGCCAGTTCGGTTTTGTCCGCCGTTTCGCCCCACTGGAAATGTTCCAGCACTTCGGCGGCTTCGATCACCAGCGAGATGGCAAGATTTTTCGGCGTCTGCGGGTGGGGCGAATCCGGGGCATACCAGCCTTTGTTTTCCACAAAAGCGTGCATGGCGTCGGTGAGCGTTTTTAAGTCCATCGTCATCCACTTCTCAGGCTAACCGGGCCGGCTCAAACTGTAGGGGAGGGTTTCAAACCCTCCCCTACGCCCAAAACACTGTTTTGACCTGTTGTAGTATTGTGAATCCAAAAACAGTTCCCGGCAAGGAGAACTGTTTTGTATCTGCAAACTGCAAGTCTGGGGTTGGCTTACGTCAGCCGCGTGTAGAACTCGACCACTAACGATTCGTCTATCGGGACCTGGATTTCGCCGCGTTCGGGGACGCGCGTGAAGGTGGCCGTCAGCGCATTGGCGTCCACATCCAGGAACGGCGGCGTGTAGGGCGTGCCTTCCAGCGATTCAACGACGTGCGGGTTCTTCCGCATTTTTTCGACCAGGGAAATAACCTGCCCCGGCTGCACCGAGTACGACGGGATATTCAGCCGCGCGCCGTCCACCAGCACATGGCCGTGACTGACCAGCTGCCGGGCTGCCCAGATGGTGGACGCGAACCCGGCCCGGTAGACCAGATTATCCAGGCGGCGTTCCAGCAGCGCCAGCAGGTTTTCGCCGGTGTTGCCGGGCTGCTTGCGGGCGCGCAAAAAGTAGCGGCGAAGCTGTGTTTCGCGCACGTTGTAGCTGAAGGCCAGTTTTTGTTTTTCGTTCAACTGCAAGCCGTAGTCGCTGCGGCGGCCCGACCGGAACTGTTTTTCCTTGCCGTGTTCGCCGGGCGGATACGACCGTTTTTCCAGGATGCGCTGGTACTTGGGACGCGGGATTAATATTTCACCAAAACGCCGCTGCACTTTTGCTTTTGGGCCGTGATAAGAAGCCATCTACACTTCCTCATATGAGATCAAGCGTTAGCCGTCAGCCTTTAGCGCCTTAAAAGACCATTTCCGCAAAATAAAAGGCCAACTCGCTTTTCGGCTGGCAAACTAACGGCTGGTTATCGTGCGAAAGTGCGTTTATTGTACCGATTTTCAACCGCTTTGCCAGAGTCATTTTTCATGCGAGCGGCAGTCCCAAGCTATAAGCCGAGTCTAATGTTATCGCATAAGCCGTTGGCTATGCCCTAAAACCGGCCTCCGGCGGTAGAGTACATTTATCAACGAAAGCCATTTGATCGACAGGTTATCGTCCATGACCAACAAACGTTTGTTGCAGCGCAAAACATCTCGCCGGCGGGCGGCGCGCCGGATGTGGTGGATCGGCGGCGCGCTGGTCGGCCTGGGGCTGGCGATTTTTCTCGCCGCGCAGCCGCGCGCGCAGGGCCAGACACCGCTTTTTTCCGCCCCCGCCATCAGCGGTGAGCAGGTTTCGTTAAGTGACTACCGGGGCAAAGTGGTGATGCTTAACTTCTGGGCGACCTGGTGCCCGCCGTGCCGCGCCGAAATGCCGGTGATCGAAGCCGCCTACCGGCAGTATCAAAATCAGGGCTTTGTCGTCCTGGCGGTTAATAATGCGGAGGACATCAACACCGTCGGCGCGTTTGCGCGGCAGTTCGAGCTGTCGTTTCCGGTGCTGATGGACACGTCGGCGCGCATCCAGCGGCAGTTCGGCATCACCGGCTATCCGACCAGCCTGTTCCTGGACGCAAACGGTGAACTATACGCCACCCATTCCGGCATGGTGACGGAAGCGCAGCTTACGCGCTACATCGAAACCGGCCTTAAACGCTCAACAGGTTGAGCGCATCCGGCATTTTTAACGCCGCCCGCTGCCCTTGTAGGCCGCGCCCAGCGCATACACGTCACGGCGCGGCCAGCCGGCCAACCCGGCCACCGCCCGCGCCGCCTGCGCCAGCGGCTCGCCCGCTTCCAGGCGCGTATATAAAACCGACCGCACCTGTGTTTCATCCCAGGCAGCCCGCGCGTCCGGCGGTTTGCCACCGATCACCAGCGTGATTTCGCCGCGCGGCGTATTCTGGCGAAAGTGTTCCAGCACTTCGCTCACCCCTCCGCGTTGAAATTCCTCAAACTTTTTGCTGATTTCCCGCGCCACACACACCGGGCGTTCGCCCAGTGCATCGCCGATGGCCGCCAGCGTATCGAGCAGGCGGTTCGGGCTTTCGTAGGCCACCAGCGTGCGCGGCTCATCGGCCAGCAGCAGCAGGGCTTCCGCCAGCGCCTTTGATCGGCGCGGCAGGAAGCCCAGGTAGACAAAACTTTCGGTCGGCAGCCCCGACGCCACCAGCGCCGGCAGGATGGCGTTCGCGCCCGGCAGCGGCTCCACCCGGACGCCGCGCCGGATGGCCTCGCCGATCAGTTCATAACCGGGGTCGGAAAGCCCCGGCGTGCCGGCGTCGGAAACCAGCGCCACGTCTCCGGTCGCCAGCGCCGCGAAGATAACATCCAGCTTCGCCAGTTTGTTATGTTCGTGATAGCTGGTCAGCGGCGTGGCGATGCTGTAGTGGTCAAGCAAGACGCGCGTCGTGCGCGTATCCTCGGCGGCAATCAGCGAGGCTTCCCGCAGGACGCGCAGCGCCCGCAGCGTGATGTCCTCCAGGTTGCCGATAGGAGTCGGCACCACGTACAGCGTCCCCACCGTTTAATTCACCGTGATTTTGATGCTCGATGAAATATCCTGCCCGAAGGCAAAGGAAAACAACGCCTTGTCCACCGTCAGGATATACACCTGACCGGCCTCCACTTCGACGGTCAGCGCCGCGCGGCTGAGCCTGGAGGTATCGTCCATGTGGAACAGCGTCGTGCTGTAGTTATTATCCGCCTGCCAGTCGGACAGTTTCAGGCTGGCGAACAGGTCGCCCGGCTGCTGGCTGAAGGTGATTTGCAGCGCGCCGCTGGCTTCCGGGATCAGCACAAAACGTTCCGCGACCGATTTTTCCTGGTCGGAGAAGATGACAGCCTCGACCGTTTGCCCCGCCGTCAGCGGCTGCACACGGCGCGCCCGCAGGATATAATCGCCGGCTGAAGTACCGGTCGAACCACCGGAGCGCGTCGCCAGAACGGTATACCGGTCATTGGCCGGCAGTTTGAAGACGATCAACGATGTCGGATAGTCGAAATCATCGTTGACCGCCAGGATATTACCGGCGCTGTCTCGCAGCACCAGGGCCGGGTCAAGGTCATATGTGCCGGGCCTGGGCAGCATCTCGATCATCACCATCTGGCCGCTTTCCGCCTCGAAGCTGTAAGCCGTTTCAAAGGCTGAATTAGTCAGCGTGCCGGATATAAACGTGTCAAATTCCAGAGGGGAAGCCTCCTGGGCGGCTGCCCCGGTGGCAGCCAGAACGATCAGCAGAATACCAACCACAATTCGCACGATTCATGCTCCTTTGTGAACACGGATATAAAATTCAGGCGGCGTTATGTCTTAACTGTAGGTGGGAACACGCCGGCGGTCAAGTTCGGTCGCTGCGTAAAAACTGGCGCACCAGCGGGTGGCCGAAGCGCCCGACATACTCGGCCACCAGCCAGGCATCCTGTTCGCGGGGTTTTAAGAGTCCCGGTTCAACCAGCACTCGCCCGCCGCGCGGGCTGCCGAAATTGATGGCGTAACGCTGCTCAATGGCATCATTCTTTTGGCGGTAGAAAATCAGCGGCAGATGATAAACGCTGCGGTATGTCTCGGTCTGAAAGCGGCTGGCCTGCTCGTTATAATAAATGCCGGCGCGCAGCCGCCCCAGCGCCGCGCCAAGCTGCGCCGACCATTCCTGCATAGCCGCCGGGTCGTATATGTCACCGGTCAGCGTTTTCATCAACCGCGACTGGAAACCATAGTCCATGCGGTGCAGGCGGTGAATGCGGTCGAGTATATCCCGGTTGAGCTTCAGTATCGCTTCCAGCGCCTCCTCCGGGGAGTGGCATGTGCCGACAAAATAACCCTCGAAGCCGGTGCCGTTCTCAAAAAACGGGTTGCGCTGCTTGCGGACGGTTTCCCAGGCCAGAAAAGCGCGCTCAAACTGGCGGCTTTGTTTGACCATCTCGTCCAGCGTCGTTTCGTCTATTTCTATCCAGTAACGGATGGGGGCCGCAAACGGAATGTGGTTTTCGATCTGGAGCAGGGTAGACATGGTGTGGAACTACTTGGGGTGTAAATAGCCAATTTCACCCTTTATTATACCCCCAGACGCGCTAGAAATTTATAAGACCTGGACGGTTTCAGGAGCGGCAGGGCCGCCCCCGGCAGTCTCACTCGCCCAATACGTCCCAGACTTCCAGTTTGGCCTGCACCCGGCGGATTACTTCGTCGGTAAAATCGGTCGTGCTGGACTGACCGCCCAGGTCCGGCGTGCGCGTCCCGGCATGGACGGCTTCCAGGGTCGCCTCGTAGATCGCGCGGCTGGCGTTGGATGCGGCTTCCGTCCCCACATAGCGTAAAATGGCCGCACAGGCCAGAATCATCGCCATCGGATTGGCGATATTTTTCCGGTACAGGCTGGGGGCCGTACCATGCGGCGCTTCGGTGACGGCCACGCGCACGTCGAACTTTTCGTCGAATGACAGGATAACCGACTCCGCCCCGGCAATCGTGCCGAACATCTTCATCACCAGGTCGCTCAGGTTATCGCCATCCCGGTTAAGCGCCGGGATGACCAGCGCCTCGCCGTCGGTCGCCAGCAGCAGGGCGTAAGTGGCGTCAATCAACTGCGGGTCGTAGGTCACGTCGGGGTATCGCTCGTGGGCGGCGTCCAGTTCTTCCTTAAACAGGCCCTCATAAACCGGGCTGACTGTATATTTGGGGCCGCCGAAGACTTTGGCATGGTTGCGGCGGGCATAGCGGAAGGTAAACTCCGCCACCGCGCGGCAGGTGCGGCGGGAGAGCCGGCGGGTGCTGTAGGCCACTTCATCCAAGCCCTCGCCCTCGCGCCATTCCTTAGCGTTGTACTCGCCGTCCACCGCCATCCGCACGACGGCAATCGGCTGGTGAACGCCGCCCAGAGGCCGCACCGAGGGGATGCGCCGCCCGGTTCGTAAAATCACCTGGCCTTCAATCAACTCACGCAGCAGCGCGTTGGGGCTGCCCACATCATCCGGGTCGCCAGGGGTGATGGTGGCGGCCTTGATACCCAGGCCGGTTTGTTTGATGCGTTCGGCGGCCTCGTGGACGACCTGGTTACGGGTCGCGCGCCGGTTTTCCAGCGAGAGATCAAAAGTTTCAAAATTCAGATCGCAGCGAACCACTGCCGGGTCCAGGACGCGCAGGGCTTCTTCAAGCAGTTCCTGGCCGGTCTGGTCGCCTTCTAACACTACAATCGTCGGTTTATTCACGGTTTTTCTATCCTTGCTGCCGCTGATATGCATAAAACGGTGGCATTATAGCGCAGCCCTGCCCCGAATACCGAGTGCGGTTTATCCGCGCCGGCGCAAACGCCTGTCTATAACTGTTTGAGGTGGTCGCCGAGAAAGGCGCGCGCGGCCTCGGCGGTCAGGTCGCTGATGTCGGAAACGGGCGCATCCGGGGACAGGCCGTTTAACGCGCGCAGGGCTTCTTCCCAGATGCGCCGGGCTTTTTCCGCCTGCCCCATCTGGCTGTACAGGTGGCCGAGAATCATGGCCGCCAGGATGTGCTGCCGGTTGCAGTACAGCGCCGCCCGCAGCGATTCCCTGGCCTCGGCCTGCTGCCGGTTTTCCAGGTACAGTAGCCCGCGCAGACAGTGAGCATCCGCCTGGAGGGGGTCCAACCGCAGCGCCGTATCTAGGTGCATGAAGGCTTCGGGGTAGGCCTGCCGGTTGGCAAAGAGGCAGCCGATCAGCACATGCGCCGGGGCAAAATCGGAATTTTGCGCCAGGATGTTCGACAGCAGCCGTTCCGCTTCATCATAACGCCGCTCGCGCAGCGCCACAACCGCCTCGGTATAAGCGGACGGAGTTGGGGGCTGCTGGCGGGGCGCGGTCTGGGGCAGCGGCAGGTTATGCCGGCGGGTGAGCGGGCCGCCAGCCGCCGGCTTCTGATAAACCACCATTTCCGGGAAAACGTGGGTTGTCCAGCGGTCGCGTTCAAAACGCAGCATTTCCGCCTGGCCCAGAATGAGCCAGCCGCCAGGGGCGAGCGTTTCATAAAACATGGCGCTCACCTGGCGGGCAGCCTCCTCATGAAAATAGATCAGCACGTTGCAGCACACAATGATGTCGAACTGCGGCAGCGGCGGGGCGGCCAGCAGGTTGCCCTGGCGAAACAGCACCATCTGGCGGATTTCCGGCTTCAATTGAAAGCCGCCCGGCACCGGCTCGAAATACAAATCCTGGAAACCCGTGATGGCCTGGCGGAAAGCCCAGGGCCGGTATAAGCCCTTCTGCGCGGCGTCCAGCGCGCGCTGGTTGATGTCTGTACCGATAAGCTGGATGCTCCAGCGTGGCAGATCAGGCAGGCCCTCGCGCAGTGTTACGGCGATGGAA